>JBKPSC010000486.1:0-21007 GCA_046734915.1 Acidobacteriota bacterium | reverse complement strand
GATGTGTACAGCCGCCCGACGAGGGGGATGAGGACGAGCAGCAGCAGGCCGCAGACGCCGATGGCGATTTCGAGCGCCGCGTAGACGCGCAAGGGATGGCGGTCAGCGGCGACGAGGCGGGCGAGCAGCACGCTGCCGACGCACATGCCGCCCATGAACGTCCCCAGCAGCACGCCCATCGAAACAGTCGACGAGCCAACGACCAGCTGCAGCATCTGAAACCAAACGATTTCGTAAATGAGAGCGGCGAGTCCGCTACCGAAGAAGAGCAGCAGGATGGTCGGACGGCCGGGTCCAGATGCGGGCATGCGTCAAACGGCGCGGCTACTATAGCACCCGCCTTGACGCGCTAGAATCAAGCCGTGGAGCCAACCGACCTGCCCGGCCTGGTGGCGGCATACGACGCGTTCACCGCGACCTCCCCTGAGTATCTCTCCACTCGGCGCCTGGACGAACTGCGCGCCGCCGACTACGGCCGCCTCGACGCCCACGGCCAGGTCTACCTTGATTACACCGGAGGGAGCCTTTACGGCGAGTCGCAGATCCGGGCGCATGCCGACCTGCTCGCGGCGCACGTGTTCGGCAACCCTCACTCGGTGAACGAATCGTCCACGGCCGTGACGCGTCTCGTCGAGCGGACCCGGCGGGCGGTGCTCGAGTGGTTCAACGCGGGCGACGAGTACGTCGCCGTGTTCACGGCCAACGCCACCGCCAGCCTCAAACTTGTCGGCGAGGCCTATCCGTTCGGGCCGGGCAGCCGCGCCCTCTTCACGTTCGACAACCACAACTCGGTGAACGGTGTGCGCGAGTTCGCCTGCGCGCGTGGTGCGCGCGTGGACTACACGCCGCTCACGACGCCGGAGCTGCGCCTCGATCGCCCGCACCTGACCACCGAACTGGCCGACACCGACCCTCGGTGCCCGAATCTCTTTGCCTTCCCTGCGCAGTCGAACTTTTCCGGCGTGAAGCATCCGCTCGAGATCGTCTCAGAGGCGCAGCATCGCGGTTGGGACGTGCTGCTGGATGCTGCGGCGTACGTGCCAACGAACCGCCTCGATCTCCAGGCGACCCCTGCCGACTTCGTGGTGCTGTCGTTCTACAAGATGTTCGGCTACCCCACCGGTGTCGGCTGCCTGCTGATTCGCCGGCAGGCGCTGGATCGGCTGCGCCGGCCCTGGTTCGCCGGCGGCACGGTCAATTTCGCCACGGTGCAGGGTCGAGCGCACCGCCTGTCCCCCGGAGAAGCCGGCTTCGAGGACGGCACGTTGAATTATCTGTCGATACCGGCGGTCGAAATCGGCCTGCGCCGGCTTGCCGAAGTCGGCATGGACACGATCAACACGCGCGTGCGCTGCCTCACCGCGTGGCTGCTTCGCGAGTTGGTGGCGCTGCGTCACAGCAACGGGCGGCCGATGGTACGAGTCTACGGTCCGATCACGACGGAGATGCGCGGCGGCACGGTGACGCTGAACATCTACGATCCGGACGGGCATCTCGTCGACTACCGGCGGATCGAGGAGCTCGCCAGCGAGCAACATATCTCCGTGCGGACGGGCTGTTTCTGCAATCCGGGGACTGGCGAAACGGCCGAAGGGCTCACCGAGGACGACATGCTGGCCGGTGCCGCCGGCGGAGCCGACATGAATCTGGCGCGCTTCGTTCAGCTCATTCAGCAGCGCGCCGGCAAGAGCGCCGGCGCTCTTCGGATGTCGCTGGGCCTGGTCACCAACTTCGCGGACGTTTATCGCTTCGTACAGTTCGTCGCCGGCTTCCGTGATCAGGCGCGCCTGCTGCTCGGCACCGTCACCTTCGACATCGAATCCTGTCGAATCGTCCGCGACGGCAGTTAGGCCGGCGCGCGCAGGCGCCGCCGGATGCCGCGGATCAGGAGCGACGCCGACAACGCGATGATGGTGAGCACGACGATGGACACCAGCAGCGCGATGTACGGATGCTGCAGCGCAACATACGATAGTCCGATCGCGAACAGGTCCTCGACGAAGCTGAGCGCCCAGTTGGTGAACGGCTCTGGGCTGGCGTTGGCGACGGCGCGAGTCCCCGCCTTGGATACGTGGGCGCTCATCGCGACCGATCCGCCGAGCAGCGCCACGAGACCCTGCACGAACGGTGACGCGTCGCCGAGTGCCGCCACGGCGACAAGTGCGCCGCCGACCGGGCGGATGACGGTGTGCACGGCATCCCACGCGGTGTCGACCCACGGAATCTTGTCTGCCACGAATTCGACGAGGTACAGCGCAATCGCCACGCCGATTACGGCTGGATGCGCGAATGCCTGGAACTGTTCGGGTAACGCCACCCACTCGAACCGCGCGCACAGCCCGAGCACGGCCACCGTGGCGTAGAGATTCACACCCGACGCCAGGGCAAACGGAATGACATGGCCTAACGCGGTGGCGACATTCATGAAATGGTCGTGAGTCGTGGTCGGGGTCGTGAGTCGTTGGTCAAAGTGGTCAGTCGTCGGTCAAAGTGTGAGGTTATTGGATGGCGTTAGCGTCGGACGACCAGCGACGGACGACTCGAGACCAACGACCATCCCGACCATATTGTAGACTGGTTGAGTCATGCAGCTTCGAAGTGCCCGGCTGTGTCTCGACTGCGAAGAACTGCACGAGGAGGCCCAATGTCCGATCTGCGCCTCCGAGGCCTTCGTGTTCCTGACTCGCTGGATTCCGGTGGACGATCGGCGCACGCGCAAACGATCGGTGCCGCGTCCCGCACCGCCGCCCCCGCGCGTGTCGCGTCTCGTGAAGAACGGCGCCGTGGGTCTGGCGGTGTTGGCGACTGCCCGCTGGTTGTTGCGCAACACGCCGGCGCCGTCCGCCACCGACAACCGCGGCAGTCATGAGGACGGCGGGTCTGACCCGACCTGACGATCGAGGGTCGTCCATCGTGCGGGCCGGCGGCCGTCTGCTTATCAGCATCGCTGTCAGCATCCTGACCGCGAGCTGTGGACGCGATGGCTCGGCGCCGGCGAACGCAACCGGCATCGTCGGATGGCGGACGCTCGGAACGTGGGCCGGTACCGCGAACCTGCAAACCGAAACCTTCACCAGCGATACCGGCAGCTTTCGCGTCCATTGGCAGGCCAGGCCCGAGGCCGCGCCGACCGGCGGTTCCCTCCACGTCATCTTCAGGAGCGCGGACAGCGGCAATCCGATCATCGACGCCGTGAATCATCGGGGCGCCGGCGACGGCATTGCCAGCGTGAGCGCCGAACGTCCACGCTGGTACTACCTCACGATCGAATCCTCTGACATCGCGTGGACCATCCGGGTCGAAGAGCCCATCTTCGGACAAGGCGCGACGCATGCGCGGTGAGTCGGCTCCTCCACCGATTCTCGAGTTGATCGACGCCACCGTCGTCAAGAACGACGTGCGCGTGCTCGACCGCGTGACGCTCACGGTTCGTGCCGGCGAGCACACGGCCATCATGGGACCGAATGGCGCCGGCAAGTCGGCGCTGATGCAGCTCATCACGTATCAGGACCGCCCATTTCCTCACGAAGACGGCACGCCTTCGGTGCGCGTGCTGGGCCGCGATCTGTGGCCCGTCTTCGAACTGCGTCCGCAGCTGGGGGTCGTGTCGGCAGACCTGCACCAGCGTTTCGTGAACGGCAACAGCCGGGGTCACATTCGCGCGCTCAATGCCGTCCTATCGGGCTTCTTCGGCATGCACGGGCTGACGCCGACTGGCGCCGTCACGCCACGAATGCGCCAGCAAGCGCAGGAAGCGCTGACGCGGATGGAGGTGACGCACCTCGCTCATCGGTTTCTCGACGAAATGTCCACCGGCGAAGTCCGCCGCGTGCTGGTCGCGCGGGCCCTCGTCACGACGCCCGCCGCCCTGGTTCTGGACGAACCCGCGACTGGACTCGACCTCGTCGCGAGGCAGCGGCTGGTCTTTCTCATGAACCGGGTGGCCGAATCCGGCACGACGCTGATTCTGGTCACGCATCAGGTCGAGGAGATCATTCCGGCGATTTCCCGCGTCATCCTGCTCAAGCATGGGCGCGTGCTCGCGGCGGGCCCGCGCGACGCGATGCTGACGAGCGAGCGCCTCTCTGAATTGTTCGGCTCGCCGGTGACGGTGTCGAAGGTTGGTGCGTACCTGCAGGCGGCGGTGTCGCCCGAGGCGACGATCACCTCAGGCTGATCGCGGAAGACCACGAAGGGGGGCCGTCTGCCGGGGGATGTGGGTCAGGGCGTACGGCGGCAGCAGAGTCATACGCTCAGGCCAGCCAGCGCGTCCGGACACTCGGCGCCTAGCCCACGCCTCCGTGGTTGCGATGATCGCGTGCAAACTCGCGACCGCTTTCAGACGCGGAATTCCTTCGAGGAATCACACGGTGCTGGGCTGGAAGTTTGACCCGGAGAAGACTAAAGCCCGCGCGAAGCGCGCCTGAGGAATGCGTGCAGGCTCAACGATTGATGAATAGGTCAAGGTCCGATAGCGAGCTTGGTGTCAAAGAAAGGAGCCGGTCGTCATTCGCGAGATACACCAGCCCATCGGCGGTGCCAGTCACCGCGCGGATTCGCCCGGCGCTCGTGTCCAGAACGATCTCAGAGGTGACGACCTTCGTTCCATCTTCAGGGTCGAAGCGCAGCCGCAGCAACTGCCCAGAGTCGGGCAGCGCGATCAGCAGAGCACCGGTCCACTCTTTGATGAGCCCACCGCGATAGAAGAACGCACTTGACGGGACCTGGCCGTCGGGCAGGCGGTAGCGCGCGGCAATCCGGCCGCGACGTCCCGTGCGGGGTTCGTCGACGACGGCGTCGAGCAGGCCGCCGCCCTCGGAACGCCCCTCGGCAATCCAGAAGTCGCCGCGCGGCGCCCAGTCGAAGGCTCGAGCGGCGCTGACGTCGGCGACGTAGACCGGCGTCAGGCCGGCTTGATCCGGCGGGACGCTGCCGTCCGGATTGAATCGCAACACCTTGCCGTTGAACGATCCGAGGTCGCCGGCGCGGCTGATATCACCGGCGTCGTCGAAGCTCACGTACAGTTTGCTGTCGGGCCCGAAGCGCAGCGCCGCGGCGGCTTGCGCGGCCGACGTGATCCCGTCCAGCAGAATGGCGCGTTCACCAAGCGTCCCACCGGCCTCGCGAAAACGCGCGACCCGGAACCCTCGGTCAGTCGTGTAGACGACATAGACGTAGTGATTCTTGTCGAAGGCAGGGTCGATCGTGAGGCCGAGCAGGCCAGCGCCATCGCCCGCCCAGACGTCGTTGAGAGCGATCGCCGGCCGCGTCTGCAGCACGCCATTCGAAACCACACGGACGTCACCGAGTCGTTCGGCGACGAGCACTCGGCGATCCGGCGTGACCGCCAAATCGGTGGGTTCATTTAGACCGGCGCTGACGGTCTGCAGTCGCAAACCGTCGGAGGGCTGGATGCCTTCGTCGAGAGCCGCCTTGACCGTCGCGGCCGTGCCGGCGGCCGAAGACGTGCCGACAACTGAATAGAACTCATCGGACGTAACCAGAGACGATGACGATTGAAGAACCATCACCTGGATTCCCGCCGAGCGCTCACTCTCCACACCGCTGGCGCTGACGGTCACCAGGGCCAGGGTGTGCCGGCCGGTGCTAATCGACGGTATCCGCCCGCTGCAGGCGGCAGTGCCGTCCGCCCTCAGTTGAGCACAGCGGACGTCGAGCATGTCGGATGCACTGTCGTCCACGAACAGACGGAATCGGAATCCGGAGAGCTCCGCCTCGGTGTCGGCACTTTGGTCCCAACCGAGGCGCTCGTTGCCTCGCAACTGGTAGACGGATCCGTCGTCGCCGCCCGTTGATGGCGGCGCCGGTGGGCCGCCGCCACAACCCACCACGAGGGCGAGACAAGCGAGGCTCAAACACGACAAGAACCGGCGCATGGGGATGCTCGGATGATACCGCAGCCGGGGTTCGGCTTTTTATGAGCGCGCGGGTGCGACGGGCGACTCAGCCGTGAGTTCGGCGGACGGCATGAGGCGAAGAGTGCGACGGTTGCTCTTATCGCGATAGAGCGCGGCGTCGGCGCGCCCGACCAGCGCCAGTGCGTCGGTTTCGTTGGGCAGCGCGGTGGCCACTCCAACACTGACGGTGAGGGTGAACGGACGTGTCCGGCCGGCATATTCAGCGCGTTCGATCGCACGCCGCAGGTGATCGGCGACCTGCTCGGCGCCGTCGGCCGGAGTTTCGGGCAGGATGACGAGGAACTCGTCGCCGCCGTAGCGGCTCTTCACGTCGCTCGACCGCAAGGTCCGCCGCAGGGTGTCGCCGATCGACTCGAGGACGCCGTCGCCGCACAGATGCCCCTGCGTGTCGTTGATGCCCTTGAAGTCGTCAACGTCGAGCATGATGACCGACAACGGCCGCTTGTGCCGCTTCGCCCGGCGGATCTCGCTGTCGAGGGTGGCGAAGGCGTGCGCCCGGTTGAAGCACCCCGTGAGGCCGTCGGAGACGCTGGTCATCTGCATCTCGGCGAACAGCTGGACGTTCTTGGCGGCGATGCTGAGGATGGCCGCGAGCGTCTCGATTCGGCTTTCGTCGACCGCGGACAGTGCCGGCGTGTCCTGCACCGCCAGCACGCCGAATGGCCGTCCAGAGCTCCGCAGCTGGAACAGCGCCCAACCGTTGTGGCGCCGTTCTCCCGCCTCGGTGAGGGCCATCAGCGTCGGAACGAGTTCGAGCGTGTGCCTTTCGCGCTCGCCGTCGGGCTCCATGATCCACTGCGACGTGTGAAGGGCCGTGACGGCGACCCAAGCCGGCCGCCCCCCGGTCAACCCCGGCACGTGGCGCCAGGCTTCGATGCGTAGCTGGCTCTGGTCGAGGGCGTTCGACAGGGCATGCGAAGCATCGACCAGCTGCTTCATCTCCTGCGCGGCGCGACGGGCCTCCTCGGCATCCCGGGCCGCCAGCGCCATCGCGCTTGCGGTGTCGCGCTGCTTCTGCCGTTGATGAACTGTGAAGACCAGAACCAGTATGACAAGTCCGGGCACCAGGTCGATGCCCTGGGATCGCGACAGCTCTTCGGCCAGGCTCAGCACCCGCCTCAAGGGCTGGCCGAACATCACCGCGGCGCAGGTGATGAGCCCGGCAACGAGCAGCCCGTCCCCGCGGTTGAAAATCCGCATCCGTTCCCGAGCTAACAACGGCGGTGCCATCCGCCTTCCCCGCCACGCTGCACAGACCTGCACGAGCCGATCAACCGCGACTCAGGCCAGATCGGAAGCAACCCAGCTGCCGAGTGCAGAAATCGCAGCGGAATTACGGAATTGAATGCGGCCGTCAGTTCGTCGCCGGCTGAGAGGAGCTCTGCGAACGCCCGTGCGCCAGCAGCGAGTAGGCCAGCTCCACGAGATCTTCGAGCCACAACGGCTTGAAGTGCAGCTGGGCGCCGAGCTCGGTCAGCTCTCGAGAAATGCTGTCGTCGAGGCAGTAGTCGCCGGTGACGATGGCGACCGGCGTCGATTGGTAGCGTGCGTCGGCCCTCAGGCGATACAGAAAGCCCAGGCCGTTGATGAGCGGCATGCGCAGGTCGACGATGATCGCGTCGGGCTGAACGGCGTCGGCCTCGCGGAGGCCCGATTCGGCGTCGTGCGCCGTGCGAACCTGGTGGCCTTCGAGACGCAGCATGCGGGCAAACGTCTCGGTGACCGCCTGGTCGTCGTCGATGATGAGTACCTTGGCCGATACGTTGCTCATACTGCCATGTCAGAGGCACCGGGCTGCGGCAAGCAGCGCCTCGATCTCACCCTGTCTTCTCAGAGCCACGGTCATGTCGGCGAAGTACTCGACGATGGTGCCGTGGGAGTGAACGACCGTCAATTTGAACGGCCCGCCTTCTCCGAGCGCGGTCAATTCGAAACGTACGACGCCGGATGCCGCCAGCCTGCCGTCATACGCCATGCCCCCGAACCTCCCGCAACGGTCGTGCCGGCCGGGAATCGGCCGGGGAGACCAGTCTTAGTATCGGCACGAGCAGCGGCGCGCACTGCGTCAGCTGCGCATTTCAGCGCATAATCAGCTCACCGTGTCTCTGTCCGCAAGCTTTCTCACCGACGTCGCCGGAGTCCTCCCTGCGGATTGCCTCCTCAGTGAGCCGGCGGACCTGCTGACCTATGAGTCCGACGCCCTTGTGCATTTGCGGGCAACGCCCGGCCTCGTGGTCCTGCCGCGGAATACTGCCGAAGTCCAGGCCGTCGTTCGACGCTGTCACGCGCATGGCGTGCCCTTCGTCGCGCGCGGTCATGGAACAGGGCTGTCGGGCGGGGCACTGCCGGTCCCAAACGGAGTGCTTATATCTCTGTCGCGGATGACGGCCATCCGCCACGTCGATATCGAGAACCAGTACGTCGTGGCCGAACCCGGTGTGACGAATCTCGAGATCACCCGGCGTGTCGCGCCTTTCGGCTACTACTACGCACCCGATCCCTCGAGCCAGGTGGTCTGCTCCATTGGTGGGAACGTGGCGGAAAACTCGGGCGGTGCGCACTGCTTGAAGTACGGATTCACCGTTCACCACGTCCTGGGCGTGGAAGCGGTTCTGGCGGATGGCGACGTCGCTCGGATTGGCGGCCCGTCGGTCGACCCGCCCGGACTGGACCTGCTGGGCGTCCTGGTCGGCTCAGAAGGCACGTTGGCGGTGGTTACCGAAGTGACCGTGCGCATCCTCCGCCGCCCCGAGGCAGTGCTCACGCTGCTGGCCGGGTTCTCGTCGATTGACGCCGCCGGTGCGGCCGTGTCGGCCATCATCGGCTGCGGCATCGTCCCGGCGGCGGTGGAGATGATGGACCGCCTGACCATCGACGCCGCCGAGGCGTCCGTCCACCCGAATTTCCCGCCGTCGAATGCCGTCCTCATCGTCGAGCTCGATGGACCGGACGTCGAGGTTCGCGAGCTTTTCGCAACCGTCGAGGGCGTGTGCCGCAGCGCTGGCGCCGAGACCGTGGAGATCGCTCGCGACGCGGGCGCTCGCGACCGCATCTGGAAGGGACGAAAGGCGGCGTTCGCGGCGATGGGCCGGGTGTCGCCGAACTACTACGTTCAAGATGGCGTCGTGCCGCGCACGCGGCTCCCCGAGGTCCTGCGCCGCATTCGGGAGCTGGAGGCCCGATCGGGACTCCGCATCGGCAACGTGTTTCACGCCGGCGATGGCAACCTGCACCCGCTCATTTGCTACGACGAATCCATCCCCGGCCAGGCCGAGCACGCCGAGCGCGTGGCCTCGGAGATTCTCGAGTACTGCATCGACGCCGGCGGATCATTGACCGGCGAGCATGGCATCGGCATGGACAAGAGGAAATACATGACGGCGATGTTCTCCGCCGACGATCTCGACACCATGCAGCGCGTCCGCTGCGCCTTCGACCCTTCGGGTCTTTGCAATCCCGGCAAGGTGTTTCCGACCCCGCGCCTGTGCGGAGAGGTCCCCGGGCCTTATCGCGCGCATCCCGTCGAGCGCGCGGGACTCGCGGAGCGATTCTGATGGCCGCTGACACGGCCACGTCGCCGCGGCTGCTCGAGCCGGTCGACGCGGCTCAAGCGGCGGACATGCTTCGTGACGCGAATCAGGCACGCCAAGCGCTGGTCATCCGCGGTCACGGGACAAAAGCCAATTGGGGAGCGCCGCCGTCGCGCCTCGACGCGGTTCTGTCGGTTGCGGCGTTGCGCGAGCCGGTCGATCACTGCGCCGGCGACCTCACGGTAACGGCGGCCGCTGGCGTATCGTTGGCCGATCTCAACGCGCACCTGGCGCGTGAAGGACAATGGCTGCCACTGGATCCGCTTGCCGGCGGGTCGTCCAGTGTCGGTGGGCTGCTCGCGACCAACGACAGCGGTCCGCGCCGCGTGCGCTACGGAGCGCCGCGCGATCTGGTCATCGGCGTCGAGTACATCCTCGCCGACGGCCGGCGCGCCAAAGCCGGCGGACGGGTCGTGAAGAACGTGGCCGGCTACGATCTCTGCCGGCTTCTGTGTGGGTCGTTCGGCAGTCTGGCGCTCATCACGTCCGCCACGTTTAAGCTGTCTCCGCTGCCCGCCGCGTCCCGTACTGTCTCGATCGTCGTGGACAGCCACGACGCGTTCGCTGCCGTCTCGCGAGCGATCGCAGGCGCCCCAGTGGTGCCGAGTGCGTTCGAGATTCACGCCGAGAGCAGCGCACCGGTCCCGCGAATCCTGGTTCGCTTCGAAACGACCGCCGCGGCCGCCGACGCGCAGGCCGGACAGGTCATCGCGCTCGCCGGTCCGCTCGGCGCCAAGGCGGAATTGCTGCAAGGCTCCGCCGAGGACACCGCGTGGGCGCGTCACGACGGCGTGACCGCAGCAGATTCCGGCATGTGGCTTCGATTGAACGTTCCGTCGGCCAGCGTTGCGACGGCAGCCGACTGGATCGCTCGCCGCGGTCCCGACCATGGTGTCGGATTCCGCCTGGCCGGCCGCATCCCGTTAGGTGCGCTGATGGTGCGCGTCGACGGCGAGGCCGCAGCGATCGCCCGCTTTGCCGCTGCAACCCGCGAGTGGACGGCGGCGAAAGCCGGCTACCTGGCGGTGCTCGCCGCACCGCCGTCGGTCATCGCCTCGGTCGCGGCATGGAATGATGTCGGCGCTGCCCCAGGGCGCGTGATGCGCGCGGTCAAGGCTCAGTTCGATCCACACGGAACGTTGTGTCCCGGCGGCGGACCGGCGGGGCTAACATGAGCGCATCGACGGCCGCCGCGCCCGACGGACTCGCACCGCTCGCCGCGTTGCAGCCGCTGATGGACAAATGCGTCCACTGCGGATTCTGTCTGCCGACCTGCCCCAGCTATCTCGTGCTCGGACAGGAGATGGACTCGCCGCGCGGCCGCGTGTACCTGATGAAGGCTGCGGTCGAGGATCGTGTCGCGTTCGGGCCGCCGCTCGTCCAGCACATGGACACCTGTCTGGGGTGTCTCGCCTGCGAAACGGCCTGCCCGTCGGGTGTCCGCTACGCGCCGCTCATTGAGGAGACGCGGGCGACCATCGAGAGGCAGGCACGGCGGACCTTCGCTGACTGGCTGTTCCGCCAGCTGCTCTTCACAGTGCTGCCGTATCCAGCGCGGCTGCGGCTGCTCTCGCTGCCATTGGCGGCGGCCGGCTTCATCAAACGGCGCCCCGGACTGCTTGCGCTCTTGCCGCCCCGGCTTCGTGCGCTGACCTCTCTGGCTCCCGACGCCTCCTCAGGACGCGACCTGCCTGAACGTTCTCTTGCCACCGTCCCGACGCGGCGCCGGGTCGGGCTGCTCACCGGCTGTGTGCAGCGGGTGTTTTTCAGCGAGGTGAACGAAGCGACGGTCCGGGTGCTCAACGCCGAAGGATGCGACGTCCTGGCGCCCGAGACGCAAGGGTGCTGCGGCGCGCTTTCGCTGCACGGCGGTCAAGGCGAGGACGCGCGTGCCTTCGCTCGTCAGACGATCGAAACCTTCGAGCGACTCGGGGTCGACACGATCGTCGTCAATGCCGCCGGATGCGGTTCGACGATGAAGGAGTACGGCGAGCTGTTGAAGGAAGATCCGGGATGGGCTGGACGAGCCAAGGCGTTCTCGGCCATGGTGCGCGACGTCACCGAAGTCCTGGCCGGTCTCGAGCCTGTCGCGCCGCGCCACGCAATGAATCTCCGCGTCGCTTACCACGATGCGTGTCACCTGGCGCACGGCCAGGGTGTTCGTCGAGAGCCGCGAGCACTGCTGGCTGGTATTCCGGGGACGACCGTCGTTCCCATTGCCGAAGGGGAAATCTGCTGCGGCAGCGCCGGCATCTTCAATCTCGTGCAGCCGGAGATGGCAGCGACGCTCGGACGGCGGAAGGCCGATCAGATCGACGCAACCGGCGCCGATCTCGTCGTCACCTCCAACCCAGGCTGCATTCTGCAGATCCGCGCATCGCAGGCGCCCGCTCACTCGCGCCCGGTCCGCCACATCGTCGAGGTCCTCGACGCGTCGATCCGCGGCGTGCCGCTGATGTCAGCGCGGTCCGCTGCCGAAGGCTGAAGCTCGCTGGGGTACAATGCTTTAGCCGAGATGTCTGGCTCTATCGAGATCTACGACACCACGCTCCGCGACGGGACCCAGGGAGAGGGTGTCACTTTCTCGGTCGCCGACAAGCTGCGCATCGCCGAGCGTCTCGACGCATTCGGCGTCCACTACATCGAAGGCGGATGGCCGGGATCGAATCCGAGAGACATCGAGTTCTTCGAGCGGGCGCGGCACCGCACGTTCCGTCGGGCGAGGCTGGCCGCGTTTGGATCCACGCGGCGAAAGGACGTGCGGGTCGACGACGACGATCAGGTGCGCTTGCTAGTGGATGCGGCAACGCCGGTCGTGACCATCTTCGGGAAGACCTGGCTGCTGCACGTGCTCGAAGTGCTGCAGACCACGCCGGAAGAGAATCTGGCGATGATCGAGGACACCGTGCGGCATCTCAAGTCGCACGGGCGGTTCGTCGTATACGACGCGGAGCACGCGTTCGACGGATACAAGGACGATCGGGAATACGCTCGGGCGACATGGGACGCGGCGCGGCGCGGTGGCGCGGACGTCATCACGCTCTGCGACACCAACGGCGGTTCACTCCCGGCTGAGATCCTGGCGATCACGCGCGATGCGCGAGAACGGCTGCAGGGCACGCTCGGCATTCACACGCACGACGATATCGGCCTGGGCGTCGCCAACGCGCTGGCCGCGGTGGATGCCGGCGCCACGCACGTTCAAGGCACCTTGAACGGCTACGGCGAGCGGACCGGCAATTGCAGCCTGACGAGCGTCGTGCCGATTCTCCAGTTCAAGTACCGGCGGCCTTCGGTGCCGGCCGAGTCGCTGGCGCAGCTGAAAGAGCTCTCCCACTTCTGTGACGAAACGGCCAATATCCGTCCGAACCCGAGACTGCCGTGGGTTGGAGCGGCGGCGTTTTCGCACAAGGGCGGCACGCACGTGAACGCCGTCCAGAAGGTCATCCGCAGCTACGAGCACATCGATCCGTCGCTCGTCGGCAACTCGCGGCACGTCCTCATCAGCGACCTCGCCGGCCGCAGTAACATCGTGATGAAGGCCCGCGAGCTGGGCTTCGAAGTTTCGAACTCGACGCCGCAGCTGCGCGAGATGCTGGCGCGCATCAAAGAACTGGAGCACCTCGGCTACGAGTTCGAGTCGGCGGACGGATCGCTGGCGCTGCTCATTCGTCGGGTGTTGACGCAAAGTCCGCCGCCGTTTGTCATCGACGGCTACCACGTGTCCGTGCGCCGCGCCGGTCATGCGTCCATCTGCGAGGCGACGATCAGAGTCCGCGTCGAAGGACAGGTCGCGCACACGGTGGCCGAGGGCGACGGCCCCGTGAACGCGCTCGACGCCGCCTTGCGCGCGGCGCTGGTCGGCTTCTACAAACAGATCGGCGAGGTGCGCCTCACCGACTACAAGGTCCGCATCATCGATTCGACCAGCGCGACGGCGGCGAAGACCCGCGTGCTCATCGAGACGAGCGATGGTGTGGTCGAGTGGGGCACGGTGGGCGTCGACACGAACATCGTCGAGGCCAGCCTGCAGGCGCTCGTCGACAGTCTGGAGTACGCGCTCGTGCGCGTGCGACCAGCCGAGGTCGTCATCTGACCCCCAAGCGCGGCTTGCTCGTCCTCATCGTTCTCCTCGGATTGCCCTACGCCTGGGCACCGGTCTATCGCTTTCCGAACCCGGCGCCGTTTGCCGGTTCCCACTTCTACAATCCGTACGCCGAGCTGCATGGCACGTGGCGGCGCGCCAACCTGCACGCCCACGGCACGGAGTGGGGCGGCCTGACCAACGGGCAGCAGCCGAGCGAGGACGTCGCCCGCACGTATCGGGACCTCGGCTACGACATCGCCGGCATCTCGAACTATCAGTCGATTGCCGCCCACGACGGCGTCGACACGCTGCCGCTGTACGAGCACGGGTACAACATCAGCAAGCGACATCAGCTCGCCATCGGCGCGCGCCACGTCGAGTGGTTCGACTTCCCGTTGTGGCAGGCGCTCAGCCACGAGCAGTTCATCATCAATCGCGTTCGTGAGACCGCCGATCTCGTGGGGTTGACCCATCCGGTCTCGCGGGATGCGTACACAGATGACAACCTCCACCACCTGACGGGTTACCACTTGATCGAAGTCGTCAACGGTCCGTTCGCCGCCGACGAGCCGTGGGATGCCGCGCTGTCGAGCGGCCGCCTCGTATGGGCCATGGCCAACGACGACACGCACGACACCGACGATCCGCGACGCACGGCCATGGCCTGGAACATGATCGACGCCACGTCCACGTCTGCCCCCGATGTCGTGTCCGCCCTTCGTGCCGGCCGGAGCTATGCCGTGGGTCGCAAGGACGAAGGGCCGGCCGACGAGACCCCGCCGGACCTGGATACGCGTGTGATGGCCGTCGCATTCGAGAACGGGACACTCTCGGTCTCGACCGAAGGCGCGCCCGCCGACATCGAGTTCATCGGACAACAGGGCCAACGGCGGAACAAAGTGCACCGCGTCGTCGGCGCGAGCTACAAGATCCAGCCGGCTGATACGTACGTGCGGACGGTGATTCACACCCCGCGCACGACGATCTTCCTCAACCCGGTCGTCCGCTACGACGGCACCAGCCTGCCGTCGCCGGCGGCGAGTGTCGACGATGTCATGACGTGGACGGCGCGGGGCGCCGAGGCCGTGGCGCTGGTCGTCGCCGCCATCGTTCTCTGGCCACGCCGCCGCGTCGCTGCGCCGCAGGCATCGTCGCCGCGGCTCGCCGAGACCGATCGGGAGACCGCCTGACGTGCGCTGGCTCGTGGTTGCCATCTTGGCCAGCACGCCGGTGCTGGCATTCGGCCAGACTGCCCCGGCACCTGGCCCAGAGACACTGGGCTTCACGGTCGACGAGGCTTTTCTCAGAGACCTCCCGCTCAGCGACAGCGCTTACACCCTCCTCGAGACCGTTCAACCATCGATCATCTCAGACCGTTTCACCGCCGGTGGACTGTTCACTGGCGAGTCGATGCGAGTCGGCGGCTTTCAGTCGTCGTGGACGCAGACGCGGTTCCTCATCGGCGACGTGGAGGTCAGCGATCCGACGGGCAGCGGTGCGTCACTGCTGTTTCCCGAGCTCGGGCCATGGGAGAGGATCCGGGTCGCGACCGGGCTGATCGCGAACGACGTCAACACGACCGGCCTCGTCCTCGAGCTTGGCCCACACGCGCCGTCGACGACCTGGGAGCACACCGTCACCGGAACCGCGTCAGGCGGCAGCCTGGCGGGACATGCGTCAACGCTGGCAGAGCCAACTATTGCCCGGCTCAAGAGCCGTGGACGGGGATCGTGGACGTCGACCGGTCCGCTCAGCGAACGGATTGGTGCGTCGTTCGCGCTCTCCTGGACTGAGGGCTCGCAGTTCGAGCGTAACTCAGCGGTGGCATCTGACGAGCGTTTCGGTTCGGCCGTCGCTTCCGTGGTCTACACCGCAGGAAGCGGTGGATCGCTGCACACGCTCGGTGCGGTCCAACGCATGGAACAGGACCTAGAGGGTCGCCTGTTTCTGGATCCGACGCCGCAGGGGAACGACGAAACCCACGTTCACATTCAAAGCACGTGGCGCAGTCCCACGAATCGCGCCTGGCCGTGGCGCGTGTTTGGCGCTTATACGCAGCGTACAGACTCGCGCGACCGGCTGCCCATCCTGTCCATCGAGCGCCTGGTCGACGGTCCCGTTTCCGCATTCGTGCCCTCGTCACGAGGCACGGTCCGACAGTGGACCGTCGGCGGCCGCGCATCGAGCACGCGCATGCTTGGCGACGCCACACATCACCTGACCGGAGGTGCCGACGTCGTCGGGGCGCAGCACAGTTCGCAACCGTCTGACGTGCAGGCGACCAACGAGGTCACGGATGGCCTGCTGTCCCGCGTGTGGGTTTTCAACCATCCCTCCCGGAACTCGGAGCGCCACAGCCTTTCATTCAACCTTCACGTCAACGACAGCTTCCAGCTCACGCCGCGCCTGGCGGTCAGCGGCGGCCTGCGGTTCGAATCGGTCTCTGGATCCGCCGAAGGCGCCGTCGAGGGCATCGGCTGGCTGACGCTGCTGCCACGAGCCCGCCTGGACTGGCGCCTACGCGAAGGCGGGCGCACGACAGCGTTCATTGGGTACACCCGATCGGCCTATCGGCTGTCGCTTGATGCGCTCGCGTTCGGCGATCCGGCGGCGCCGACGGCCGATGTCTATCGTTGGGATCCGCGCATCCTTAGTAGTGCTTTGCCGTTGGGCACTGCGGACACGCCGCTCGTCGCCCGCGTCGGCCCGGGCGTCGGCGTCAGCGGTGACTTGACGCGCATCGATTCAGCGCTCGGCCGTCCAGTGGTCGACGAGCTCGCTTTTGGCTTCGAGATGAATCCGAGCCCCCGCGCGCGCTTCCAGTTGGCGGCCGTCGGGCGGCGCGAGAGCGGGTTCTTCGGCCTGATCAATACGGGCGCGCCGGCAAGCGCGTACAGGGTCACCGGCGTCGAGGACCCGGGTGCGAACACCGGAGACCCGGCAGACGACAAAGTGATTCCGGTGTTCGACCGGATTCCGTCGACATTCGGCGCGGATCGTTATCTGCTGACCAACACCGATCAGGATGCGGCGCTCTCCGGGAGCCTCGAGCTGTCGGGCCAGTACGCCACGTCGCGACTGACGTTCTACGGCGGTGCGACCGCGAGCATCGCCCAGGGGTCGGCCGCCAGCCGCGGCTATGGACCGCTCGAGAACGATCAGTCGGCGCTGAGCGATTCCTATGTGACGCCGAACGGCGATACCTTCGCCCGCGGCCGTCTCTTCAACGACCGCGCGTTCACCATCAAGTTCAGCGGCGTCTACCGATTTCCCTGGGACGTTCGGCTCGGCGCGATCGCACGCTATCAGGACGGGCAGCCGTTCTCGAGGATGCTCGTCTTTCCGGAGCTGGCACAGGGGGCCGAGGCTGTCCGCGCCTTCCCTGCCGGCGACTCGCGCTTCCGCTTCATCGGCACCCTGGACACGCGCCTGACGAAGGGCTTCGCGCTCGGCTCCGACCACCTCGACTTCATCCTGGACGTGTACAACCTGCCAGGGCTCACCTACGACGTCGAGGAGCGAGCGGCCGCAGCGCCGAACGATCGAACGCCAATCGCGATCCAGCCCTCTCGAATATTTCACCTCGGCGCCCGGGTCACGTTCTAGCGCGCCGCCTGCGGGAGCGCGAACGCCGTGAGCATGCTTCCCGCCGGCACCAGCAAGTACTGGCGGCCGTCGAGCATGTACGTCGTGCCGGCTGTCGATCGCATCGAGAACCCGAGCTGGTAGTGCCAGAGGTTTTTCCCGGAGCGCGAGTCGAACGCCATGATGTTGCCGTCGCCATCGCCCGCGAACACGAGCCCGGACGCCGTGCTCAGCACGCCTGAGCCGGACACGGACGTGTAGCGGAACTCCCACTTGACCTGAGCGGTCACCGGGTCGATCGCGCGAAGCGCTCCGAAGTTCCTCTGATCGCGCGGCCGCTGCTGGCCGCCGCCCGTGTACTGCTCGCCCGGCTTGAACTTCTGATCGAATGCGTAGTACATCGCGCAGGTCTCGCGCGCCGTCACAAAGAAGAGCCGCGTGGTCGGATCGAACGACGGCGACATGAAGTTGGTTCCGCCGCCGAGATCGGGACACGTCCGGTTCCCGTCTACGTCGGGCACCTGACCTGGCAACAGCATCGGCCGGCCAGTCGCATCGATTTCCTTCGCCCACGTCGTCTCCACGAACGGCTTGGCGACGATGACTTTGCCGGTGGCGCGATCGATGGTGTAGAAGAACCCGTTCCGGTTCGCGAACATGACGACCTTGCGCGGCTGGCCGTTGAACGTCAGTTCGCCGAGCACCGGCACTTGCGTCGAATCCCAGTCGTGGACGTCGTGCGGCGTGAACTGGTAGTGCCAGCGCCGCTCGCCGGTGTCAGCGTCGATCGCCACCAGCGATGCGGTGTAGAGATTGTCGCCTTCACGCGCCGCGCTGTAGTAGTCCGGTCCGGGATTGCCGGTACCGAAGAAGATGAGATTCTGCTCGGCGTCGTACGTCCCAGTCACCCAGATGGATCCGCCGCCGCGCTGATAGGCATCGTCCTGCGGCCAGGTCCGCGCGCCGGGATCGCCGGGCCCGGCCACGGTGTAGAAGCGCCACGCGCGTTTGCCCGTGTTCGCGTCGTAGGCGTCGATGAAACCGCGGATGCCATACTCAGCGCCCGCGACGCCAACGATCACCTTGTCCTTGACCACGAGCGGCGCCACCGTGGCGGAGTAACCTCGCTTATAGTCCTCGAGCTCGACGTCGAAGAGCGGCACGCCGGTCTTCATGTCGAGCGCGATCAGGTGCGCGTCGAGCGTGGCCATGAACAGCCGATCGCCGAGCACGGCGAAGCCGCGGTTGACCGCGCCGCAGCACAGCCGCAGATCGTCGGGCAGCTCGCGTCGGTAGCGCCAGATGGCGCGGCCGGATCGCGCGTCGATGGCCCATGCGTTGTTGTTGAACCCGGTCACGTACAACACGCCGTCGACGACCAGCGGGGTCGTCTGGAAACTCCCCAGCTGGCCCGTCTGGAACGTCCACTGCGCGGTGAGGCGATCGACGTTTTCTGGCGTGATCTGCGTCAGCGGGCTGTGTCGATGGCCGTCATAGGTGCCCGAGTACGAAAGCCAGCGCGTCGGATCGTTCAAGCCTTCGAGCAGGTCGCGGTTCGCGATTGGCGCAGTCGATGCCGTTGGGGCGGCACCGGGCCCGGGCGCGCCGACCGCACCGCGCAGGGAGCTGAGATATCCCACCAGGTCAGTCAGGTCACCGTCGCTCAGGCGTTCGGGCGGGTACTCCGGCATGAGCGACGGTTTCTCGTAGATCACCTCCTGCACATCGGATTTCCGGTAACCCTGGATCCGCTCGCGCGTGTCCATGATCTGCAGGCTGAAGACGTCTTCGGCCTTCTTCGCGCCGCGAATGCGCTGGCCGTCCTTCGTGACAATCGTCACGGTTTCGAATGCCGGCGAGACCCACTCGGACGGCGTGCGAATCTCCCGGCTGAGCGCCGGCGCCGACCGCGATACGCCGATGCGAGTGAGATCCGGACCGAGGCGTCCGCCGCGGCTGCCGACGCGATGGCAGGTCATGCACTGCTGCGCGAACAGGCGTTCGCCGTTGGCCAGGTTGCCCGCCGGACGCTCTGTCGGCGCGACCGTGCCGATGTTGCGCAGGTAAGCGATGATTTGCAGGATGTCTTCGTCGCCGACGTCGATCGGCGCCGGCGGCATCTCGGTGCCGGGCACGCCCTTGCGGACCGTGTCGAACAGCCGTTCGTCCGCAATCCCGCCAGCCAGGACCGCGATGAGATCAGGGCCGCGGTAGCCGGTCGCATCCAGGCCGTGACAGTCGGCGCAACGCACGCGATAGAGCGCCATCCCACCACGGATCGAATCCCGGTTACCCAGATGCGGGTTGCTGGCCGCGGGGTGCTGTGGCTGCGGTGCCTGCGCGATGAGCAACGCACCGAAGCCGACGAACGCGAACGCCGACAACATCGCCGAGCGGGGATGAATCATTGACCCTCCTGACTCTGTCGTGCTCGGGAAGTGGAAACCGCCCTTGTCCATGCGGTCGACCTGGATGGGGTTCTGAACACCGCAGGCAGATGATAGGCCGTATCAGGGTTATCTGGAAGTCACATAGCCTTCGCCCTCATTCTGTCGCGTTACGTTCGCGCCAACAACGCGTCACGCCACGTGCGGAAACCGGTTATCCCGCGCGGTCCGCAAGTGGAGTCGCGCGAGCGTCGGCAGGCAGCGGAGCACGAACGCGAACGACGGCCGGTACTGCCGGCGCAGCGACAGCAACTCTACCAATGTGCGGCTCGCGCCCAGGCGTCCGTTGAAGAACGCGACTTCCTCCTCCAAAGCAGTCGTCCGCCCGTGATAGCAGAAGAAGCAGCTGTGTAGTGAATGCTTCAAGACCCCCATGGCGTACTTGGTGGCATCGGGCAGCACGGGAAACGTCATCGCGCTCAGCAACACCTGGCTGGAGAACCCGAAGAGCGCTTTGAAGACATCGAACCGCCGGACCGACGGCACCGGAACTTGCGGAAGGAGATCCTCTCCCCACACAGTCATCGCCGAGGTGACGATGCTCGCGAAGACGATGCGGTCGACAAACGGCGCTTCCCATCGGCGCAGGTCGAGAACCCGCGCCACGTCCCCTGAGATCAGATCCTTTCGCGTGCAGACGAAGCACGAGATCCCGTGACCCACGGCCCGCTCGATGCGCGCCCGTGCACCTCCAGCCGAATGGGTCGTGGCTGGCCGCAACTCATGGAGCGTCTCGAACCGCGAGACATCCTCGCCCAGTTGACGCCTTGTCCCACGTGACGCAGCGTCCGAAACGACAATGATGACGTCCACGTCGGAAACATCCCCCGAGAAGCCACCTGTCGCCGCGCTGCCGAACAGGACCACGCTCACCAACGGTGCCCGGTTCTGTGCGCACCTCTGGACAAGCGCCTCGATGTAGCTCCGGACGCGAGCTGGGAGATGAGCGCCGGAGGATGCATCGGAAGTGGACAATATCAGACGGGTCGGCTCAATCTGGAGCGTAGACCTCTCGGCGACCGTTGTGGTGACTTCGTACGCGTAAAAATTCCATCGGGATGGAGTGCGCTACGAATGGACCGCAGCATCGCGGGGGGATCAACGGTTTCGTGAATCACATCAAACCGGCTTCAGCTGCGGCGGCACAGCATCGCACCGGCCGGCGTCGGCTGCAAGGCGATGTTAGACCGCGGCTTTCACCAGATTCCTGAATCCGGCCTCTTCATCATTCACACCGAGTCGCTTTTACCGTTGACTTACGCCCCAGAGGCGCACAGGATCCGCGCGTACGGGGCCAACCCGCGCTGTCGCTGAGGGTGAGCGGGCCGTCGCAGACGGGAGTGCCGTCTCAGACCGCTA
>JBKPSC010000485.1:0-11387 GCA_046734915.1 Acidobacteriota bacterium | reverse complement strand
ACGGAGAGATGTCCGAGTGGTTGAAGGAGCACGCTTGGAAAGCGTGTGTAGGGGAAACTCTACCGTGGGTTCGAATCCCACTCTCTCCGCCAAATCCTAAGTAGCTGATTTAGCTGGACATATACGGCTCGGTTATTCGGCTTACGTGCAGTTTTCAAGGAACTTCTACCGCGGGTGGTCGCTACCACTCTCTCCGGCCCTCTGACTTCCTGTTTACAACAAGTTACAGCCGCTGGATCTCGCCAGCGTGCCAGCCATACGGTTCGAAGAACTCACGGTAGAAGATCTCTGCTTGATCGTCGCCGCAAAGGGGCGTCGGTTCACGCGCCTTTTCAGCTGTCTCCGAGTTGATTGTTGGAGATGTCGAGCCTTTTGAGATCCTCGACGAGCATAGGTGGCAGACGACCGTTGCGGCTGCAATCCCCGGCGCTTCGCGATGTCCTACGCCACACCTGCTCTAGGAGCCGGCCGCTGCGCAGGCTGCAACCACCCGTCAAAGACGTGTTGGTCAACAGCTGCTCCATCCGGCGAGCATTCGTAACGCAGAACGCGGATCTCAATCGCGTGGCCAAGCGGCAATCGTTGTAAACAACGCCGCTGGCACGAGCGACGAGATCAGGGATGACGCCCATCGGGCTTTCAACCCATGACGGCGTGTGTGTCGCTTGAGTGCGTCACTTGATCCTTCGTTTCTACTGATGCGCGGCAAATTCGCGGCCTCGCGCAGCTCTGCACCGGTTGCACACGATGTGTGGGGATAGTCGTGCGAGCTATCGCCATGACCTTTACAATGGCCATTCTTCCGGCGCATGTGGCCGCAGGGCTCACTGAAGTGCCCCGGGTTTGTCGGAGAGCGGTTAGTGTGAGTTAAGCGTTCAGGCCGTTGTTCCTCGTGGGTTCTGCAGTGGTCGAAGAAAGTCGTGCGGGCGCTCGGCAATTCGTGCAGATGGATTTGTAATCGCGGACGCGAGGAAAGCGATCATGCGCTCACAGGACGGCCCCACTCATCGGTTGAGCAGACTCGCGGCGACGAGCGCGCTCGCCACTGTTACCGCGCTTGTCTTCGGCGCCATCGCGCACACGCAGGGACAGATCACCCTCCCACCGCCGGGACAGCGGCAGCTTCCGCCGTGTGGTGAACCAAGTATCAAGGCGGACGGCGGACGGCCCCAGCCGGTCTTTCCTGCTGGGCAGTATCCGGTCACGCTTCCCGCCGTCTCCCCTCATGGTGTGCACAACGATCTGCCGAATCCGTATCGACCGGGAATCATCTGGGGCAAGTTACCTGCCGGTCGAACCTGGGGGACGTCGGCGAGCGTGACGACGGCGCCGGATGGCACCATCTGGGTGGTCGATCGAACCGACCCGAAGAAGGTGAATCCCATCATCCAGCTCGACACTTCGGGTACGGTGCTTCGGGAGTTCGGTGCTGGCGTATTTGAGGCGCCGCACAAAATGTCGCACGACGCCGACGGGAACCTCTGGGTCGCCGACCAGGGAGCCCATCAAGTCATCAAGCTGAGTCAGGATGGCAAGGTCCTAATGACCCTCGGGAAGAAGGGCGTACGCGGAACAGGGCTCGACGAGTTCGACGCTCCCGCCGACGTAGTTGTCGCGGCGAACGGAGACATCTTCGTGGCGGACGGACACACGGGTGGGGGAACGCCGGTCGGCAACGCGCGTGTGATGAAGTTCGACAAGAACGGAAAGTTCCTGAAGACCTGGGGCAAGAAGGGAATGGGACCAGGTGAGTTCGACGTCCTGCACGCCCTCGAGCTTGATTCGCGCGGGCGCCTTTTCGTGGGCGATCGCAACAATAACCGCATCCAGATCTTCGAGCCAAACGGCCGGTTCGTCGCTCAGTGGACGCAGTTCGGGCGGCCGAGCGGAATTCATATCGACCGCCGCACCGACACCATCTACGTGGGCGACGGGGAGTCTCGCGACGGTATGACGAACACCGGGCAATTCTTTTTGCTCGGTACCGGATATGGATACAACCCGGGCGTGCGTCGCGGGGTCCGGATCGGCAACGCTCGCGATGGCAAGGTAGTCTCGTTCATTCCAGACGAATGCCCGTACCCATATCCGGGAGGGTCAAGCCTTACGGAAGGCGTCACCTCCGACCTGCAGGGCAACGTATATACGGCGGACTTTCTTAATGCGGTGCGGAAGTTCGTGAAGAAATAGATAGTCGTTGGCCTATTTCGGCCCGGTGCTCTCCTTGGTCGCACACTTGAGAGGTGCATTCAAGGCTGCTTCTCAGGCTGGATTCGAACCAGCAACCCTCCGGTTAAGCCGGATGCTCTGCCGTTGAGCTACCGAGGAATCTGGGTGTGCAACGGCGGTCGTTGCAACCGCGCGGACGAACGCATGATCGCAGCGAAAACCCATCGTGCTTCGCAATCCACCCGCCGCGTTACAATCGCCGTCCCGGCCTGGTGGCCAGCTTCGCATGTCACAACCGCTGCACGCCTGTAGACTTGCGGCTGCCGTGACCGCGGCCGCACTGATCGTGGCCGCGAGCGCCCTCCCCGGCCGCGCCCACGACGTCACGACCCGCGTCACGTGGAATCGCGAGATCTCCAGAATCGTCTATTCCCGCTGCGCCACCTGCCATCGTCCCGGCAGCACCGCCTTCTCGCTTCTCAGTTATCAGGAGGCCAGTCCGTGGGCCAAAGCCATCAAAGCGGGTGTGTTGCGACGGACCATGCCCCCATGGGGCGCGGTGAAGGGGTTCGGGACCTTTCGCAACGATCAGGCCCTGCTGCAGGAAGAGCTGGATTTGATCGCGAACTGGGTGGACGGCGGCACGCCCGAAGGCAATCCCAACGACCTCCCGCGACGGCCGACCATTCCCGAGGCGACGCCGGACCTGTCCCGGTCCGGTGAAATCGTCGCGACGGGCCATTTCCGATTTCCCCGCCCGTTCACGATCGACGGATTCTGGGTCACGGCTGCGGCCGACGTCACGTCGGCGCGCGTCACCGTGGCCTTTCCCGACGGTCGTATCGAGCCGCTGGTGTGGCTTCGCGACTACGCGTCGCGGCACAGCCACCCCTTTCTTCTCCGGAAAGCGCTGGGCGTTCCCGCCGGCGCCACCATCCGGGGACTCCCTGCCGGAGTGGGCCTTCGGCTGCTCCCGCTGGCACCGTCACGCTGATCGACTCAGCGCGGGTCGCTTCAGATAGATGGCGGCTGCCGTGGCCGCGCCTGCGGCGATGACCACCATTGCCAGCCCCACGAACGTCCTGTAAGGGTTCACCGGCATCAGGAAGAACGTGTCGATCCCTTCGAGCATGCGACGCCACGACACATGAATGGCGAACGCCGCCGCGATGACGAGCACGGCTCGTTGCGCACGCGACGCGGACAGCATGGCTCTCAGCGCTGTCGCCGCACCAACCACGACGATCCCCTCAGCAGCCACCGCGCCGAGCGCGAAGCCGGCACCCGCGGCGACCGAATGCGACCCGCCAAACTGCAGTGTCGGCTGCAGTCCCGCCCAGAGCGCGCAGCCCATGACGAACCCGGTGCCGACGGCCAGCTCGGGCCGGCTGTCGTCAGGGGCCACAATCGCCTCAATCGCCAGGTAGATCGTTGCCGCCGCGGCGAGCACGCCGCTGACGGCAGGAATCCAGACGAGCAACGGCATCGCGCCAATCGCCAGCAGCACTGTCGCCGATTCCGCGAGGACCAGCGAGCTGAGAAACGTGACCAGGAGACGAGCGCGCCGGAAAACCAGCGCCGCACACGCGGCGAACAGCAGATATTGAACGTCGCCGAGATAGTGAGACGCCCCTTCCCGGGTGAACCGCGCGAACGCATGCGGCACGCCGGGGTTTAACTCGAACGGTTCGGGATCGCCTTGATACTGAAATCGACGAAGCGTTCCCTCAGGAGTAACCATCGTGAGCGTCGTCTCCACTACGACACCGAGCCGCGCGAATCGAGGTGCGAAGGAGATCGCGGCATTGTCGGGGACGATCGGCGTCTGCAGCAGCGTATCGACCGTCAGTTGATCCTGAAGAACGAGCGTGTCCGGCGGCAGCGGCGGACCCGTGATGCGCGCCAGCGCATCAGGAAAGCTGCGGAACGACGGGTCGTTGACTCGTGACAGATGTACCGCCAGGATGCGCGGCTCCGCGCGCGCACGCCCGTGCTGGCTCAGCGTCAGCAAATCCGCGATCCAGACGCGCGCACCCTCAGCGGCGACCGAATCGGCATGCGCCAGGTCCACCCAGTTGCTGTCGGCCAGCGTTGGGAACAGAAAGTCGATGAGCGCGTTCGCCGGCATCCGCACGAGGATTGACAGGTGATCTCGCTCAGGCTTGACGAAGACAGCGATCTTCACCAGGTCTGGAACGTCGTGCGCGGCCGCGGCTCCCGGCCACAATACCGATGCCGTCAGCAGCAGCAGGAGGACGAACCGTCTCATGCGGGCGTCTCACGTTTCGACGGCGGCATGATCGCCTCCTCGGCGAAGCGGTGCGACTTGAGCCACTCGTTGACGGCCCACACCACGCCGCCGGCGAGCACGACGACTGCCATCGTGCTCAGCGCTGCCGTGGCACTGGCCTCGAATGCGCCCTGCCACGGAACCTTGCGGAGCTGTTCCCACCGGTCCGCCAACCACCCCCACGCGGTGTCCGCCGCCAACGCCGACACGATGATCCGTTCGAGACGCTCGGTTCTCGCGAACGAGAACAGAAAAGACACAACCGGAACGAACAGCGCGACCGTCGCGGCCATCGCGATAACGACGCCCGCGCCAAAACACACCTGCGAGGTGACGACATATGGGCCGCCGAACTGCAGGACAGTGCGGAGGACGAACGCACAGCTGACACCGCTGACGGCACCAGCACCGAGCGCCAGCAGCGCGCGACGTCTCGGCGTGACCGCGCCGGCGATGTTGGCGCACGCGGCGAGGAGTACCGCGGCTGCGGTGAACGTGTCGATGAGCGGCCTGAACCACAGCGCACCGGGCGTCAGGCCCGCCGCCGATGCCGCGAGCGCCAGGATGAACGCGCTCGTGAACGTGAGCGCGGCTGGAACGATCGGGCGGAAGCGCTGAAATGGGAGCACCAGGCAAGAAAGCATCAGGAGCAGATCCGCGCGCCCCAACAGCACGCGGATGCCGCGCAGAAGGAACGGCCCTGCCACATCGATCCAATGCGGATCGAGGTAGATCAAGCCGGGGTCGCCGTCGAAGGAGAGCGATCGATGCCCGGCGGCATCGACGACCGTCATCCGCGTCGAGACCCGCACACCCAAGGCCGCAAGCCGTGGACTGATCGCCACCCGCCGGTCGCTCGAGCTCAGCGCGTAGAGCAGGCGAACGTCGAGCCACACCTGCTGCCACAGTAGATCGTCATCGGCCGCCACGTCTGGCGATACGAAGCGGGCCCGCGCCTGCTCGTACGAGTCAAACGATTGATCCGCGCTGATCGAGATGTGCGCGCCGGCGACGTCCGGCCTCACCACTGCGACGCCGTCTTCGAGCACGTCGAACCCGTTCGCAATCCAGTAGCGCGCGGCGCCAGGCAGCATGGTTCTCAACGCGGCGAGGTCCAGATACCCGGCGGCGCCTCGCGTTGGGAACTCGATTTCCCTCAGGGCCGCAAGCGGAACGCGGACGAGCAAGTCGAGCTGGCGCTCCTGCTGGCGGGCGAACACCGTAACGTCGACCACTTCAGGGATCGGCCGAGTGACCGCGTCGACCGGCCGCGTCACGAGGACACTGCCCACGCCCGCGAGCAGCGCGAGCCAGCTACAGCGAATCGGACGGCATGCCCCGCCGCGCATTTTCAGAGTTTACATGGCGGCGGAAAAAGGTATATACCGCGCATGCGGGGATTCCGCCGCGTGACGCCCGACAAGACGAGGAGATCTAT
Organism: Acidobacteriota bacterium; assembly: GCA_046734915.1. Lineage (GTDB taxonomy): Bacteria > Acidobacteriota > Vicinamibacteria > Vicinamibacterales > CAVVIG01 > VFZL01. The sequence continues at coordinate 5,490 of JBKPSC010000485.1, read as the reverse complement.
GAGGCAGAAACTGTGTGTGTGCGCAGCGATCGTGACCCTGGCCGCTGCGTTGGCGGCAGGATCGCGGCTGGTCGATCGCCGGAGCGTCGTTCAGGCGGCCGGCGAGATGGCGCCCAAGTTCGAAGTGGACCCGTTCTGGCCCAAGCCGCTGCCGAACAATTGGGTCATCGGACAGACAATTGGGCTGGCAATCGATGCGTCGGACAACGTGTGGATCGTGCACCGGCCAGGATCGCTCGAAGCGAAAGAGTCGTACCTCACCAGAAAAGAGGCCGACTGCTGCACGGCCGCACCCGATGTGCTCGCCTTCGACTCAACCGGCAATCTGATTCACTCGTGGGGCCGCGTCGAGGGCCACGACTGGCCGACGTCGAATCACGGGATCACCGTCGACAGCAAGGGCAACGTCTGGCTCGGCGCCAACGGCGCTGGTCAACCGGGTCCGCCTCCCGGCAGCGCGGCGCAGTTTGCCGCGGCCGGTCGTGGCGCGGCGCCCGCCGCTCCTCCTAGCGCCGAAGCGGGCGTCGCCACCCCGGGCGTTCGGATGTACCACGACAGCTTCATCCTGAAATTCAGCCAGACGGGCCAGTACCTGGGCCAGATCGGGCGTGCGAACGGCAGCAAGGGCAGCCTCGACAACGACAACGTGCGAGGCGTCGCGCAGATCCGCTTCGATCCGAAGACGAACGAGCTGATCGCCGCCGACGGCTACGGCAATCACCGTGTGTCGGTCTGGGATCCGGACACGCTGAAGTTCAAACGCTCGTGGGGCGCGTACGGGAAGAAGCCGACCGACGACACGCTCCCCCCGTACGAGCCCGGCCAACCGCCGGCGCAGCAGTTCCGCAACCCGGTCCACTGCGCCCAGCCGACGAACGACGGCCTGGTGTATGTGTGCGATCGCGTGAACGACCGCATTCAGATTTTCAGGACCGACGGCACGTTCGTCAAAGAGGTGTTCCTCGAAACCAACACGAAGGGCGACGGATCGGTCTGGGAAATCGCGCTCTCGAGAGATCCGCAGCAGAAGTACCTCTACGTCGCGGATGGCGCGAACCATAAGATCCACGTCTTCGATCGAGAGGCAATGAAGGAGATCTACAGCTTCGGCAGCGGCGGCCGCCAACCCGGCCAGTTCTACGCACTGCACAGCATCGCCACCGACTCGAAGGGCAACCTCTACACCACGGAGACCTATCGCGGTCAGCGCGTGCAGAAGTTCGTGTACAAGGGAATCGGGTCCGTGACCGCCGCGCACGAAGGCGCGCCGTGGCCCTCCGGCAAGAAGTAGCACACCGGTGACGCGAATCTCGGTCGTCCTGGCGGTCACGCTGTTCTGCCTGGCGACCGCCAGGACGCCGGATCCGCGCGTGCTAGCGGCGCTCGACGCGCTCTCGTTCAACCACACCCACGATCTCGACGATGAGCAGGCGGCGAGCTTCTACTGTCCCATGGACCCGCAGGTCCGCTCTATCCGAGCCGGCCGCTGTCCGCGATGCGGCATGACGCTGGTTGAAGGCGCACCCGACATCGTCGAATACCCCCTCGAGCTGACCGTCGATCCGGTGCTGCCTCGCGCCGGCGTGCTGACACGCCTTACGTTCGGACTCACCGACCCGCGCACGCAGACGCCCGTACGCCGATTCGAGGTCGTCCACGAGAAGCTCTATCACGTGTTCGTCGTCAGCCAGGATCTGTCGTTCTTCCTGCACACGCATCCGGAGCGGCAGCCGAATGAGGATTTCCGGCTCGACGTGCGCTTCCCCAAACCGGGGATGTATCGCGTGTTGAGCGATTTCTATCCGTCCGGCGGAACCCCGCAACTCGTCACCAGCACCGTGATCGTCCCGGGACCGGGCGTTTCACTGGAATCGCCGCGCATTCCCGCCAGCGTCGCACCCAAAGCGAGTGAAAACGCGCGCGCGGAGCTCGAGTTGGTGCCGAAGCGGGTGGTCGCCCGCGAAAAGACGGCGCTCGTGCTGCGCCTCACGCCGAATCAGGGGCTCGAGCCGTATCTCGGCGCGTGGGGTCATCTGCTGGCGGCGAGCGCCGACCTGATCGACATGGTGCACGAGCATCCCGTTCTGGAAGACGGAGACTCGAGCAACGCGAGCCGGGCGCTTCGGTTCGACCTGTCCTTTCCACGTGAGGGTGTCTATCGGGTGTGGATGCAGTTTCAGCGACTCGGCGTCGTCAACACCGTCGCCTTCGATGTTCCGGTCGAGGAATCGCCGTACTGAATCGGGCCGACCTGAGGTCCGGCCCCTCCTGGGTGTCGGTGCCCAGGGCAACCGGCAGATGCGACGCGTCCTGAATCCAGCGGCCAACGCTGCGGTGAAGGCTCAGGGCACCATCTTCGCCATCGTGTAACGTCGGCTCGTCCCGCGCCTTGGACATGCTCAAGGCATCGGCGCCATCGCCCACCGGCTCTGGTCGGTTCATCTGGAAGATCCTTCACCAAGGCGTGCGGTACGAGGAACACGGACCCGCCGTCAGCGCAGAGGCGAAGAAGGTGCGAGCGCGGAAGATGATCCGCGAACTGCGAACGCTCGGCTATCGCGTCGAACTGCTCTCGGCTGCTTCGAGTAAACCGGCATGATCGGAGAGAGTTTCGACCCTGGCTCATCCATGCAGCGTAGGGTCGGCAGCGGTTTGCCCAACGGCGATCAGCATTTCGGCGATAGGCGTTTTTCCTTGCAAATCTTCGCGTCTTAATCACGTTCCTCGATCGACCGACTTGGCTGCCGTTTTTTACCTTCACGCGTGTGGTGGCTCTTGCAGCCACGATGACAGCCGCAACGTTTGCGCAGCAGCCAGTCCCATCTGGTGCCGCGACGCCGCCGGCCGTCCGAGGCACGACCTCGTCGCGCGCCTTGAACCGCCAGGGCCGCCGGTGCGCGAATCCTTCTGTGCCGTCCTTTTCGAGTAGAATCCCCACCCGCCGGGGTCATGGATTCCACAAGCCCTCCTCGCCCGCCTCGCTACTACGTCTTTTCGCCGTTCACCATAGATACCGTCACTCGAAGCCTGTCTCGGGACGGCTGCCCTGTCCACCTTGGGTCGAGAGCCTTTGACATGCTCGTCACACTGGTCAGACACCGTGGACGGGTCGTCGAGAAGGATGACTTTCTTCGCGAGGCCTGGCGTGGAGCGGTGGTAGAGGAAAGCAATCTCACCAAGCAGATGTCGACCCTCCGGAAGACGCTGGAGGACAGTCGAAGCCCGCATCGATTCATCGTGACGGTCCCGGGCCTGGGCTACAAGTTCGTGGCGACGGTCGAAGAGCGGGAGGTCATCGACGATCCACCTCCGGCAGCGGCGAGCCCTCAGCTCTCGACGTCCCGTCTCGCCCCGGGTCTCTATGGTGTGCTCGCTCTGGCAGGCGCTCTCGCGTTTGGTGGGCTGACGGCCAGGATGCTCCTTGGTCGTGGGCTGCCCGGGGCGGCGTCGTCACCGAGGGCCCTGTGGCAGTTGACGTTCGACACCGGTGTTCAGGCGAACCCCGCATGGTCGCCGGACGGACGGACGATTGCGTACAGCTCGGATCGATCGGGCCACGGCGACATCTGGCTCCAGTCCGTCGCCGGTGGCGCCCCTGTGCGGCTCACGGATTCTCCCTTGCCGGATGCAGAGCCGGACTGGTCGCCGGACGGGACGCGCATCGCGTTCGCGACTCTTGGGGCGGAGGGCGGTATTCGCGTCGTCCCGAGTGCTGGCGGCACCGTCACGGCCATCGCGCCATTTGGAGACTCGCCGAAATGGTCGCCCGACGGGTCATTGATTCTGTTCACACACTCAGACGGGAGCCTGCCCCAGCTGTACGTGTCGACGCCCGACGGGTCGCCGCGACGGATCCTGAAGGATTTCCTGCGCGGGTTCGGCGTGATCCGATTTGCGTGGCACCCCGACTCGCGGCACGTCTCGGTGTGGGGCACGCAACCAGGCGCCGGCCTTAGTTTTTGGACGATTGCCGTCGACGAGTCCGATGTCGTGCGATCGGCCATCAGCCCAGGAGTCCTGTCGCAACTCGAACGCAGCGGGTTGCGATTCGCCGACGTTGACGGATGCCCATTCGCCTTCAACTGGTCGCCTCGAGGCGATGCCTTGGTGTTCGAAGGCGAGTCGCACGGCGTGCGCAACCTGTGGAAGGTCAGCGTTGATCCGCAGACGTTTGCCTGGACGGGCGGACCCGAGCGTTTGACCACCGCGTCGGATCTCAACACGGAGCCCCAGCTCTCGAGGGACGGCACGCGACTCGCCTTCGTCTCGCGGCACGAACGGGTGCGCCTGTGGTCGTTTCCGTTCGACGCGCGCGTGGGGCGGTTACTCGGGCATGGGGAAGCGTTGACCTCGGATGCGTTCGACGCGCTGTCGCCGGATATGTCGCCCGACGGATCACGGCTGGTGTACAACGCCGAGCGCGGCGATGTTCGCGAAGTGCGGGTGCGCGATCTGCGAACGGGCGACGAGACCGTGCTCGTCAAAGGCGACCGGCGGAACAGGATTGTGCTGCGCTGGGCCGCCGACAGCCGGGAAGTGTTCTATGCGCGCGACGTTCCCAGGCCGTCGCGCCCCGAGGTGGTCTCCGCCCTCCTGTCCGGCGGGAACGAGCGTGTCGTCCAGTCCATCGCGGGCACGCTGGACTATGTGTTCGATTGGGCTCCCGATGGCCGCTGGTTGTTGGGGGGCTGGCGGAGCCCGGCGGGGTTCTCTGAGGTTCGACTCGTGCGCGCGGACGCCTCGCATGCGGGCGAGCGTGTTCGCACGCTGGTGGCGGATCGCGACGCGATGCTCCGCCTTGCCCGACTCTCGCCCAATCAGCGGTGGGTGGCGTACGCCGCCGGCAAAGCCGGGGCTTCGGCGCTGCAGGTGGTTGACGTCGACGGCGGCCCGGCCCGGGCAATCACCGACGGGACATTCTTCGATGATCACCCGCGCTGGTCCCCTGATGGCTCGATCCTGTACTTCCTGTCGAACCGGAGCGGGTTGTTCAATGTGTGGGGCCGCCGCTTCGACCCGGCGACGGGACAGTCCGTTGGCGAGCCGTTCCAGGTGACGTCGTTCGACCATTCGTCGCAGGTCATCCCCTCCCGCCTCAAACAGCTGGGGCTCTCGGCCGGGGGCGATCGCTTGATCGTCCCGGTCAGTGAAGTGTCCTCGAACCTCTGGATTCTCGAGGGCCTCGACCGTCGCTGATCGGCAATTCCGCCCGGTCTTCCCGCTCCGTCGCGACCCTTCGCCCGGTTCTGCCCGAAAAATTCGGAACATTTCGGAGAACGGCAAGGACTCGCTCCGATGCCGCCGCTACAGTGCGGTCGTTCCCGTGGCCAGCTTCGCCTTGGGGTCGGTTTCGGTCGCGCTGTTCAAAAACGGAGATCGCGACGTCAGATGCTATGCCTTGCTGGGACTCATCCTGCTGTTGACCTGTCCGGTGGCGGCTTACCACTCCGGCGTCATGTACGACCCGATGAATGGGTGCCCCTCAAGGGC
>JBKPSC010000484.1:0-4105 GCA_046734915.1 Acidobacteriota bacterium | reverse complement strand
AAAGGCAGCGCGAAGATGGCGGACGAGGAGGTGCGCAAGATCGAGATCACCTACCCCACGGCCTTCGCGTCTGCGGCCAAGGCGGGCGGCGCTCGTGTGCTGGCGATGATGACAGCGGCGGGTGCCGATTCGCGGTCGTCGACCAAGTACCTCCGCAACCTTGGCGACAAGGAAAAGAAGTCGCAAGAGCTCAAGTTCGACTTCCTCGGGCTCTACCGGCCGGCCGTGATCCTCGGCAACTCCAACACGCCCTCTGCACTGGGTTTTGTCATGCCGTTGTTTCAGTGGGCGATGCCGTCTAGGTATCACTCGATTCACAAGAACGACCTGGCACGCGCCATGGTCGCGCAGTCGGAGCAGGCGTTCCTCGCGCTTGCGTTGGGCGAAGGTCCCGCGGCTCCGGCGGTGAAGATCCTCGAGTACAAGGAGATGGAACCGTTTTTCGTGGCGGGCGACATCGACGCGCCGTAAGCACGAGGTCCGGCGGTCAGCCCTGAGCGGTTACCAGGATTCGCGATCAGCGCCAGCCGAGTTCCGGAGCGACGTACTTCAGAATGCTTTCGAGCACGTGGGCGTTGTAGTCCACGCCCAACTGGTTCGGGATAGTGAGCAGCAACGTATCGGCCGCCTTGATCGCCTCGTCGCCCGCGAGTTCTTTGATCAGCACGTCGGGTTCCCCCGTGTACGAACGGCCGAAGATGGCCCGCGTGTTCGCGTCGATGTAGCCGACCTGGTCCTGGTCGCGGGCGTCGCGACCGAAGTACGCCCGGTCGCGGTCGTCGACGAGCGCGAAGATGCTGCGGCTGACCGACACGCGGGGCTCACGCCGATGGCCGGCGTCCTTCCAGGCCTCACGATAGGCTTCAATCTGCTTACGCTGCTGGACGTGCAGCGGCTCGCCGGTCTCATCATCTTTGAGCGTCGAGCTCTGGAGATTCATGCCCAGTTTTGCGGCCCACTTGGACGTCGCGTTCGAACTCGAACCCCACCAGATCCGCTCGCGCAGTCCTTCTGAATGAGGCTCGAGGCGCAGGAGCCCCGGCGGATTGGGAAACATGGGCCGGGGGTTGGGTTCCGCGAAGCCCTTGCCTTTCAGGAGCTCGAGGAACACTTCAGCGTGGCGCCGTGCCATGTCGGCGGCCGTCTCGCCGTCACGCGGCGCATAGCCGAAATACCGCCAGCCGTCGATCACCTGTTCCGGTGATCCGCGGCTGATGCCCAACTGCAGACGCCCACCAGCGATGACGTCCGCGGCACCGGCATCCTCGGCCATGTACATCGGGTTTTCGTAGCGCATGTCGATGACGGCCGTCCCGATCTCAACCGTCTTCGTGCGCGCGCCGACGGCGGCGAGGAGCGGGAACGGCGAGCCGAGCTGGCGTGCGAAGTGGTGCACGCGGAAATACGCGCCATCGAGGCCCAGTTCTTCGGCGGCGACCGCGAGCTCGATCGACTGCAGAAGCGCATTCGACGCGGTGCGTACGTCGGAGTACGGCTCTGGTGTCCAGTGCCCGAAGGAGAGAAAGCCGATCTTCTTCACACAAGGTACCTGAGAGAGAGGGGTGGGGACGTTCGACTACGCGTGTCGTCCAGTTCAGGATAGCTTGTCGAAAAAGAGATACACGGCGGCAATCCGGCCGTCCCTGGCAATGATGAAGTCGGTCCCCGCGTACTCTGGCGCTTCACCGGGGCGGCCCGATACCCATTGGACCCGCCCGCCATTGCCCAATTCCTCTGGCGGCACAATGGGCTGATACCGAAAGTCAGGGTGAGTCGCCTTGATCGCGCCAGCGATCCGATGGATCTCGTCGCGGCCACGGTAGGAGCCTCTGGGCTCGTAGAACACGCAATCTTCGGTGAAGATCTCATCGATGGCTGCCCGTCGACGGACGGGGTCGTTTTCACCGAAGACATCTTCAAGATTGCGGATGAGCAAGGTCGATATGCTACTCAATGGTTTTCCTCACAAGCGCGAACGTGCCCGACTGCACTGAAGCGAGGGCCGGTCCAGCGGCCCTCGCCGTCCGCGGCTCAGGCGACCTGCGCTTCGACCTGCTTCACCGCTTCGATCTCGGCTTCGATGTCCACGCGGTCACCGACCATCACTCCCCCGGTCTCCAGCACCTGGTTCCACGTGAGCCCGTAGTCCTTGCGATCGATCGACGTCTTCGCTGTGAACGCCGTGCGCACGTTGCCCCACGGATCCTTCGCCTGGCCGTGTTGTTCGACACGGAGGACGACCTCGCGCGTGGTTCCCTTAATCGTGAGATCGCCCACGACGTCGACCTCGGCCCCGGATCGCGGCTGGACGCGCGTCGCGACGAAGCGCAATTCGGGATGCTGTGCCGCATCGAAGAAGTCCGGTGACTTCAGGTGCGCGTCCCGGTCTGCCACGCCGGTGTCGATACTCGACGCATCGATCGTCACGGCGACCGTCGCCTTCGAAAAGTCGCCGTCCGGCACCTGGATAGTGCCTGACCAGCGTTCGAACGCCCCTCGCACCTTGGCAATCACGAGGTGTCGCACTGAAAAATGCAGACTCGAGTGGCTGCTGTCGATTTCCCAACGTTCGGATGCCATGACTCCCTCCTGAATCTGTGGGTCCATACAGTGGACGGTCAGTGAAGACGCAAGTGCAGCGCCATGGATGTCGATCTTGTGTTTTCAATCACTTACAGGTCGTTCGCCGTTCTCGGCTCGTGCAGGAACTATCGGAATGATAGTCTTGACTCTCATTTTGAAATGGTCTCGCGGAGGGTTTGATGCGCGCCGCCGATCTCGATATTCACGAACTGCTGCATTTTGTTCCCGAGGGCGGACTCATCACCTTCGCTGGCGAACGCGTGCTCCTGCTCGATGCCGTCGCGCTGGGGCTCCTCAGGAAGGAGCTCATCGAGACGCTCGGCGCGACAGCGGCGCGGGCCGTGCTCACCAGGTTCGGTTATGCGCACGGATGGCGCGTCGCCGAAACGCTTCGTAAGGGATTTCCCTGGGACAGCGAGGACGACTGGCGCGCCGCGGGAGCGCGCCTGCATACGCTACAGGGTCTCGTACGCGCCGAGGTGACACGTGCCTCCCTCAATCCCGCCGCCCCAGGCGCCGAAGGCATTTGGCACGACTCGTACGAGGCGGAGCAGCATCTGCTGCATCTCGGGCAGGCGGACGAGCCGGTCTGCTGGACCCTGGTGGGCTTCGCCAGTGGCTACATGTCATGTGTCTATGGCAAAGAGGTCATCGCCATCGAAGATCGCTGTCGAGGCAAAGGCGATGCGGTCTGTCGAGCGGTCGTCCGCGCGAAGGAGGAGTGGGGGCCGGAACTCGCGATGCATTTGCCGTTCTATCAGAAGGCGTGCCTCGATTCGGCGCTCACACAGCTGACCGACATCCTCAAGAAGCAAGAACAACAGCTCCGATCCCGTCGCGCGCTGCGACGCGTCGACCCGACGACGCCTTCCGGTCTGGTCAGCTCCAGTCCCGCGATGGTTCGGACGCTCGATCTGGCGCGGCGCGTCGCGCGGGTCGACTCAACCGTGCTGATCACGGGTGAAAGCGGGTCCGGAAAGGAGCGCCTGGCGCGATTCATTCACGACGAATCGGCACGGACCGCTGGCCCATTCCTCGCGATCAATTGCGCGGCCGTTCCCGAAACGCTGTTGGAGTCCGAACTGTTCGGACACGCCCGCGGCTCATTCACCGGTGCGTCGCAGGATCGCGCCGGTCTCTTCGAGGCCGCGAACGGCGGCACGCTTCTCCTTGACGAAATCGGCGATGTCCCGCCGGCCATGCAGGTCAAACTGCTCCGCGTCCTGCAAGAACGCGAGGTGCGGCGAGTCGGTGAGAACCGGGTGCGGACCATCAACGTGCGTGTCCTCGCAGCGACGAATCGCGATCTGCTCGCGGATGTGCATGGCGCGCGGTTCCGTCAGGATCTTTACTACCGTCTGAGGGTCGTGGAAATCACGGTGCCGTCCTTGCGGCAACGGCGTGATGACATTCTGCCGCTTGCGCGGCAGTTCCTCGCAGGAGCCGCAAAACGATTCGGAAGAAAAGCGCCGGCTCTTTCGCCCGAAGCGGCGAATCTGCTGCTGCGGTACACGTGGCCAGG
>JBKPSC010000483.1:0-14282 GCA_046734915.1 Acidobacteriota bacterium | reverse complement strand
GCGCGCCGCCATCAGCACAGTGGCTTCGTGCGGGACCATCAACTGCTGACCCGCGGCGATGCGAGACGACACTTTCAGGTAGTTCGCTTCGGCGAGGTCGGTGCGGCTGACGCGCAGCTTCCGCGCAATGCTGGTGAGCGTCTCGCCGGGCCGCACCGTGTACCACTTGAGTGCCGCGAGATCGCCAGTGGCCGATTCGGCCAGCCGTAGCTGGACGATGTCCGCCGTTCCGTGCGGCACCTTCAGCTCGTAATCGGTGTCACGCACCGGTGTCGTCCAGCGCCGGAGCTCCGGATTCAACGCCTGGATGGCGTCGACCGGCGTTTCGGTCCACTCGGCAACCCGGCGGAGGTCGACCGGCCGCGGAAGCATGACGGTGTCGTAAGGGACGGGCTCGACCGCCTCGAAGTCGAAGCCGTACTGCAAGGGGTTCCGGGCGATGACGATCGCCGCGAGGATCATCGGCACGTAGTCCCGCGTCTCGCGGGGCAGCAGGTTCGGCTTGGCCGCCAGCCCCCAGAAGTTGTCGAGCCGCCCGCGCTTCATCGCCCGCTGCACCCGGCCGGGGCCGCCGTTGTACGACGCAAGAGCGAGATGCCAATCGCCGTCAAACATCTTTGCAAGCGTGCTGAGGTACTTGGCGGCCGCAACCGTTGCCTTCTCCGGATCGGAGCGTTCGTCGATATACCAATCCTGCCGGAGACCGTTTTCCGCGCCGGTTCCGCGCATGAACTGCCAAACGCCCTTCGCCTTTGCGCGTGAAAGGGCATTGGGCTTGAACGCGCTCTCGACGAGCGGGATATATGCCAGGTCGAGCGGCAGCCCTTCCGCGCGGAAGACGCTCTGAATCATCGGCAGATAACTCGTGCCGCGACGCATGCCTTCTTCGAGGAAGTCGTGGAGCCGGCCCTGGAACAGCTCGATGAACGCGAGCACGCGCTGGTTCAAGGGGATGGGGACGTCGTGCTCTACGCTGTCGGCCCGAACCGAATTGGCCGTGGCTTCGTCGGGTGCGGTCGGAACCGCGGACGCCGACATCGCCAGCAGCTCGTCGATTGACGCCGGCTCGTATTGTTTTTCGGTAAACCCGTCACCTTCTGCCAGCGCCCGAATTTCGTAGGCGCTGATTCGATCGACCATTCGGTCGAAGTGTTCGCGGATTCTGGGTTCGGTTCGGCCGCCGTACGACGAATCCATCAGGACGGCCAGAGCCTTGTCGAACTCGCGCCGGGCCGCTTCAACGTGCCCCTGCGCCAGCTCGGACTGGCCGGCCTCGAAGTGGTGCTCGGAGGCGGCGATGAGATCGACAACGGGATCGGCGACGACGAGAGGAGTGGTGGCAGTGACCAGGGGCGGCGCGGCCACGAGCGGTTGCGCCGGCGTGGTGACAGGTGCGGAGCGCGCACCCGCGCCGCAGGCGGCGGCGACGAAAGGGACAACGGCGAGCCAGGCTCGCCCAAACCGTCGAACCATCGGGCGCTCCGCGACGATCGGTGATGAGGCCGCTCATCACTTCCGTCGTAAGTCGCCCCCTAGTGGGGGCTCCGGTTTAGCACGTCGCCCGGCGCCGAACAGCGCACCGACCGAGCGTGAGGCGCGGAGGGCTCGTGAGCCCCCGCCAGGTGCGAAGATCGCTTCGCTTCTAACGGCTGAAGAATCCTACCACCCGAGCTGCAGGTGGTCAACGCTAAACCCAATCCGCTCAGTGAGAACGATAACGAAATTGTCGGCGCAACTCGTCAGGATCGCCAGGGCGGCGTTTCGAAAACTTGATGCTGTTCGCCCAGATCTCGGGCCGCAGGTGTCACGATTGCACGCTCCGACAACACGAGCTTTCGCCCCGCCTTCAGCGCGTCCCGGACGTCGTCTTCACAGACGAACGAGAGTGGCGGAGTGGACGCCGATGACCCCGGCATGGCAGTCGCCGGTGCCGCCGCGGGGCTCGGCGGTCCGGCCGACCGAAAGCCCTTGGATCCGAGGAACGCATCGATCTGTCGGGTGAGCTCGTCTGCGGCGAGACCCTTCGGCGGAGGAATCTCCCGGCTCACTGCCGGTGTGGCCCCAAGCTCGAATCGGTTGGCGGCCGGTGTGATCTCGTAGGCCAGCCGTTTAACGTTGAGGAGGTGCCGTGGCGAGATGTTGTCGGACGTGATGTTGCCGCCGTAGCCGCCGCAGCCGAGTGTCATCGCCGGATCCAGGCCCGTCGTCAGGCCGATCGAACCGTGCGTCGTGGGGGAGTTCACAATCACGCGGTAGGCGGGCTTCTTCAGGCCGAACTCGAGAATCACCTGCTCATTCTGCGAGTGGATGGACATGGTGTGTCCCATGCCGCCATACCGCAAAATCTCCATGCAGCGCTGACACCCCTCCTGCCAGTCGCGCACGACGTAATAGGAGAGGACGGGGCAGAGCTTTTCGATCGACAACGGAAAGTCCCGACCGACGCCTTCGAGCTGCGCCAAGAGGACCTTCGTATCTGCCGGAACGGCAATGCCGCATTTCGCGGCGATCGCCGTCGCCGATCTCCCGACCAGCGTGGGGTTCGGCAGGCGCTGGGGGGTGACGAGTGCGCGCGCGAGCACCTCCATATCGGCCTTGGAAAGGAAGTGTCCGCCCTGCGCCTCGAATTCGCGCTTGACCGCATCGGCCACGGGCTGGTCGACGACGACGGAGTTCTCCGACGAACAGAGCAACCCGTTGTCGAAGGTCTTGCCGGTAATCACATCGCGCACGGCCTTCTTGACGTTCGCGGTTCGTTCGATGAACGCCGGCGCGTTGCCGGGACCAACCCCGTAGGCTGGCTTCCCGGCGCTGTACGCCGCTCGCACGAGGCCCATGCCGCCAGTGGCGAGAATCACGGCCACTTCGCGCTGCTTCATGAGCTCCTGTGTCCCCTCGAGCGTCACGGTCGTCATCCAATTGATCGCGCCGGTTGGCGCACCGGCCCGGCGGGCCGCCTCGTCGAGGACTTCTGCGACCCGGCTGATGCATTTCACGGCCGACGGATGCGGGCTGATGACGATGGCGCAGCGGGCCTTCAGCGCGATGAGAATCTTGTAGATGGCGGTCGAGGTCGGGTTCGTGGAGGGGACGATGGCGGCGACGACGCCAAACGGTTCGGCGATCTCGACAACGCCTTTCTCCGGATAGCGGGCGATGACGCCGACCGTCTTCATGGGCCGGATGAAGGCGTGGACCTTCTGGGAGGCGAACAAGTTCTTCTGAATCTTGTCCTCGACCACCCCGTATCCGGTTTCTTCGACGGCAAGGCGGGCGAAAGCCTCGGCCTGGGGCGTGGCGGCAGCGGCCATCGCATCGACAATCGCGTCGATCCGCTCTTGACTGAGCTCGGCCAGTTGCAGCCACGCTTGACGGGCGCGGCGGGCGCAGGTGCGGGCCTCGGCAATCGAGGCCAGGTCGCGGTCGGCGGCGCCCGCGGGAGAGAGTGTGGTCATTTCGGCAGGATGCGCTCGACGTCTGAGTGCGGGCGCGGGATGACGTGCACCGACACCAACTCTCCGACGCGGCGAGCGGCGGCTGCGCCGGCATCGGTAGCCGCTTTGACGGCGCCAACGTCGCCGCGAATCATCACCGTGACGTACCCGGCGCCGATGTACTCCTTGGCGATGAGCGTGACGTTCGCAGCCTTGACCATCGCGTCGGCGGCTTCGACCGAGCCGATGAGACCCTTGGTTTCGACCAGCCCCAGCGCTTCCTGCGACATCGCCTGTGTCCTCCGCGAAATCGGGCAAAACTGTAACACACGGTCAGGAGCGATTTGCGCCGCCGCGACGAATCCGGTACATTCGATTTCTTACAGCTGAAGCCATCGATGATCCGAGTGATTGCCTTGCCGACTCGAGCACTCGCGTGCGCGCTATTGTGCCTGACGACCGGGCTGGCGGCCTGCCAGAAAAGCGAGACGCCTGTACCAGCGCTCGCTACGCCGAGCCTGACGCTCAATCACGACCGCGCGCCCGCCGGCAGCCCGGTTGAAATTACCTACAAGTTCGTCGTCGCCGAGGGTGCGTCGTTCGACAAGGACTATCGGGTCATGGTCCATATGGTCGATACAGACGAAGAGCTGATGTTCACCGACGACCACAACCCGCCGACGCCGACGTCGCAGTGGAAGCCTGGACAGACCATCGAATACACGAGGACCGTCTTCGTTCCGGTGTTTCCGTACGTCGGTGACGCCGGGATCAACATCGGACTCTACTCGACAACCGATCAGCGGCGGCTGCCGCTCAACGGCCAGGACATGGGGCAGCGCGCTTACCGTGTGGGCACGCTGAACCTGCTGCCGCAGACCGAGAACCTGTTCACCGTCTTCAAAGACGGTTGGCATCCGGCGGAGGTCGCCGAGCAGAACGCCGCCGTCGACTGGCAGTGGACAAAGAAGGAAGCGACGCTGGCATTCAAGAACCCCCGGAAAGACGCGGTGCTCTTCCTGGATCTAGATAGTCCCGGCAAGAACCTGCACGGGCCCCAACAGGTGCAGGTGAGCATGGGCGGGCAGACGCTCGACGAATTCAGCCTCGCGCCCGATCAGCCGGTACTCCGCAAGGTGCCGTTGCCGGCAGCCCGTATGGGCGACGTCGACATGGCCGAGCTCCAGATTACGGTCGACACGATTTTCGTTCCCGCCGAGGTCAGCGGCTCGAACAGCAAAGACAGACGGGAGCTGGGCGTCCGCGTCTTTCACGCCTTCGTCGATCCTCGATGAGACGGCTCGCTCTTGCGCTCGTGATGCTGCTCGGCGCGGCATCCAACGCTCGAGCGGATCTGGTATTTCTCGCCTCCGGCCGGACGCTGTCGGTACGCGCCGTGCGCGAGGACGGGAACGCCATGGTCCTGACCCTCCGAGGCGGCGGCGAGATCACCTGCGACCGGGCAATGGTGGTCCGCGTCACGCCCGACGAAGTTCCGTATCCCGAGTCTGAAGAAGCTCCTGTGTCGCCGCCGGACATCGCCCCCATCGACCAGGGGCCGGTGCCGTTCGCCGATCTGATCGATCGTTCATCCTCCCGGCATGGCGTCGACGCCAACCTGGTCAAAGCACTCATCAGGGTCGAATCCGGCTACCAAAGCCGGGCGCGGTCGCCAAAGGGCGCCATGGGCCTGATGCAGCTGATGCCAGAGACCGCCCGCCGCTATGCGGTCCGACGGCCGTACGACCCGGCAGCGAACATCGAAGCCGGCACCCGGCACCTGAAGTCACTGCTGGATCGGTTCCCCCTGGCGCTGGCGCTGGCCGCCTACAATGCCGGTGAGGCCGCCGTCGAGCGGTTCAACGGCATCCCTCCTTACCCGGAAACTCGAGATTACGTCGCTCGGATCCTGCAGCTTCTCGGTCGACGGGCCGAAAGTCAGTAAACGCCGCTTCCCAGCTTTTCGCCGGCCGGTCCGGTCTAATCCAGACGACAGGACAGGGTCGGTACCGATGCCGGGCGCGGCTGCCTCGGGTCAAAGTTGATATAATCCGGGTTCCGATCGGGTTCCAATAATGTCCACGCCGACAATCCGTTGCGGCCAAACTACCGGTCCTGGCCGGCCGACCGGGAGCGCCTGAGGTGGAGTTCCGCGTTCGTCTCGCGGCGCCCTCGGGCGAAATTACGGACGGCGTGTACGTCTCCGAGAGCGAGACCCGGCTTCGACATGAGTTCGAAGAGAAGGGCCTCTTCGTTCTCTCCTTGCAGCCCAAGGGCGCGATCGCGGGCCTGTCCCTGGGTCTGCCGCGCGGACGGACGATTCCAACCCGCGAGTTTCTGGTGTTCAACCAGGAGCTCGCCACGCTGCTGAAGGCGGGGATGCCGCTCGTCCAGTCGCTCGAGCTGCTAAAGCGCCGGGTCGACTCACCGGTCTTCAAGGCCGTCCTCGACAACGTGCACGAGCGGGTTCGCTCGGGAACGGCGCTCTCCGAGGCCTTCGCGGCGCACGGCAGCCTGCTCCCAAGCGTCTACACAGCGTCGCTGCTGGCCGGCGAGCGCAGCGGCAGTCTCGACACCGTGTTGCGCCGGTTTGTCGACTACACACGAATCATCGCCACAGTCCGGCGGAAAACACTGTCAGCCCTGGTTTACCCAGCGATCCTCATCGCCCTCGCCATCATCCTGGTGGGGATCATCGTGCTCAGGGTCGTGCCCGCCTTCTCGGACTTCTACGCGTCGTTCGGCGCCCAGCTGCCGCTCGTGACCCGCATCATCGTGGCGATCTCGGACACTCTCCGAGCCCAGTTCCTGCTGATCATGGTCGCCCTGGTGGCTGGCGTCGGCGCGTTCCTGACCTGGGTGCGACAGCCCGGACAGAAGGCACGATTTGACCGGCTCATCCTGCGGCTGCCGGTCGTCGGGGATATTGCCGCGAAATTCGCGACGTCGCAGATGGCCCGTACGCTCGCGACCCTGTTAGGGGGCGGCCTTCCGCTCGTCAACTCACTGGATATCGCGACGCGGTCGATCGGCAATCACTTCATTGCGAAGGAGCTCGAGGTCGTCAGCGCTCGCGTGCGGGAAGGGGCATCGTTCGCGGCCGCCCTGGAAGCGCGTCACGTCTTCCCGGAAGTCGCCGTCAAGATGGCCGAGGTCGGGGAGTCGACCGGCGCGCTGCAGGAGATGCTCAACACCGTGGCCGATTTCTTCGATGAAGAAATTTCGACCAACATGGAGCGATTCGTGACACTCGTCGAACCCGTGCTCCTGGTCATTATGGGCATCGTCATTGCTGGGTTGCTCCTGGCCCTCTACATGCCGCTCTTCCAGCTGAGTTCAGTCCTGGCCTGACGAGGGTCCAAGAAACAGATATTGATGGCTACGAACCCCCACGCAACGCAGATGCACGCCGAGGGCGTCGAGCTCGGAGCCGACGAGCGGCGAGCCGAGCTCGATGCCACGCGCCGCCTCGCGCAACGATACGGCTTCGAGTTCGTCGACATGGACACCTTCCGGATCGATCAGGAGCTGTTCCGATCGATTCCGGCGGACCTCATGCTGCGTTACAAGTTCGTGCCCTATCGCCGCGAAGGCCGATCCCTGGCCATCGTCGTCTCGGATCCGACGAATCTGCCGATGATCGACGAGCTGGCCGTGCTGCTCGCGACGCCGATCAAGGTTGCCGTCGGTCCCCGGTCGGCCATCGACTCGATCCTGAAGAAGAGCGAGAGCTCGCAGCGGGTGCTGGAGGAAGCCACCGAGGGCTTCCAGCAGCTTCAGCTCTTGAAGGAAGACGAATCGGGCGAGGAGAGCCTGACCGTCGAACGCCTGACGAGCGACATCAGTCCGGTCATCAAGCTCGTCGACTCCACCATTTACACGGCGATTCAGCGGCGGGCCAGCGACATCCATATCGAGACCCAGGATGACGCGGTGCACGTCAAGTACCGTATCGACGGCGTGCTGCAACCTGCGATGCGGCCGATTGCCAAGCAGTTCCACAGCTCGATCATCTCGCGCATCAAGGTGATGGCGGAGCTCGACATCGCCGAGAAACGGGTGCCGCAGGACGGCCGCTTCAAGCTGCGGATGCCCGGTAAGACCATCGACTTCCGTGTCTCGATCATGCCGAGTGTGCACGGCGAGGACGCGGTCATCCGTATTCTGGACAAGGAGTCGATCAGCGAGCAGTTCACCGAGCTGCGACTCGACATCCTCGGCTTCCCCGAAGCCGAGCTCAAGCGCTTCCGCAAGTACATCGCTGAGCCGTACGGGATGGTGCTCGTGACGGGACCGACCGGCAGCGGCAAGACGACGACTCTTTACGCCGCGCTCTCCGAGATCAAGTCCATCGAGGACAAGATCATCACGATCGAGGATCCTGTCGAGTACCAGCTGAAAGGCATCACTCAGATCCCGATCAACGAAAAGAAAGGGTTGACGTTCGCCCGGGGCCTGCGATCCATCCTCCGGCATGATCCCGACAAGATCATGGTCGGCGAGATCCGCGACAACGAGACGGCGCAGATTGCGATCAATTCCGCGCTGACCGGCCATCTCGTGTTCACGACCGTCCACGCCAACAACGTCCTCGACGTGCTCGGGCGATTTCTGAACATGGGCGTCGAGGCGTACCAGTTCGTCTCGGCGCTGAACTGCGTGTTGGCCCAGCGGCTGGTGCGCGTCATCTGCTCGCATTGCAAACGGCCGGTACGGATTGCTCGCGCCATGCTGGAGGAGAGCGGCCTCGATCCGGCGCTCGAGCGTACGCACGTGTTCTACGAGGGCGTCGGCTGCATCGAGTGCAACGGCACGGGGTACAAGGGCCGAATGGCCATTTGCGAGCTGCTCGATCTCTCCGACCGGATTCGCGAGATGATTCTGGAGAAGCGGTCGACATCCGAGATCAAGAAGGCGGCGCGCGAAGAGGGCATGAGATTCCTCCGCGAGTCGGCCGTCGAACGCGTGATGAACGGAGTCACGACGCTGCGTGAAATCAACAAGGTGACGTTCGTCGAATGAGCGCACTGACTGACTGGCTGTCGCTGCGTGCGGGGACGCTGCCGCCGGCGGCCCTGGAGATCGCCACCAACCGGGTGTGCGCCGCCGCGGTCGATCTGCGCGGAGCGCGACCCACCGTCACCGCACACGCCGCCGAACTGCTGGCGGCTGGCGTGGTGACACCATCGCTGACCAATCCGAACGTCAAAGATCGGCCCACGCTCGTCGCGATGGTCAGGCGGATGCTGGACACCGTCGGCCGTCCGCGCCGCGTCGCGCTGATCCTGCCCGATCCGATCGCGAAAGTGTCGCTCGTGAAGTTCGAGAAGGTACCGCATGGCGACGACCTGGTGCAGCTGGTTCGTTGGCAGATGCGCAAGGCGGCGCCGTTTCCGATTGAAGAGGCCCAGGTCAGCTTCGTGCCCGGAGCCCGCGCCGCGGACGGTCAGGAGTTCATCGTGTCGCTCGCGCGCCGCGACATCGTCAGGGAGTACGAAGACGTTTGCGAAGAAGCGGGCGCTCACGCCGGCCTGGTCGACATCTCGACGTTCAATGTCATCAACACGGCCCTGGCCGGTCTCGGCGACGCCAGCACCGATTGGCTGCTGGTCAACGTCGCCCCCGATTACGCGTCCATCGCCATCCTGCGCGGTCAGGATCTGATTTTCTTCCGGAGTCGCGGCGCTGACGCTGACGGCACGCTCGCGGATCTGGTGCACCAGACCGCGATGTACTACCAGGACCGGTTGCAGGGCGGCGGGTTCACTCGGGTTCTCCTCTGCGGCGCGGCGGCTGCCGGCGGTCGACAGGCATTGGACGTCGAGCAGATACGCCGCAGTCTGGAGCAGCGGCTCGAGACCTCAGTGGAAACGGTGGACGCGCGGGCGGCCGCAACGCTGAGCGATCGGATCATGGCCAGTCAGGCGCTGCTGGATGCGCTAGCCCCCGTCGTCGGCGCGCTCGTACGGGGAAGGGAAGTCGCAGCGTGATCAGGACCAACCTCTCCACCAAGCCTTTCTACAACGACCGAGCGGTCAATGTGTGGCTCGGGCTGCTGACGGCGCTCGTGGTCGGCGCGACGCTGTTCAACGTCGTCAGCATGATTCGCTACTCTGAGAGTGACTCGGTGCTGGCCAGGCAAGCCGCCGACGACACGGATCGGGCGGCCGCGTTGCGCGCCGAGGCGGCGAAGTTGCGCGCCAGTGTCGATCTGAAGCAGGTCGATCTCATTTCGACCGAAGCGCGTCTGGCCAACGTCCTCATCGATCGGCGCGTGTTCTCCTGGACCGAGCTCTTCAACCAGTTCGAGAAGACCCTTCCGCCCGAAGTCAGAATCACCGCGGTACGGCCGACTGTCGATCGCGACGGCCGGATCCTGCTGATCGTCAACCTCGTCGCGCGCGGCGTCGACGATGTCAACCAGTTCATGGAGAGTCTGGAACAGACGCAGGCGTTCGCCAGCCTCCTGACCCGTGAAGAACGCGTCAACGAAACCGGTCAGCTCGAAGCGACGCTCGAGTCGTTCTATACGCCGGCCAGGGCGGCGGCAGCCGCTGCGCCCGCGGCGACGCCAGAAGCACCCGCGGCGCCACCGGCGGAGGTCGCCCGATGACGCTGCTGACCCGTGTGTTTCATGAAAAGCGGTCGGTCATCGTGCCGCTTCTGGCAGGCCTGGCCATCAATCTCCTTGGATACCTTTTTGTCGTGCAGCCGCTGGCCGCGCGGTCGGCAAACGTCGCGGATCGCGCGATGGCCGCGGCGAACTCGCTCCGCGTCGCCGAGCGGGAGCAAGCCACTGCCCATGACCTGGTCAGCGGCAAGGCGAGGGCCGACGAGGAGCTCAACGCGTTCTACCAGAAAGTGCTCCCGGCGGACCTGACGGCAGCTCGGCGCATGACCTATTCGAGCCTGCCGGCGTTGGCCAGGCGAACCAACGTGCGATACGACACCCGGCGCTTCGACACGCCGGACCCGGACAAGGACGACCGGCTGGCGCGGCTCCAGATTCGGATGGTCGTCCAGGGCCAGTACGAAAACCTGCGTCGGTTCATCTTCGAGCTGGAGAGCGCCCCGGAGTTCGTCATCATCGACGACGTGACCCTGACCGAGGGCTCAGAGGGCGACGATCTGACGCTCAGGCTCGATCTGTCCACGTACTACAACCTGCGACCCAATGGCGCCTGAACGCCGGAATCAAATCGTCCTGGCCTTGCTGCTGGTAGTGCTGGTCGGAGCGCTGTACCGCGCTTTCATATCAACAGTCGAATTGCCGTCTCAGGCGTCCAGCGGCAACAGCGCCGCGGGTCGATCCGCTGGTTCCGCGACGAAGGTCGAAGCACCCGACGTGCACCTCGAATCGCTGCAGAGTGAGCGGATCCGGCCGACCACGGCCGGGGAACGTAATCTCTTTCAATTCGGGGCGCGGCGCGCTCCGGCTCCGGCGGCGGCGACCAATCGTGTTCCGCCTCCGCCGTCGATGCCGGCCGGTCCGCCACCCGCGCCCTCGATGCCGCCGATCACGCTGAAGTTCATCGGCGTCGTCGAGACGACGGAGAAGTCGCAGACCTACGCAGTCTTGCGCGACGACCGCGGGGTGTACCACGGTCGTGAAGGGGATATCATCGAGGGCCGTTACCGCATTCTTCGCATCGGCGCCGAATCGATCGACCTGGCGTACGTCGACGGCCGCGGCCGCCAGACCATCCGGCTCGGGTCCTAGCGTGACCACCGTATCGCGATCCATAGAACGCAACGTGCAGATGGGATGTCATGTGACTACTCGACGGGTGCTGTCGCAACCAATGAACAGACTCGGCGCGCTGCTGGTGATGACACTGGTAGTGAGCGGGTGCGCGGCCGGACGCGCCTTCCAACAAGGCGATGAGGCGCAGCGACGGGGCGACATCGACCAGGCCGTGGTGCACTACCGGTCCGCTGTTCAGTCCGCACCGGAGAACCCGAACTACAAGATTGCCCTCGAACGGGCGCTGCTGGCCGCCTCACGCCTGCACTTCGATCGCGCCAAGGAGTTCGAGGCCCAGGACCAGTTGGAAGCGGCGCGTGGTGAATACCGGCTCGCCGCCGAGTACGATCCGACGAATCGTCAGGCTGCGGCGAAAGTCGCGGCATTGGATCAGATCATCCGGGAACGCGTCGAAGCGACGCGTCCACGACCCGCCATCGAGCAGATGCGAGAGCGGGCTCGCGCGGCGTCAGCCGAGCCCATTCTGAACCCAGCGTCGCGTGAGCCGCTCAACGTGCGGTTCACAAATGCCAGCCTGCGCGACATCTTCAGCTTCATCGCCGGCGCGACCGGCATCAACGTCACCTACGATCGCGACGTCACCGATCGTCCGGCCACAGTGCAACTCGATGGCGTCACGCTCGAGCAGGCACTCCAGCAGATTCTGACGGTCAATCAGCTGTCGTACAAGGTGCTCAGCGAGCGCTCGATTCTGATCTTTCCGGATACGGCGCAGAAGCACACGCAGTACGACGAACAAGTTGTTCGCACCTTCTATGTGTCGCATGCGGATGTCACCGAGCTCACTCAGCTTCTGAGCTCCATCATCCGGCTTCCCGGCATCCCGATTCAGCCGGTCATTCAGTTCAACAAAACCGCCAACACCATCGTCGTCCGGGGCACGAGCTCGGTGGTCGACATCATCGAGCGAATCATCTCCCAGAACGACAAGCCGCGCGCCGAGATCGTCTTCGACATCGAGATCCTGGAAGTCGATCGCGCCCGCGTCAAACAGTACGGTTTGAACCTCACCGAGTACGCATTGGGCGGCATCATGTCGCCTGAGGCCGCACCAAACGTGACGGCGGTGCCGGGCGGAGGGACGAACAACCAGAACACCGGCGGGACCTCGACCGGTCCGACCGTTGTGCGATCGCCGAACCCGTTCAATCTGAACACCATCTCGCGTGGCGTCACCACTTCGGACTTCTACCTGGCCGTCCCGGCGGCGTTCGTTCGCTTCCTCGAGAGCGACACCAACACGAAGCTCGTCGCCAAGCCGCAGATCCGCGGTCTCGAGGGCCAGAAGATCACGCTGAATCTCGGCGACGAGATTCCCATCGTGTCGACCAGCTACACGCCGATCGCCACAGGTGGCGTCGGCGTGAATCCGTTGAACTCCTTCCAGTTGAAGCCAGTCGGCATCAACGTCGACATCACGCCTCGCGTGACGCTCGAGGGCGACGTGGTGATCGAGCTGAACGTCGAGAGCAGCTCGCGCGGCGCCGACGTCAACGTCGCCGGCACGAACTACCCGTCATTCGGATCGCGAAAGGTGGGCACGCGGCTCCGTCTGCGCGACGGCGAGTCGAACATGCTGGCCGGCCTGCTGCGCGAAGACGAGCGGAAGTCGTTGTCCGGTTTTCCCGGGGCCATTCACGTACCGGTTCTGAAGCAGCTCTTCTCGGCCAACGATCAACAGATTAATCAGACCGACATCGTCATGTTGCTGACACCGCACATCGTGCGAACGCACGGCATCACGGAAGACGATCTCCGGCCGATCTACATTGGCTCACAGCAGAATCTCGGCGTTGGCGGACCGCCGCCGCTCATAGCCGGCAACGAGCCGGCAGCGACAACGGCCGGCACTGGGGCCCCGGGAACGAATCCGCCGGCGTCGGCGCCAAGGCCTCCGGCGTCGGCTCCAGGCGCCGTGCCCGGCGGTCAGATTCAGCCGCCTCCGGGTACGGTGTTGAGTCCGCCGCCCGGTGCGACACCGGTACCAGGAACAGTCGTTGCGCCCGCGCCAGGTCCGACGGGTCAGCCAGCCCAACCTGGACCGCCTGCGGCGCCGCCGCCACCCGACACGGCAGCCCCTGCGCCTGCGCCGCCGCCGACCGCTGCGACGCCGCCGCCGAATCCAGCAGCGCAGCCGCCTCAGACCGATCAGCCGATCGTGTCACCCGGCGTCGGTCAGGCAATCGTGACGGCAACGCCGCCGGGCGCGCCCCTGCGACTTGGCGGCGGGCCATACACCATTCCGATCTCCATCACCAACGTGTCGCGGCTATCCACGATCACCGTCACGATCACGTTCGATCCGACGATGCTTCGCGTGCGAACAGTTCAGGAAGGCAGCTTCATGCGGACCGGCGGCGCCAATGCGGTCTTCACGCAGCAGACGAGCCCCGGACGCGTCGACATAACCGTGACGCGGGCGGCTGACTCGACCGGTGCGTCGGGTACTGGTCTGATTGGCGCCATCCTGGTGGACGCGATTGCCCCCGGCACGAGCACGCTCTCGATGAGCGGCGCGGCGACCGGACCCGGAGGAACGGCGATGGGCCTTCAGTTCCGACCGACGTCCATCGCCATCCAGCCATGATCGAGCCGCCGCGCGGAGAGGCCGGTTACACCTTCGTCGAGCTGCTGGTCGTCGCCGCGATCATTCTGATTCTCGCGTCAGCGGTGATGCCGCTGGCGCGGGTCTCGGCCACGCGCGGGCGTGAAGCCGAGTTGCGCCGGGCTCTTCGCGAAATGCGGACGGCGATCGACAAGTACAAGGACGCCGCCGATCTCGGGACGATCGGGCAGCTGGAGATCAAGGCGGGCAGCGAGGGCTATCCGGCGGATCTTCAGGTGCTCGTCGATGGTGTCGCCGCGGCGAACGACGCGACCGGACGCAAGCTGAAGTTCCTTCGACGGATTCCAGTCGATCCCATGACACACACGACCGACTGGGGACTGCGAGCGTACCAGGACGCCCCAGACGCGAGTCGTTGGGGCGGCCAGAACGTCTTCGACGTGCACACGACCTATGAGGGAACGGCGCTCGACGGCACGAAGTATCGCGATTGGTAGAGGATGGCGGACATGAGCCG
>JBKPSC010000482.1:0-16047 GCA_046734915.1 Acidobacteriota bacterium | reverse complement strand
CCCGTCAGGAGGGAGATGAGCGAGACGATCGGCACGGCGTTGACGCCCGCCTTCTCCAGGATCACCGCGACCTCCTGCCAGCGCAGCATTCGAGGACGCCGTAGCGCCGCGGCGAATGCCTGAACGCTGCCGCCGACGAACGCCAGCTGCTCTCGAAGATCGAGGAACACGGCAACCGTCTCGGCGCCGACTTGCTCCCAAATCGACCTCCGGGCACGCGGCGTCGCCAGCCTCGCAATCGCTTCCGGTGAGGGTAGCTCCGCGAGCAGCGTCTGGAACTCGAGCTTGAGTCCGGTCAATTCAGCGCGCATTCCCGGCCTCAGCCGACCCTCCGCCAGCTCGTACAGCAGGGACATCCCCGACATGTCTCCACGATCCACCCCGCTCGCGTCGACCATGAGCATCGAGACCGGAGTCGTCTTCAGCAGAGCCTCGACCTGACGCCGGGCTCCGGCGGCCGTCTCCAGGACGAGAGCCCCCGAAAGCGCCAGCACCGCCCCGTCAGGCTCCCGTCGAAGCTCGGCGCGGGCCGGCGTCACGGCGCCGTTCGTGGTGGACTCTCCGGGCATCGGGGGTTCATCCCGTCTCATATCGCATGCCTCAATGGCGCATCACCAGACCGGGTTCTCGAGGAGCCCCGCCTTCGGCTTCACGCAATGCTCGCCCTTGCGGTCGCGGCACAGAAGGTAGACCGCCTCGTCGGACCAGTAGGTCAGAATGTTCTGGACGTCGCCCCATTGTGTCAGGGTCGCCTTACCCAATTGGCCGCCGCCGACCCGGCGGTCGGCACCCGCAGCAAGCAAGTCCCCAGTTTCCGAGTCCCGGACCATGTACTCGAGCGATACCTCTCCCGAGAAGGCCGGCTTACCCGTCGCGAACGTCCAGATCGTGTCTGCATACCCGGCGTAGGGGGCGACTGTTTTTGCCACCTTCAACGGAGCATTCGCCCTCTCTCCGTTGATGATCGCGATCTGAATTCGCATTGCGCCGGCCGCCGCGGCATCGGTCAGCCGATAATCCTTCGAGAGCTTGTCTGCCAGGGTTCGGTGGAAATCGTCCACAAGTCGCTGGAAGTCGGCGAGTGCGTCCGGAGGGAGCGTGGAGCTCTCCGCGCCCCAGATCGTGATCGGGTCCAGAACGATCTTGTCGTAGGAGGTCCAGTTCGCGTTCTTATTCCGGTAGACCATCAGGACGTCGCTCTTGTCCCCCTTTTTGAGAAGGGAAGCCGTGTCTCCCAGAAACCCGCTCGGTTTTACGCCCCTTGCCTGAGAGCTCGACACGCACCCTGTGACCAGGGCCAAGGCTGCCGCAACTATGACGATCGAAGATTGCTTCATTCGGGGCTCCTCTCCAAGGGCGAGTCTCGTCCGGCGCCTTCGGCGGCCCAGAGTCGACCTCGATACGTTGCACGGAAATATCGCCGGGCAGGATCCCAAACAACGATAGGGTATGGGACCCTCCCGGTGTGAGTCATGAGTCCCCCGGGCACCGGCGCCTTCGCCGAGTGCCGCACTTGCCCGGATTGCGCACCACATAGCTACGCCAGCATCGCCTTCGCGGAACCGCGGCGATTCTCCGAGCGCATGACGTAGGAAACCGCAAGCAACCCGATCAACGCGACGGGCACCAAGGCCACGGCCCCGTCGCCCGCCAGATAGTGCGCCACGGCTGCCGCGATCCACGTGAAGGTAAAGCCCGCGTACGCCCATTCCTTCAACGTCGGTAGCCGTGGCAGGAGCAGCACGATGGCTCCGGCCAGCTTCGCGATACCGAGCAGGACACGCAACTGCTGGGGATATCCCACGTGCCGGAAGTTCTCGACCGCTGGGGGGGCGGCGGTCAGATAGGTGAAGGCGCCGAACAGCGCCTCGATCGCTACGAGACCCGTGGCTCCCCAGTACCAGATCTTTCGCGACATCTTGCCTCCTCTTGCTGCGCGTGCCCCTTATCGAGAAGCAAGCGTTCAATCACCGCCCAGAGTCGAGCGGCGGATAAGGGCCGGAATCACCGGAATCACCTCCAGCACCAGCCGTGCTCTGTCGCCGTACAGGTCCTGGCTTACAACCGAGTACTCGAGACCGAAGTTGAACCTGACTGGGAGTTTGCCGACCAGCGTCGTTTTCGTGACCAGCAGGCCCACAGGCACGTTCCACCGGTTGCCGGGGGTGGCCCGGGCGTCGTAGGTGATGGTCGGGAAGAAGCCGAACTGCCATGCGTTGGGCAGGTTGATGGACAGGAAGTAGAGCAGGTTGAGATAGCTGGCGTCGGGGACACCGGGCTTACGGTCGCCGGTCGATCCGACCCCGAAGTAGTACTGCCCGAACACCCCGAAGGTCGCTGCCTCCGTCCGGTAGCCCACGACCAGGGCCGGACCGACACCCCACTGCTGGCGACCGAACGCATCGTCAGTGGCGGTCGGGAACAGGAACGCGGGGCCCGCGCCGAGGATCCAGTTTCCGGTCGGTGGCGCGGTCACTGTCGGCAACTGGATGTCCCCCAGCCCGCCCTTATGGTCGAAGGTGTCGAAACCCGTCGGAACCGACTGAAGAGAACCGGGATGGTGGGTCGCGTGATGAAGTTCCACTTGTTCGCCCCTTTTCCGTAGAGAGGGAACGGCAGAATAGGCTGGAAGATCATCCTGCCCCCGACCTTCGACTCGCCCGAATTCACGTCGCCGTCCGCGAAGTTGAGCTCGAAACGAGTGAACAGTGCCCAAATATCCGAGAGCGGGTTCGAAAGGCTTTTGCCGGTCTCGGCGAGGTCGCTTTCCGAGGCCACCTTAGGCTCCCGTCCGCCTGCCACTGGTGCTAACGAGACGAACGCGAGCAGACTCGCCGCACCAAGATGTGATGGCATTCGTTTGACTCCCCGCGGTTTCTTTCTCACCCTCGTACCCCCTGCGCCATCAGGGATTGTGATGTTTGATCACGTCGTTGCCATGTCTCCCTCGGTGGGGCGCCGGGCGCACGATGAGGTGCTAAACCGGCGCCCTCCAACCCTCCAGCCGCAGCGGCCGAGCATCAGCTTTAAAACAATGCACGGATACACGATTGACCTCACGTTACAAATTTAGTGGCTGGGCCAGAGCTTGGCCGTCAGGGTGCTGTTGTCATTGAGGGTCATTTCGACGTTCAGCACGAGATCGCCGGCGGGGTTTCTCTGCAACGTTCCCGTGCCGCGCCCTCTCTTGCCCTCCACGAGGAGGCGTCCGTCGCTCACGACAATCTTGCCGGTTCCGGTCGACGTGCCGCCCGGCAGGACCGACACGACGTCGAACGAGCCGTCGTCGTGGATCGTCAGGGTGACGGAGTCGGGCGCGAAACTGGACCGGTACACGGTTCCCTTCCACGTACCGATCAATAACTTGAGGTCCTGCACCGCGACACGGGTGGCGGGCCCGTAGCTGGCGCAGCCGAGGAGCGAGGCCGCGAACGCCACGGCCACGGTCGCGGTGAGAACAGCAGCAAATGAGCGAAGGGCACTCCGTGTCAAGGTCGGCCTCCTGGATCACCTCGAGAAAGGAAACAAGACTTGTGCGCGCAACTCCCACTTCGGTCCATTGTCCGGCCGCACGACGTTGTAGTAGGCGCCCAACTGCACGTCCGCAGCAATGCGCCGATCCGGAGGATCTTGCCCACCCGACCGCCAATTGGCAGAGCCGACAGAACCAACGGCAGCGTGGAGCCCACCACCCAGCTCATTCCTGACGATGTACTCGCGACCGAGGTCGTCACCTTCAAAGTCGTCATCTTCAAAAGAGGTCTCGGTCCCAGTTGAGGATCAAGCGCACCTGCCAGCCGAGCCTGGCTCCCTCTTGATCGAGGATGCCGCCGCGCACGCGGAGCCACCAGCCCTGGACGAACGCGGGCCGGGGCCAGGGCGGGCGGTAGTCGAAGGTGGCGTCGTACTCCCGCTGGTCCGGCGCGCTCACCCCAGTCCTGGGATTGATGGCGTCCCAGCCCGCGGCGACGTTGAAGTTGCCGCTGAGCCCCTGGGCAAGCAGCCTCGAGAAGTCGCAGGCTGCCCCGAACAGCACGGCCTTCTCGTTGGCGCGGTTGAAGTCCCGGTCCATCATCAAGAGGTAGTCCGGGGTGTAGCCCCAGGGAAACTGGATGGAGTTCCCCGAGCCGGTGATCGAGAAGGCGGAGGTGAGCGTGAGCGCCGCCTCCCGATAGACCGCCTGGACCCGCACGCCTTCCTGCTGCGTGCTCCAGTTCGTCTTCGCCGCGTTGGCCACGAGCTTCTCGCCCACCGCGCGCTGGTCCGTGAACTGGGCGCCGAGGCGGAGCTTCCAGTTCGCGTCGAGCGGCAAGAGGTAGGCGCCTTCCAGGTACACCGTGTTGAACGTGTTGATACCGTATTGCTCCGCGGCGTCGATGAGCAGCCCCGCCAGGGGTGTCACACGAACCGAGCCAAGGATGACGCCGTCGTCGCTCCCGACGGCGCCGGCCTGCTGCGACATGAAGACGAACTTGTCCTGGTTCCGGGGCTTGATCTTCGAGAGATAGCCGGCGAAATACTGGACGTAATCGACCTTGCCGCCGGCGGTGATGCCTTCGAACGTGTTCGGGGTCATCCGGTTGTCAATGGCGTTGATGTAGGCCTGGTTGACCAACTGCCGGTAGCCCTTCACGAGCACGTAATCGCGGTACCGCACCGCGGCGTACGCCTCGCCGAAGACGGAGTAGCCTCTCTGCCCCCGCTTGAGGAGGAGCGTCCCATCCTTGTCGTCCGGCGCGTAGAGCGGCGTCGAGCCGAAGAAGGTCGCACCGATCCCGAACACCTCGAAGAGCCAGCCGGACTTGTAGCCGGCCCAGCCCCCGAACGTCCAGGCCTCGTTGTTGGCGCCACCTTCGGGATTTTCGCGGTCGAAGTAGTAGCTCCTGAAATGAAGCTTCAGATCGGTGTCCCGCAAGAATGGCGGGAGACCCTTCATCGCCTCCCTGAGAGGAGCGAAGAAACGCTCGATCGGAGGCACGGGCGGTCCGGGTGGCGGCGGCGGCGCGTCCTCGGCGGCCGCCGGGCGGGCCGATATCAGCGAGGCGAACACGAGCGCCAACGCGAGGCTGGCACGCGGAAGCCGCATCCCCGCGGTTCGGTGACTCAGCAGCGATCGCGGCACGCTCTCACGCCGACAAGGACGCGGCAGCAGGACCCGGCCCCGTCGGTCCTCGACGATCCGCATCGAGCTTCCGACGCCCGCCTCGAGGCGCGGCATTAGCGGCTGCTCGCTCTCCGCCATACCCCCCCTTTTCAAGACACTACGAACCGATCTCTTCTTCATCGAGCGCCTCAACGGCGAGCTCGTAGTCGCCATCTGCGATCATCCGCTTCGCCGCTCTCAGCATGTGGCTCTCCGAAACGCCGAGATAATCGACCAGAAGAGCCCCGCGATCCGCGCGGCTCACATAGTCTGCCCCCTGCAAGTCTGCCTGCCAGTAGCCGACGTGCCAGTCGTAGATCCGATGGATCGTTTTCTTGCAGCAAGAGGTAGGGTTGATGCGTGCGGGGATCGCCGGCGAGCAGGCCGGGCGGCAGGTTCGCTTGCTGAATAGACACCCTCTCCCCCCGTGACGAATCACGGCGAGGACCTGGTCCTGTAGTCACGCGAGATGGCTGTTCGGGTGGCCCTGCAAGGCCGGGGCGACGACCCGCGTGAAGCACGAAGCGCGGGAAGTAGTCTTTGCCCTCAATCTTTACCTGCGCAAAGAGGCGAAAGACCCCGGTCTTGTTCGAGCGAAAGTAAAATGGGAGCTCGGGACCGCTCCGTGCCTCCGGGTCGGTGATGAGAGGCCCGGTGGGATGCAGGTGCAGGACCGTGGCGAAGTCATCGCCAAAGCCCACGAAGTGCCCGAAGGCCCCCATGACGACGCCGAGTTTCTTACACGGCTGGCCGTCCGGCTCAATGACGCGCAGCCTGCCGGCCACGGTATCGCGTTCCTGGATGACGTCCTTCTCGAATGAGAGCTCGAATTTGTAGCCGTCGATTTCTGCCTGCCGGTTTTCCTCCTCGTTCTCAGCCAGTCTTGCCTGGCGCGGCGTCCTCGACGGAATGTCGGCTACCGAATATTGCTGCACATGCGTTCGCACCGGCAGCAAGTCAGCCCACACACGGTAGGTGTCCGGCCGCTGCGGGGTGAAGCTGAACGCGTATTCACCATTCCCAGCTGGTTCCGGATGTTCGTGGTGGTAATCGGTTTCCGTAATATCGCTGATCAATAAATGGATTTTGCGTGTATGCGCTTCCTCCAGATCAGCGAGGTCCACGGGCTGGCTGTTATCGAGAAAGGAGAGCCGAATTCGCAGATCGGCGCGTTTACCCACTTCTAGTGGCGCAGCGGCAATGATTGCGGCGCCGATAATTGGGCCTTCTGTCAACTGTGGTTGAGTGACATAGATCGGCTCCAGAGGCATGCCGCAGATCGGGCAATTGCCGGCGGCTGTCCCCATCAGCTCCTGATGCATTGGGCATGACCAGAGCGGCGGCAGGTGTTGCAGAGCTTCCTTGGGATAGAGTGATTTAACCTGCAACCAAAGCTTTTGTGCGCGCTCCGCTGCAACACGAGAGCCGGCCGAGGACCCTGCCTGCCACTCTTCGCACGACACGATTAACTGCTGCAATTTCTCGTCGAGCCGCTCCCTGCGGCAGCCGAACACCATGATCGATTGCACTTTTAGCCCGGTGACGTGCTGAACTAGGCTGGTTCTCAGTTGCCGCTTCTCAGTCGATGAGCTCATGCTCAGAATCGCAGCAAGTTCACTATCTATTTTGCTGGCTAACCGAGCTACGGTCTCTTGTGCCTGGGCACAGAATGGCCGTAGAATCGTGCACACTAGTAGAAGCCAGCCCGGTTGATGTCGACGTGAGTTAGGCCTTGACATAGCAGACCGCGAGTGCTGCGGCCTATTTGTTGGATCTTTCAATAATCACATTTGCGGCGGCGGCGAACGCTTTCACCCCGCCCGCAATGTACCCGAGACGCCCAATCTCTTGCCCATCGGGCCCAAGTACAACTACTGTGGGGAATTCCCGGATCTTATACTTCGTGGCGAGCTCCTCATTCTGCCGGATAGTCTCGGGAGATCGCTCCCGAGTCTGATAAAAATGAAGCTTGCAGAGAAGGAAGTTGTACTTCGAGTTGTCGGCAAACTCCGCCTGATCGAACACCTCGCGGTCCAGCTTAAGGCTGGAAATGCTCCAATCCGTGCCAATGAATGCGAGCAGGAGCGGCCGCTTCGTGCTCTTGGCCAACGCAGCAGCCCTGGGGAAGTTCGTATCGTCGCTGACGTCGCAGCTCAGCAACGGTTGAACTGAAACGACTGCTCCGAGAGAGAAGATGCAAAACGCGCGCAGCATCGATTTCATGAGAAGACGATCGACTGGTGCGGGCTCATAGTCCGCAAGTGTTTGCCGTTCGGGCCAGAGACGAAAAGTATTCCCTCAGTCGTCCCCGGCTTGCGTCCTCGGCGGGTCCGGGTTGGACCTTGCCGATGCGGCCGGCGAGCCCGCGCTCGGGTGAGCGCGGGATTCTTCCGACGACGGCATCACTGTCTCATGATCGATCGCGTTGTGGTCGTGCGGACGGCCGCATTGACGGGCGTAAAGAGACTCGAGCGTTGCGTCTCTGATGGCCGCCTCCTTCGCAGTGAGCTTTGCGTGGGGCGGCTTCTCGTACGCATCGTATTCGTAGCCGAGCTGCGCGACGCGGTCAGCCGAGCTGACCGGCAGATCCACGCGCTTTCCGGTGCGGTCCCCGTACGCGAACTTCCGATTGAGGTATTTCGGATCCGTTGGATTCTTGTTGCCGAGCCGGTTCCAGCTCTCCCAAATCCGATCCAGGTTGCAGTGATGGAGATAGAAGATCGGATCACCGCCGACGGTGGCGAAGTCGGCCATGTCGCCCCCGAGCGCGATGTGAGTGAAGAAATGCGGGTTCTGGTCCAGCCGGGGGTTGAAGCCGAGGTTGCCGGTGGGCGAATCGATGTAGAACTTCTCGTTCAGGCAATCCAGACTGAGCCAGCCCTTCCAGAGTACATCGAGCGGTTCGCCCCCATTGACCCAGAACCAGCGGGTGGCGTCGTAGAGCGTAGTTCCCGGCTGCCGGAACACGGCAGGGACGACGAGATCGCCGGGGTTTCCCGTCACCGGGTTCCAGTAGGGAAGCGTAAAGTCCTCGTCGTGCAGCACCTCGCGAATGACTCCTTCGAACTCGTGCAGCATGAGGCGATGCCACGGCAGGAAGTACCACTGTTGATAATGCTCAGGGTCGGTGGGGTCGTAGGGGTGGGCCTGGCAGCCGTTCCACACCGCCTCGGCCATCTCTTGCTTGTCTGGAGGGAGTAACTTGATGACTTCGGTTTTTTTCTTCCGGGCGAAGTCCCATAGGAACGCCGGGGGGCCCTTGATCCAGTGGGTGTACCACCACCAGGTCCAGGAGCGCGTGTCGTCTTCCGGCAGAGTCCGCATGATGTCGACCGCCCGCGCGTATTTCGCGAGCATCTTCTGGCCTTCGGGGCTGTTGACGTTGTAGCGGATGGAGGCCTTCTTCGGACCACCGGAAGAAGCCTGCGCCCCGGCCGCGGTACCCGCCGGAGGAGGATTCGGGTTCGACTTGTCGGCACGCGCCGTCTTCTCGCCCGTCGAGCCCGCCGGAGGATTCGGACCCGAGCTCGCCGAAGGTACTCGCCCCTTGCTCGCCGCAGCGCTCATCGGAAAGAACTTCAGTTCCAGCACGTCGTGCGCCGCCGTATGGGTTGCGAGTTTCGGATCGAGGAACGCCATCGAGCCAGCGGACTGGACCATCCCGCTGACCAAATGAAACTCGTCACCGACCACGGCGCCCGCAACCCCATGACGGGGCAGCGGCATAAAGGGTAGCGTCAGCCAGGCATTCGTTGCCGGGTCATACGCTTCGACGCCCCGGTACGCGCCGACGAGCGCTGCCGTCGTCACCTCTCCGCCCGCGCAATAGATCATGCGGCCGTCCGTGCCCGACCCCCCTCCGCTTCGAGCTGTCGGCATCCGCTCCAGCGGAACACTCCACATGTCGGCCGCCGGGTCGTACGCCTCCACGACATTGGTGTTCGTGGCGGTCATGATGAAGGCGTGGCCGGTGCGGCCGCCGATGACGAAGATCTTGCCGTTGACCGCCGCGCCGAAAGCGTGATTGCGGGGCTCGGCCATCGGCCTGCGGGTTTCCCATTTGTTGGTCGCGGGATCGTAGACCTCGTTCGTGTTGAGAACCTGTGACGGTCCCATGAACGTGAAGAACGGGTCCTTCGACCCTTCGGCGGTCGTAGCTCCGCCGATCACATAGATCTTGCCGCCGACCTCCGCCGCCACCGCGGCGCCGCGCTTGGTGGGCATCGGCGCCAGCGCCTTCCAGGAGTCGGCCGCCGTGTCGTACTCCCACACGTCCTCGATGGGCTGCCATGCGCCACCCGTCGGGATCTGCGTGTTCTGGGGCGCTATGAAACCGCCGCTCACGTAAATCTTGCCGTTGTACGAGGCCAGCGCGGCGTGGTGAGCCGGGCGGGGCATCGACTTCTTCTTCGTCCATTTGTCGGTCGCCGGGTCGTAGGCGTAGTTCGCCCCGCGAGCCTTGCCCTCGCCCCACCCGCCGATCACGTACATCTTGCCGTTGCAGGCGACGCCATAGAGCTCTTCGTCCGGTTCGGGAAACGGTGCCCCCTTCTTCCAAGGGGACGTGGGCATCTGAGCCAGCACGGCGGCGGCGAGAAGCAGGCTGGCAGTGATCACGGTCAGAAGCACCGTACGGCGCGAAGCGCGCTTGACCATTTGGTTTTCCAACGCAGTAATTTTCATTTTGGCGCCCCCGTCTTGCTCGTGGCACCCGCCGCACTCGTCGGAGGAATCGGATTGAACTTCAGATCCAGGACGTCGTGCACCGCCGTATAGGTCTGGAGCTGGGGATCAAGGAACGTCAGCGCCCCGGCGGTCTGCATCATCCCGCTGACCAGGTGAAATTCATTGCCGATCACGGCGGCCGCGACGCCATGCCGCGGCATCGGCATGGAGGGTAGCGTGGTCCAAGTATTGGCTACCGGATCGAACGCCTCCACAGCGCGAAACGCGCCGGTCAGCTGTGTGGTCGCCACCTCGCCGCCCGCGCAATAGATCATGCGGCCGTCCGTGCCCGAGCCCCCGCCGCTTCGAGCCGTCGGCATCCGCTGGAGCGGACCACCCCACCTGTCCGCGGCGGGGTCGTACTCCTCCACGACGTTCGTGTTCGTCGCAGTCATGATGTAAGCGGTGCCGGTGCGGCCGCCGATGACGTAGATCTTGCCGTTGACCGCCGCGGCGAAGGCGTGGTTGCGCGGCTCGGCCATCGGCCTGCGAGTTTCCCATTTGTTGGTCGCGGGGTCGTACACGTCGTTCGTAGCGAGAACCCGAGCCGGTCCGAAGAACGTGAAGAACGGCGAGACCGACTGCGGCGACGTAGCCGCCCCGCTGCTCATCGTCCACGGCTCCTTGGATCCTTCCACCGTCGTGGCGCCGCCGATCACATAGATTTTGCCGCCGGTTTCGACGGCGACCGCGGACCCGCGCGTGCCGGGAAGCGGCGCGAGCGACCTCCAGGAATCCGTTGGCGGATCGTACTCCCACGCGTTGTCGATCGGTTGCCATGCGCCGCCGAGCGGCACATTCGTGTTCTCCGGCGGGACGAATCCGCCGAACACGTAAATCTTGCCCTTGTACGTGGCCAGCGCCGGGTGATGGGCCTTGCGCGGCATCGACGCTTTCATGGTCCATTTATCGGTGGCCGGGTCGTATTCGTAATTGGCGCCCCGCGCCTTGCCGTCGGCCCAGCCACCGATCACGTACATCTTGCCGTTGCAGGCGACGCCGTAGAGCTCTTCATCCGGTTCGGGGAACGGTGCCGCCTTCCTCCAGGCCGACTTTGGCGTCTGCGCCAGCCCGGCGGTGGCGGAAAGCAGGGTCGCCGTCAACACAGCCAGAATCACACCGCTGCGTGAAACAGATTTGTTCATTTGACTTCCCACCTCGGGCGGCCAAGCGTGAGCCGCCATGTTTTCATCCTTCCGCTCCGAGCGTCGGCGGTCCAATCGTTTGTTTCGCTTGACTTGAGACTCGCGAGCGATGAGTAGGGGCTTTCGTTGCTCTCACCCGGCCGAGGGCCACGGAGGCACCGGACCACGGGGCTTCGGGCGGTTTCGAGCTCCAGCGAACTATCGCTCGGCGCGGCATTTGGGCCGTCCGATGTTCGCGACGCGCCGCCTGGCCTCCGCCGTCGCGAGTGTTCGAAGCCGCGTCTTCTCGAGTACGGAACCGGGTATCCTGACGAGATGGCCGGCGAGACCGGCGAAACTCAGTAGCGCGATCAGCCAATTCATGCGGTCCTACTAGGACCAGCGCGTCCCCGTTGCGAAGTCGGGCCGGAACTTTGTTCGGAGGGCGCGCCGCGAGTGTGGTTTCGCGCCGACACTCACACGATCTGGTCTTCATGGTTCTTGTTCGACTTGTTGTTGGGTGTTCGCTGCTTGTTGCCTGCTGTTTGTCTGTCGTTGGTCCGGTGACGCCTGTATTTCTGAGTCCAGGAACCCGGCCAGAACAAGCTGCTCCAGCCGCGGATCTCTCCGCCACGTGTTGTCTGTTCGGTACCTTGGAAACATCATCGGTAGGCGTCGGTTTACGAGTAGACTATGTGGCGGAAGTACCTCGCTGTGAAAGACTTAGTTGCTTGCCTTGGCATACCTCGTAGGCATAGACTACGCGCCGTGGAGCTGCGGCATTTGCGCTACTTCGTGGCAGTAGCAGAGATGGAAAATCTCTCCCGCGCTGCGACACAGAGACTCCATGTCGCGCAACCGTCATTGAGCCGACAGATTCGCGATCTCGAGAAGCAGATCGGTGTGCCTTTACTCGACCGCAGCCCCAAAGGCGTTCGCTTGACTGACGCCGGCCGCGCTTTTCTCGACGAGGCGCGCGCGATTCTCAAATACACCGACGAAGCAGTGCTGAAGGCTCGCGCGATCGGTGGCAAGCGCGAGGCTGAATTACAAGTCGGGGATTTTCCCCTCGTGGCCGCGCGGATGATGCCCCGGCTTCTTCGCGACTATCAAAGGGCGATGCCCAACGTGCACGTACAGCTGCACGATTGGCCGGAGGAGAAGCAAATCGCCGCAGTCCGCGATGGCCAGTTGCAGCTGGCGATCATCATTCCTCCGCTCACCGGGGACTGGCGCCGTCAGCTCCGATTCGAGGAGTTGATGACCCTGCGCGTTGGTCTGGCTGTCTCGTCCAGCCATCCTTTCGCGCAACGCAAGGCCGTCTCGTTGTCGGAAGCGGCGCGCGAGCCCTTCATCGGACTGTTGCACGAGGAGTTTCCGCAACACCGCGTCTATGTGAACGCCATCTTCGCGCGGGTGAAAGACAAGCCGCGATTCGTGGAGGAGCACGACGGTTGGGCCGGTCTCTTCTCTGCGGTGGACGCAGGGACCGGTGTGGCCCTCGTCTCCGACGCTTTCGACTACGCGTTCGGCGACCGGGTCAAGATCCTCCCTCTTACACCTGAGCCGAAGCGCGTTCCTCTTGGAATCATCTTGCGCAAAGGAAGACCTAGTCCGGCAGCGGAGATGTTCTGCCTGTGCGCAAGAGAAGCATTCAGCGGCGCGATGACGTCACGCCTTCAGCCGTCACCTCGTTCTCTCGGCGCGGGAGCGATGGACGAGGTCCATCTCACGCGGGACTCGAAGCTGGAGGGGTACAGCGATTAAGGCCGGCCCACCTGACGTCGGATGCCGTTACGTCTAGCGGCGACTTGACCGCCCGGTCAAACTCGACCGCCGTAGTCGTCGTTTCATCGACGGGCCGCGTACCCTCGCAGAGGATCACCGCCCTCTGGATCACGTTCTGAAGTTCGCGAACGTTGCCCGGCCAGTCGTACGACGTGAGCAGATCCATCGTCCTATGACCGGCGTTGCGTTTGAGTTGAGAGGCGCGAAGCCCGCTTGCCGGCTTCGCGTCCTTCGAAGGATAAGGTCAGGCCGCATTCTTTGGCCGGGCTGTCCATTGATCCTTTCGGCCTCGCATGCCCAGCGGCAGCGCGAGGCCAACCCTGCGGTGGGACATTTCGCCTTCCCTGATCAAGTTTGCGAGCATCAGAGCAGCGGCGTCGGCGTAGGAGATGATCATCTCCGGAACGAGGTACGCGAACACGGGCAAGAACAAGGCGCCTCGCAGGAGTCGGCCAAAAGCAGGTACTTGAACAGGTAATCGCTCCAGCGAAATCCGGAGTTTGGCCAGGCCAAGGGGAGGCTGTTCAACCATCGGGCCGGGACATAGCAGCCGCCAATCCAGATCGGAACTGCGGATGCGTTCGAAGTTCACGCGATGCGGCCAATAAGTGGAGCTGATACGTGGAAGATCCACTCCTCTTCGGCCGGAAGCGTCGATATCCAGCAGCCCTGCACCTGCGAGGAACCAGCAAGCGGGGCGATCGGAAGTTGATACTGCCTCGAGGCTGGTGACAAGCCGATCTACGAGGTTGACGAATACCTGACCTTCTGTGACGAGACCGGCGGCGTTGACGACGGCATCGTGACCGCGAAGCGCTGCGGTCAGATCGCCAATCGAAACCGAACTCAGGTCGCACTCGTGGACCGACACCTTGTCGCGTGCCTCCGGGGTCAGCTTAGAGCGTGTACGGACCAGGACTGCAACATTATGTCTGGCGGATATGGCTTGTTGAACAACATGCTTTCCCAGGGAACCAGTTGCGCCGACGATCATGACTCTTGACATTTGGGGGCCTTCCTATGCACGGTCGATGTAAGAGGGTCCATATCTAAACCCAGCTTGGCGAAAATGGCTCAAAGAGCAGATCGCTGAGTATTCCTCGGGGCTAGGCTTTCTCTCCAGATCATCGATGGTCACGCTGTGACCCTGACTCCCGAACGGCAGAAGCCTGCCAGGATCTTAGCGATGCAGACCGCGGTGCACGAGCGCGGACGCGCATGCCCTCCGCTTCACAGCCAGCCGCCGGTGAACCCGGCTCGCCGAAGCCCCGCGACCACGGCTGGGCAGCCGCGCATGATGTCCCAGATGAGACCCGATCGATAGTTCTCGATCATCAACACGACCGGTCCTTGGTCGATGCCGAAGTGATAGGGCGTGACCCACCAACCGGTCGGGCTCTCTTCCACGGCGAAGGTCTGGTTAAACGACGGCTTGAACCCGTAGGGGGCGCTCATTCCAAGGTCCAGTCGGGCGAACTGTCGGACGGTCGGGATGACGATTTCCGGCGCGAACGGCAACGACGCAACCACGACCCACGGTGCGACGGTGCCGTCGTCGGGGCCAAACGGCGCGCCGCGGGCGATGTAGCCTTGAAACTCCCGGTCGATCCCGTGTACTGCGCGCTTGACCCAGCCCGGGCCATCACAGGCCGTGAAGCCCCAAGAGTGCTCCCCATAGCCCTCGAAGCCCAGCGGGTTCCTGATCGCGTACTCCTGCTGCACAAAGGTCGCCTGCCGGCTGTTCTCGAAGTAGTCGCTGGCGCGCTCGCGCATGAACGCGTCGCGAATGCCACGGAAATCGATCCAGAGGTGCGAAAGT
Source organism: Acidobacteriota bacterium (assembly GCA_046734915.1). GTDB lineage: Bacteria > Acidobacteriota > Vicinamibacteria > Vicinamibacterales > CAVVIG01 > VFZL01. The sequence goes on along the minus strand of JBKPSC010000482.1, from coordinate 1,448 downwards.
TGGTGTGTGAACAACGGCCCGGAGTAGAGCAGCTCGCGGCCGTAGATTTCCTTCCACTGATAGGTGGCGCAGAACGCCTTGTAACTCTCCGGCGGAAGTGGGTGAGTCGGCGAGCCGAGTGCGAGAAGGTAGAGCAAGAGTCCTTCGTCATATCCCTCGTAGCGGTACGGCAGAAAACCGGTCTCGGGCTTCCAGCCATGGGTGAGCGTCGGGCCACCATTGCACGCCCAGTCCCAGTCGGCGCGGCAGTAGAGCGCGTCGGCCAGGCGTCGGACTTCGGCCTCTTCTTCCGTGTCGGCGTCGAAGTAGGTGGCACAGGTCAGGGCACCCGCGAACAGGAACGCTGAGTCGAGCGTGGAGAGCTCGCAATTCCAGACGCGACGGCCGGTATCGATGTCGAGGAAGTGATAGTAGAACCCCTTGTACCCGGCCGTGTCCGGCTCAGCTCCCTGCGGGAGGTTCATGAAGCTGCGGAGTTTGCGGCGGGCGACCCTCGCAGCGAACTTGCGAATGAGCACGCCGCGCTCGACAACAGCCGGGATCGTCGCCAGGGCGAGACCGACGGCCGCGATGCTGCATGGCGCGTCGGGGTCGGTCTTGTCACGGACCAGCCCATTGTCCGGGTTGGTCTCGTGAAGGTAGTACTGCACCGTGGTCCGCTGAAGCCGGGCGAGTTCCTCGTCCGTCGGCAGCCGGTGCAAGTCCTCCTCTGCCGGCAGCTGGCCAGCCATCCCTTTCTCCATGTGCTCCCTTCCGTTGTCCCTCAGCCCAGCTCGACTCGAACTTCATGGGTCTTTCCGTCGTCCGTGAGCGGGATTTCGCCATCGGGCACGGCATGCGTGTCTACCGTAACGGCACGCACGCCGCGGCCCGTGCCTGCAGGGTTGTCGACGACAATATGGTAGATCGCGGAGCGGTGGCGGTAGGTAAGCTCGTAGCGCGGCCAATCCGGCGCGACGCAGGGGTCGATCCTCACACGATCCCCTCGCTTGTGGAAGCCGAGGATCGCCTCGAGGCCGACGCGATACAGCCAGCTGGCAGAGCCGGTGTACCAAGTCCAGCCACCCCGCCCGGTATGCGGCGGCGCTCCGTAGACGTCCGCCGCCACGACATACGGTTCCACCATGTACCGCGCGACGTCTTCGGGAGTCGTGCCATGGCGGACCGGGTTGAGCAATGCGAACAACTCCAGCGCGCGCTTGCCCCGGCCGAGCAGGGTCGTCGCCAGCACGACCCAGGTAGCGGCATGAGTGTACTGCCCGCCGTTCTCGCGGATTCCGGGCACGTAGCCCTTGATGTAGCCGGGTTCGAGCGAGCCGCGATCAAACGGTGGCGTGAACAGCAGGATCATCTGATCCGCATCGCGGACGAGACGATCCTCCACCGCCGACATCGCCTGACGCGCCCTCTCCGCGTTGGCGGCGCCGGAGATTACCGCCCACGTCTGG
>JBKPSC010000481.1:0-9531 GCA_046734915.1 Acidobacteriota bacterium | reverse complement strand
TTACGAGTTTCTCGGCGGCCGAGGACGAGGCATCGTTGAGCCGAATCTTCGCTGGACAGCATTTTCGTTTCGACGAAGTCAGCGGTGAACAACTGGGTCGAGATGTGGCTGATTTTGTGGTCGACCATTTCCTGACGCCCTTGCATGGCCAAGGCGACGGTGGCTTTAGGTAGGAGACCGTCTTGAGGAATCGATCACCGTGTGATGGTGGAGCAACGGTCCGCGAAGTGTCCTCGCGGTCGGGAGTGTCCGGAATTTTGTGTATAGAGCTCGTTAGATGACGATGCGTGTGGGCGCTGTGGGAAACGCGTTGTTCCTGGTACCCCTGCGCCGCCATCAGCAGGTAATCGCGTGGCGCAATCGAGCGCAGGACAGATCTCAATCGCTTGAATCACTCATCCTCTCCGGTAATAGCAGGAGAAGGATGTCCCCGCGTCCCTCAACTGGATCGACGCGATCGCCTAGACTTCGGGCGTGGCTCTATTTCAGTTGGTCGTCGTGGCGGTGTGTGCGTGGCTTCATCGTGAGCAGACAGATCTGATCGCGTTTCTGCGAGGAGAGAATCGAGTTCTGAGTCCAGGCTCGGTGGAAGGCGCTGCGTTTCGACGACGGCGAGCGACGACGCCTCGGCGAACTGCTTTGGGAGCATCGGCCGCACCCCTCCACCGGCCCTGCCGGTCGTAAGGTTGAGGTTGAAGTCTGCATCGTAACGCAAGTGGCGAGCGAACGGGCTCACGCGCCTGCGAGGGTAGACACCGGTTAGGGCACAATCTGGGGCACAATTTCCGACGACCAACCTGCCAGTCGAGTTTCCCCTACAGTGAGCGGCCTTTCGCGGTAATCCATCGGTTCGATTCCCGTCAGGCCCACCATTTCCAGTCGTTGATTCTAAACGGCTGAAATCGCCTACCCACTCATAGATCGAACCGCGGTGACCAACGTCGTGCTCCTACCACAGCGCGGCCGTTTGTGCAGCGGTCTCCTGAACCGCTATCTGAGATTTGGCGAGGCCTTGCGCCGCCATCCTCTTGATGAGTGAACCAGTAGATCGTCCAGGAACGATCTGCCTTACCTGACCGGAGCGGCCGTCGCCGCCGCGACGCGTCGCCCGAGGGCGCGTGACAACGGCATGAGGGTTAACAGCCCGACGATCGCAATCACGACAACCATGACGACGACGTTCGGATCGTCGAAGCTCTGGTTGGCCACGACGAGTGCGGCGGCAATGTTTCGCTGCGCGGTTCCGAGTCCCAGCACGGATCGCGTCTCCCTCGCGGCGCCGCCCAGTGCCCAGCCCACAATAGAGCCCACGGCGAGAAACAGCACGCCGGCGAGGATGCCGCCGGTACCGAAGACCGCCACCACACTGCGGACGTTCAACAACGTCTGCAACGCCATCAGCGCGATCAGACTCAGGTTTGACGTCTTGTCGAAGAACGGTTTGATTGTTGCGGCAAGACCCGGACGATTCGCTTTGACTGCAAGCGCGCTCCCCAACGGAAGCAGCATCAGCAGCACCAGCGATCGCGCGATTTGCGCCGGGTTCACCGAGACACCAGGCAGTAGCAGGGGCAATACGACGGGGACGTAGCCCACCGTGATCACCATGAGCAGCACCATCAGCCCGACGGCGAACGCGAGATTCCCTCTTGAAATTTGTGCGAGTGTTGGCAGGAATGGGGCGCCCGCCGCCATGCCCAGCAGCAGCAGGCCGATTCCCATCGACTCTTCCAGCCGCAGGGTTCTCGCGAGCGTGAGGGCGGCGAACGGCATGACGACGAAGTTCGCCATGAGCGCCAAGATGACCAACCGCCAGTTCCGCAATGGCGCCACGATGTCGCTCACCCGCAGTCCGAGGCCCATGGCGAGCATGCTCGAGAGGACGAACGCGATCATGCAAATTGAGATGGCTGCCTGTTTCAGATCCATGCGCTTATTCCCTGTTCCTGATGCGATCAGAAGCTGACGGCCCCGGACAGCTGAAACGAAAACCCCTGGTAGGCCGCGCGATTGTGGAATTCCTTGAAAAGCCTGACGCCGAGATTGAAGCGTTGATTCGGAAAAATGAGGTTCGTCGCGAACCCGATCGCATTGATCGCGTATCGCTCGCGGGATTGCTCCTCGGTCACCTCTGGTCCGCTCTTCGCCGTGGTTTGGCGCTGGGCGTACCCCGCGAGGCCGACCTGCACGCGCGTCGGCCCCTGTGCAAACGCAAATGTCCTGAGCAACGAGTAGTCGAGATTGATCGAGTCACCGGGCTTCGTGTCGGTGCCTACTTGGGTCGTATGCCACTCGTAGAGTTGAAACGCCGAGAACGTCACCGACTTGTCAGCAGTTAACTGGACGGTCTGCCCTGACGACAGCGTGGGCGTCCAGTATCCCGATCCCACGTTGTCGCTGGCGCCTTCGTTGAAGCGACCGGTCGGAGCGAGGAATCCGGCCAACGCGCGGATCGAGGCGCGTTCTTTGTTCCAGCCGAGAATCAGCGGTAGGTAGTATGAGTCGGCGAACCCGCCGCCGCCGCTCAACTGTCCGTGGATATCCGAGACGAGCTGGTTCTTTGCGACCGGCAGCGTCGCGACCGCGGAGTAATGCGCCCCGCCGAGGAATGTCCGCCGGCTCACCCAGACGAACGAGTTCATGTCCATGATGACGGCGTTCTGGCCGCTCACCGGCAGTGCCGATCCGTCATCGGCTTTCGACTCGTCGCGCGAGTAGAACAGCAGCTGATTCGCATACGTGAATCCGGGATCTGGCGTGACGCCGGAGCCCACGGCCGTCATGCCGAGCGGATAGACGCCACGGCTCTGCGCCTGCGCACCGGCTGGAGCCAAGAGCAGGCAGGCGGCCAGCAGCCGGGCGGCTGGACGCAGTCGCCGCATCACGACGTCACTTCGTTGCGATGTTCTTCCAGAACCGCTCGAGGCTCTCATCGCCGCCGAACAGCGTCGTGAAGATCGTCGAATCCGCCAGCAGGATGTCGCCGGCTCGTTCTCCCTTCGGCGGCATCCACAGGAACATGTTGAACTCGCGGTGACCAGCCTCAGTGAACGGATGCGGCCGTGACAGATCGATCGGCTGCTGCGCGAGCAGGTGAATCGCCGACGCGTCGGTCGTCGTGACGGCGTAATGGGGCAAATGCGGATGGAAGTTGAACGTCGGCACGCCTTCGAGCCAGCCCCGCGAGTCGAGGTCGCTGCGTTTGATCAGCGGTTGCAGCTGTTTCGTTCCCTGCACGGTGGCTGGACGCAATCCGTACTGGTTGTGAATCGGCACACCGAGGCCCTTCATCACTGACCGCGTGTACTGGCCGAACCGCTGCTGCCGCGGCACAAGGGGATCGCGGTGATGCGCGTATTCCATCGCCCGCTGCTTCAGATCGTCAGAGACGCCGACATCGTGGTGCGGACCCAGAATCAGGCACGTGCCTTCGCGCTTCAGCCACTCGCGCATGGCTTCTATTTCTTCCGGCGCTGCCTCCTGCTCGGTCACTAGATGATCGAGGCCGAACACCATCAACGTGTCCGTATCGTCGAGAATGCCCGCATCGATCGGAAGTTTCTGCCCCGCCTGGTCGACGCGCTGGTACACGGCCACGGGATGTCCCGTCTGCTCTCCGACTAGCTGCTGGAAACTCAAAAGGGACAGATGGAACAGTTCGAGCGTTCCTGCGATGCCCTGCAGAAACATCCGGGCGGAGTACTCGGGTGTCTCGTACGCCGGCCAGGCTACCCGACGCACTTCGGTCATCGTCGAGAAGCGATTGTCCATTTCGGTGAGGTCGCGTTGTGACTCCCACGGGTAGCTCCAGGTCCAGTAAATGCTGAACCTCCGTCTGCCGGGCGTGTACGGACGAGGAACCTCGACCTGGTTATACGTACGGGGACTGGTTTTCGATCTCACAACACGGGCTCCGCCTTTAGGTTTCCAGCTGGCTCAGCCAGCGTAGGGCTCGCAGTCCAGGCATATAGCAGTATTCACCGCCGCGCGTCACGACAAACTGAGGAATGCCCTGAAACCGTTTGCGAAGGGGCTTGCGAGGCAGGGTGAAGTTGACGCCCTTGCTGTCGGAGCCGATAACCGGATCCTTATCGTCTCCGGCGCCAATGAACACTCCGTCGTTAATCCATTGCGACTGGACGAACTCGAACTGCCGCCCGAGGTGTGCGCCGACGAAGGCGAACATCAAGCCTCGGTCAGCGCCGTCATCGTCGAGGACGCCTTCAGGCAGAAGCGGACCATAGGCGGTGCCGCGACGAATCATTCGATGAATGCGCGCCACACCGGCAATAGACGCGTCCCGCGGATTGGTGCGCCGAATATGCGAACCGGCTGGCGTTTTCAATCCGGCCGGATCGTCCGCTTCATAGAGGAACGCATTGTTGCGTGTCGCGTCGGCGCCAAGCGCAGGATCATCGTGTACTGGACAGAGGGCGAGCGGGGCGCCGCTCCGCCATCGGCCCATCATCTTGGCGGCCAAGAGTTCTTCCTCGCCGGCGCTCTTCGAATTCGCTTTCACGAACTTGCGAAAGGCGGCGACGCGTTGATGAAGCTTGCGAAAGACAACGTACGTTCCATTGCGGCCGAGAATCTCAGGTTCAGTCTTCTGGGTGCCGCCCATCTCGTCCTGATAACCCAGCACAAACTCGCCCGCCTTGAGCGGCTTCTCGAGGGGATTGGTTCCGGGAATCCCACTGCCTTCGATGGCCGGATGGCTGATCCCGTCCCGGAATCCAAAAGGCTCTTTCTCGTTGGGAAGCGCGTGACAATCCTGACGCCAGATCGCCGTAACTCCCGACATCCCCCGATAGGTTTCCCGCGCACGATTGAGAGCCGCCTCGAGTCTTTCCGAATCGGGGGACACCGCCACCAGCACCACATGCGGAGCCGAACTGCCCAGCGGCTGTTCCCATTTGTCCGGATGGCTCTCGCCGGTATCACCCAGATCCGTATAACGCGCCGCCATGCCCTGACCAAATTCCCAAGAGAAGCTGTCCAGCGATGCCTGCGGGACGCCAAGCGCCTTCAAACCTTGATACGTTAAGGCGACGCTGACCCAGGTGTCGGCCAACGGACTGGTGGGATTGGCAGCCGACGTGACCACCTCCGACACGCGACGCATCAAATCGCGACCAGCTTTCCGATCATCAATGCGAAAGACGATGTACGTGGCGACGTAGGGAGTCGGACGCGGCCGAAGTACGCCGCTCTGGATATCGTCGAGTTCGAGTGGTGTGCTGTGTTCACTCGGCGTAGATTGCGGCAGCACATAATCCTGGCCGTACGTGCGCGCGCTCGTTGCGTCGCTCATCCTCTCTCCTTCCTCAGAAATGCCTCGACCGAAGCGGGACCGCTCACTGCAATTGATCGAGCATTTCCGTCAGCGCGCTCTTAGCCTTCAAGGCTTTCTTGATTTCATCCGCGCTGAAGAAGGGATACTCACCGTATTCAAGGAAACTCGGGATCTGGTGCGCGCGCACAAATCTAGCAAACCCTTCCGGGTTGGTCTGCCAATCCATCGGAAAGCCCTCGAGGTTCTCGAACACCGTCCTGACGCCGGCAGCGCCGAAGAGGGCCACGGCGTCTTCGGTGTATTTATCGAAGTCCGTATCGAAGATGCCCTGGTACATGAAGTACGTTTCGCCGTTGATCGGGAACAGCAACCACCGCAGATAGTGCAGTTTGAGCGGCGCCAGAATATCGGGCTGGGCTTTCACGGCCGCCTCAATGTTTTTCGCGTACTCATGAAACACGGGTTCGCGTCCTGGAATAATCTTCGCCAGGATCGAGAAGCCGTAGCAGGCCGGTGTCTTCGGATAGATCGGGCCGTACTTCCCTTGCGGCAGGTGACTGGTCTCGGCCGGAATCGCCATGGCTTGCGGTCTAATCTCCATCGTTGTGTGCTCCTCGTTGCGTCGGGTGTCTCGTCAGGCGGCCGGATCGAACGCGCCTTCAGCTGGCGCTGGGCGCACCCGCAGTCCCTTGATCCATAAAGCCACCTCCTCTGGTGTCCAGACCAGCAGGAAGGCCATTGCGCCGTAAAACGGCAGATGACCGATCAGTTCTACCCAGTCGAAGATCGTCAGTGTCAGATTGAACGGCAACCAGGCAATCAGAATGACCAAGCGCGGGAATAGTCCGAACAGCACGAAGAAGCCGACCAGTAGTTCGACCGTGCCGGCGCACAACACGAATGTGGCATCGGACATCGGCACACCCAACGCCGCGGTGAAGTTCAGTGGATGTTGCTGCAGAAAGGAGAGCGCGAGCTGTGGGTTGGCCAACTTTTCCGTCAACGCGACCGCGACGAGGCTGATGCCAACGCCGATGCGCAGCGCGCTCGGCGCAAGCCGCATCATGTTGATCGGTGGAGTCAGGCGGGGAAAGAGCAACTGATCGATCGAAAACGGTCCTCGTCCAGCAAGGAGGAAGAAGGCGGCGAACCCGACGTAGTGACTGTTCTCCAACATCGGCTCGAGGCCGAAAACTCCAATTCCAATCAACCATCCCGTGACGATTGCGATCGAGGCCAAACGGGTCAGGCCACCATAGAGCAACGCTATGGCGGCGCCGACTTGGATAAGCCCCAGCCAGTATTGCCAGACGCCTTCCAGGTTGAGGTACGGGACGAACAGATGCCCTTGAATGCCGTACACCAGAAGCGGCACGGCAACATGAATCGCCAGAATCAGGGGGGCCCAGGAATAAAAGCGGGTGATGCCGGCGGCATCTGCCCCGAGAGCGACCGGCCCCGGAAAAACGTTGGGCCGCGCTAGACGGCGCCGGACGATCGCCGCGAGGATCGTGATCACCACGACACCCACAACCAGGGCCGCTGTCGGGAATTGCAAGAGGTTTCGCCAATTGGCTGGTTCCCATGCGCCTTGATGGAACCACTTCTCATGAGCCAACGCGGTCCGGGTGGCGAGGAAGAAGCAAATCGTCAGGCCACATCCCCAGATCACCGCCTCGGTGGCGCGGCGGTGTACCAGTCGTTGGTCTCGATCGACAGAGCGAGATGTCGAAGATAAGTCGGTCGGCGCTCGAGGATTCATCGGAGGCCTTGCGATAGTCTAGACTTCAAATGAGTTCACCTTCGTCGAGACTTCACTCGCTCGACGTGGCGAACACCCATCGATCGGGCAGACTCCGAACCTGAAGGGCGTTCAAACGCGCCGGCTCGGTCCCCGTGTCTACTTGCTGAAATCGGGTGCCAAAAACTACGTCAATGCAGGAAACGAGCCAGCCGCTTCTTCGATAACACACTTCCGAGACTGCAATGCGGATAATCGGACGATGGTCGCGTGCAGCCGAATCCTCCGAGCTTGCCTCCGGCATTCCGGAGGTGCTCCAACTTTCAGAGCGGTCGTCGCGGAAGGTCGTCGGACCGCCGCGTGGATCGAGGCGGATATCGCCACTTGGGTGCTCAACGGACCGCCGTTCTGATTCACCTGCATTCTCGCGCAGGAGGTCTCGAGGTTGAGACCACTGCGATTTGGACCAAGTTCCAGGTGTGATCAAGCTGTCCAGTTCGTATTCGTCTACCGGCACGCGCTCCATCCGGAACCCGCGAACAACTTCCGCTCGGATTGCGTTGGATACTGGTCGCTGTTCAGACAATAGGCTCACAACTCATCGATTGCGAGATTTCACGTTGCACCTGACGTCAGTGAAGCAACAGGCAGTGCGTCGTTGTCGACTGGCGCGACTGTCTTGAGGTTGAAGCGAACGGCAGGCTGTTGCACAATGCGGACAAGCAGAGTGACCGCGATAGCAGCCGCGCCGATCATCGCCCACCGCGACGCTCGCGTGAAGGTCGGTACGACCGCGCAATGAACGAATCGGCCTGGCACCCGCACGCATCTGATCGGCACCCGTTTCAAGTTTTGGAACGGTGCTTTACATGTAAATGACTAGTGTGATTCACCACTCTGAACTGTCCCTGCAATTGTCCCTGCGAGCTCACAAAACGCGACTTCCAGAGCCAACCCCAGCCAAGTGGGCTCGATTGAAGATGTTCAGCGGAGTGAAGGATTTGCGAGCAAAACGAAGATGGCCGAAAGACTGATCGACGTTTTAGCAAACCGCCACACGCGGCTCCCTGGAAGTTTCGATTTGGCGCACCAGCTCGTCACCCGCTTCCATCTGCGGAAAGTCCGGGCCAGCGCTCTTCTGTAAACGCCGCTGGTTAGGGACTTCTAGGCCGTCCTTCTTCTGCCGCGCCTCCATCCGCGCGAGCATCTGCCTTTTGCCTTGAGGCGTTGAGGCGAGTAGTGCTCCAGCATCTTCTTGGAGAGCTGTCCGGTCACGGCCTGGATAACGTACTCGGGCCACCGGCCTCGAGCAGCTCCGTGACGACCGTGTAGCGCTGGTCGTGGAACCGGAAGCCGGGAAGGCCGGCCGCGTCCCACAGCGACCGCCAGGCGGCCGTTCACTTCTCCGCCGGCTTGGTCGGCTCGTAGTGGTGGTGCTGGCTCGCGCACCAGATGTAATGCACCGGCTCCGTGCGGTCTGAGTTCGTACGCGCGATTGAGCACCTGCGTGATGGCCTCTCGCGCCGCGCAGTTTAGCGGGATCTCACGCTTGCTCGTCTCGTTCTTGCTGTGCCCGACGTAAAGCACGCCCTTACCCGTGGCGCTTTCGACGTCCCACACCTTGTCTAGCAACTATGCACCTGCGCGCCCGAATCAACCTGGTGATCGCCCATGGCAGGATAAAATATGTGGAGACGCCGACTGGGTTGGGGCACAATTCGGGCACAAATCACTTTCGGATCGATCTCGAATCCGCAAGTGGGAGAGATGGCCGAGTGGTTGAAGGCGCACGCTTGGAAAGCGATTCCGGCGACGCTCACCGAGTGATACCGAAAGACCTGTTCGCGCAATTGACTCAACGAGTTCCCGCCACACAGTACTCTTCGATGTGAACCCGTAAACGTCGCTGGTTCTCAGCGTTTTCGGGGTGACCTTACACAGTTTCTACACATTTCTGAGCGCCAGTTCTGCACGTACGCGGCGGTATTGGTAAATACGGTTCACAATGACCTTGGCGATCCGGCTGGGTGTGATCTCCCCGCCTCGCCTGGCGGCGGACCTGAACCGCCGCGGGCCGGTCGCCTCCTACGCAGGAACTGGCCGCAGCAACTCAGGCTTGAAGAACCGGCTGGCAAGGGCCGCCAAGATGATCGGCGTGAAACCGACCACGGCACCGTAGACCACCAAACCCGCATTGCCGATCACCCCGGCCTTGAAAAGCCCGTAACCGACGAAAAGGACGGCATGAGTGACGGCTCCGGCGGCGAATGCCGCGCCCACGACTTTGCCGCTGTACGGTCCGCGGATCCCGCAGGCGTAAATGACCCAGAGTGACAACGGAATAAACAAAAAGGCCGCGGTCCATAGTCCAGTGTTATAGGTGCCCTCCGCGATGCCGCCCGCGCTGTGCACAAATCCGTTCGCCATGATCAATCCCCACGAACTGAGGCCAATGAGGACGTTGCGCCTGCAGATGTACGCTGCGAGTGGCGCTCCA
>JBKPSC010000480.1:0-17243 GCA_046734915.1 Acidobacteriota bacterium | reverse complement strand
GAACGTGACGACGAGATCGTCACCCTCCGTCGTGCGACTGAACGTGGCAGCGGCGTCACGATAACCCTGACCACGCAGAAAATCGACGATGCGTTCGCTCGAGTCTTCGAGCAGGTCCTCGTCGACGGCGCCCTCGCGCGCGACCGGCACGAGCTCGTCGCGCCGGTCGGCCGGCAGCGAATCACCGGTGAAGGCAATGCGGACGCGGGGGCCGGTGGTCACGTTGACGGCCAGCACGACCGACTGCTCGTCGTCAGTCAGGCGCGGCACGGCGGTGACCTGTGCGTTGTAGTAGCCGAGACGCTTCAGCTCTTCGACGTACTGCTCGATGTGCGGTTGGAGCACATCGGGTTCGTAAGCCTCGCCGCGGCGGAGCTCCAGTCGGCGCTCGATCTCGGCTGACGGAACATTGGCAGGGCCCGAAACCACCACGTCGGCGATGTGAGTCCGCGAGCCGGGAACCACCGCGAAGGCGAGAGTGGCACGCTCGGGATCGTGCGCCATCTCGACACGCGCGGTCGCGGTGGCGCGCCGGTAGCCGCGTTCCTGGAGTCGCGCGACGACAACTCGCGCCATGACGTCGGCCCGATTCGCCGGCGGCGAGGCCCCGAATTGATCGATGAGCGCCTGACGCACGCGGCTGACGCGAACGCCTGGCGTACTGCCGATCCCCTCGAACCGCATCTCGGTGATGGGATGGATGGGCACGAGCTCGTAGCGAATCACGACTCCGGTCGGCGCGTTGTCGGCGTGAACGATGACGTCGGCGAACCGACCGAGGCTGAAGAGGTGTGCGACCGAGGCCCGGACGTCCCGCATGCGCAGCGGACTGCCGACGGGGGTTTCGAGCAGATCGAGCAGCTCGCGGTCGTTGAGCGTACGGCCCTCGGCCTCGAGGCGCACGGCGGTCAGCGGCTTGCCGAGATAATCCGCGACGTCCGCCCGCGCCGGCCCGGCGCAGAAGAGACACGCCAGCGCCAGTGCGCACGCCGTCCACCGCATGGTCAGAACGCGTGCCTCACTCGGACCTCGATGGCGTAGGTCTGATCTTCGTTTTGCGACAGGACCCACGACAGGCGATCGCTTTCGTCGTACTCGAGCAGCAGAATCTGATCGTTGTACGAGGCCGCCAGGCTGCGCGAGAATGTCAGATACACGCGCTCCGAGATGCGCTTGCCGATCGTGACGCGGGCCGATGGGTTGACGCGATTGGTCGACTGGCTGTACGGGTCGATGAGCGATGGCGTGAGCTGAAACGTATCCACGCCGAACGCCTGCTCCACGACCCGGCCGACTTCGGACGAGATGGGGTTGGCCAGGAGCTGGGTGGCCCGGGTAGTCAGAATGTCCCGTTGACGCTCGTTGGGATTGCGCAGCGCTGCCAACTCGACGTCCTGGGAGCGAGGGTCGTTGGGGTCGCGCCGGACATCGCTGAAGAGCAGGGCCAACACGTCCGCAGCTGGCAACGGCGGATCGGAATTCAGCTCCGGCTGCAGACGTTCCATGGTGCCTGCCGCTCGCACGATGACGCGATACGTCTGGCCCGGCACGCGGACGCGCGTCTCGGCCTCGACGTCGAAGAACGGCTCGATCCGCAGCGGATTCGTGAACTCGATGGCGCCGCGCGTGACCAGGTAGCGCCTTCCCTCGAACGTCACCTCGCCTCGGTCGACTTCAGCTCGCCCGAAAATCTGCGGACGCTCGTAGGTCCCGCGCAGTTGCAGATCTGCGCTGGCCACGAGGCGCGCCAGGTTGTTCTCGATTCGCAGCGTCGACGGGACAAGTACCTCCACGTCCAGTCGGATCGGCACTGCCGGCGCCGCTGCCGACGGCGCCGACGCGTCCGCCGCGCCGCCCGGCCGTCCGACGCCGAAGTCCAGGAGTCCGCCGGTCGGGTCGAGGCGACGGTTCCACAAGGCGCTCTTCACCGTCACGGTTCCGCCAACCGTCGGCGCCTTCACGTTGCCGCGCACCGAGAGGTCGGCATCAACCGTCGACCGGACACCCTCCGGGTAGCGAAGATGCATCTCCTCGCCGCGCATGGTGACGTTCAGATCGCCCGGCAGATAGCCTTCGAGGCCCACTCGTCCACCGAACTGCACCCGCCCTCCACCCATCGACGCCGTCACATCGTCCAGGCGGAGCCCCCGCGAATCGAACTGAATGGCGCCATTGATCGCGTCGAGGGAGTTCGGCAGCGACAGGTGGCGGATGCGACCGTCGGACAAGGTGGCGCTGCCAGAGAACACCGGCTCGTACATCGGACCGTCGACGGCTGCGACGAGACGCGCGCGCCCCGAGCCGCGCACGTCGCGGAAGAAGCCCTGCAGAATGCCGAGATTGGCTTCGCCAGAGGCGCGGAGGGCGACCCGCTCGTCGTTCAAGGAGACGGTTCCCCCGACGTCGAGCCGGGTATCTTCGCCGACCAGGCGCAACTGCTCGACCCGGACAACGTAGCGGTCGAGCACGATGCGCACCGGCAGCGCATTGTTGATGGCGTAGTCGAACATCGACATGTCGACGCGGTCGACGGTGGCATCCACCAACAATTCGTCGACTTTCGTGAGCGTGCCGGCGACCCGCACCGAGCCACTGGCCACGGCGGTGGTGAACGGTGACAGCTTGGGCACGAACAGCCGGACGTAGGGGTCGAGCGAGCTGTCGTGGAAGCGGAACGTCAACTCGGACGTCCCGCGTGCGCCGAGGCCGATCCGGCCAGTGCCGGTGACGTTGAGCCGCGGAGAGGCCGCGTCGATCTCGCCGCTCAACTCCTCGCCGCGAAGCGCGAGGACTCCCGTGACCTGTCCGACGCCTTCGTCGCCGACGAAGAGATCGTTCACGCGGAACCGGACGTCATACCGCGGGGATTCGAACGTGCCGCTGCCGCCAGCCGTGAACTCGATGAGCCCGGACGGCTGCGCCGGGGGGTAGGCGAAGGTCGCCGTATCCTGCATCGGAATCCGGCGGCCGACAGCGTCGAAGGAATAGGTTGCGTTCCAGCCGACGAACGCGGCTCCTTCGATCGCACCACCCGCCTTCGTGACCACGAGGTTGTCGAGACGCACGCCGGAGCCCTCGAACCGCAGGCGCGCCGAGCCTTCCTCGAACGGTTCGCCGTAAGCGACACCGTCCGCGATGGTCATCGATCCGAAGCCCACCGGCGCCTGGTAGTGGCCGGTCAGGTGGAACTCTCCCGACAACGAGCCGGAGACCGGGTAGTCGTCGATCTCGAAGGCATGGCGCAGGCTGTCGAGGTCACGCCGGGTCACGAAGAACCGCGCGTCGATCTCCTCGCCGCCGTCGCGGCGCGGATAGCCGAGTGAAAAGAGGCCTTCGGCTTTGATCTCCGACCCCTGATGCCGGACGACGCCGCCAGCGACCGTCACGTAGCTGTTCTCGACGACGATGTGGGCGTCGCCGTCGCCCCAGAGCGTGTCCCACGCCCGCATGTCTTCGCCGGTGAACCGGCCTTCGACTCGCGGATGTCTGAAGGCACCCGTCATCGAGCCGTCGAACTCGCCACGCCCTCCGAAGGCGACCGGGCCGGTGCGCGATCCGAAATCGGTCAGAATGCCGGCGAGTACCAGATCGCTCTCCTGCCAGTCCGCGCTCGTCACGTGAAACCGGAAATCCGATTCGCCTCCCCACTCGGTGCCGCCCTCGAAGGTCACGTGCGTGCGTTCGGTCACAAAACGCCCGCCTGTCGCCTCGACTCGATCGGCATCGTATGAATAGGTCACCTCGCCGGCGATCGGCACGTGGCTCGCGAGCGGCAGCGGTGCGAACGGTCCCCATTCGTGCTGCAGATGCCCGTCATCCGCTGCCTGAACCAGGCCGAGGGATGGCGACATGGGCTGCACTCCGTCAGGCGGCGTCACCGTGATTGCGCCGTCGCCGCGATGCTCCGAGAACCGGCCCATCGGCCACTCGAGCAGGTTGCGGCCGGATGCCCGCCCGGCGAAACGCAATCCGGAGAACCCGTAGAAGTCAGACAACTCGGCCAGATCGATGCCGTCGTACGAAGCGTCGAATCGCGCCGTCGGCTTCTCCGGGGCGCCCAGCGGCTCAATCGAGAAGTTGAACGCCGTTCGCCCGCCAAAGAACTGCGCCGACGCATCGGTCACTTGAAAGCCGTGCCTGTCCCAATGCAGCGAGCCGGCCAGCGACGGGAAGCGGTAGTCGTACACGCCCGCGAGCGGGCTCGTGAACGTGCCGGCGAGATCGTGGCCGCCCTTGAAGAGGTGGAACGTCCCGTTGAAGTTGCCCTCGCCGGCCACCTTCCACGACTGGTCGGAGAAAAAGATCTCGCGCATGCGCGGAAAGCCGACCTTCGATTTCACGCCGTAGGTCTGCTCGGGCCAGCGTGCGAGATCGATTTCACCCTCGGCCTCGCTCTTCGCCCCATCGCTCTCGAGATCGATGTGATCCATCCGCAGACGGCTGCCGTTGATGGTGAACCGGGCGTTCATCTTGGCCGCCATCGGCACGAACTTCTGGATGACGATGGTGCCGCCGCTGAAGGTCGCTTCGCCGTGGTAATTCGGCGTGTTGGTGATGTTCAGATCGATGTTCGGCGCGAGGATGCTCCACGGCGCCTCATGATCCTCATAGGAGAACTGACCCTGCGATGCGCTGACGTACTTCAGCGTGGTTCTGAACCGGCGCGGCCCGGCTGGACCCTGCGGCGCCGGGTTGTTGAGGCGCGGAAAATTGTGCTTCCCGCCAGGCCACTTCTCCACCAGCATCCGCCAATCGGTCAACTCCACCGAGGTGATGACGAACTCTGGTCGCGGCCCGATAACCCGCGACCAGTCCAGGGACAGCGACAGCCGATCGGCTGAAAAGAAGGGCCGATCTCCCGCCGAGACGCCGTCGATCACGACGTCCTCGAGCACGACTCGCCCGCGCAGCAGATGAATCGCCAGACGGCCGATTCGGACCGGCCGGTCGATGCGCCGGGCGCCCTCGCGCTCGGCGAGGGCGCGCACCGCCGGTCCCAGGTCGATGGTCAACGTGCTGACGATGGCGGCGGCGAGCAGGACGACGGTGATCGCCGCCGCGCGAAGGGCGTACCGGGTCGCGGGGTGCGTGCGGAGGCGGGTAAGGAACTTCTGCAAGGGCCTAGCTGTCACCGATCACCGCGAGCAAAACGCCTGCCTCGACCGACTGCCCGTTTCGGACTGGCAGCTCGGCGATCCGGCCATCCCGCGCCGAGCGAAGCTCATTTTCCATCTTCATCGCCTCGATCACGACAATCGGCTGGCGCGAGCGGACGACATCGCCGGCCTGCACCAGCACGCGAACGACCTTCCCAGGCATCGGGGCGAGGAGCCTTTGCGGTCCCGACTTCAGGCCACTGTCGCCAACCGCGGCCAAGCGGCGACGGCCGTTGAGAGCGACGGTCACCGCCGCACCGGCAACCTGTACCGTCAGGAGTCCGCCTGATGCTGGCGTCAGCACCGTCGTGTGACTCGCGCCGCCTCCAGGCACCGCGCCGCCCTCAGGTGTCGTGACGAGTGAAAGCGTCTGGGCGTCGACGCGCGCCGCGTCGACGAACCACGTCTGGTCGTCGAGAACGACGGCAAACCGCCCATTTACTCGATGGACGTTGACTCGCCGCCTGCGGCCGTTGACCTCGAGCTCGTAGCGCATCAGCGGAGCGCCTCGGCCCGCGCGCGCTCCTTCCAGCGATCGGGCGCCGCGAGACGGGTCCCGCCCGGAGCGGCCGCAATCGACCCCGGCGACAGCGTGACGTTGAGCGCCGCCGCCACAGCGGCGAGGTCTTCCTGAAGCGGCGAGGCCTCCACAAACGGCAGTCCGTTCCGCTCCTTCAGCACCTGATCGAGATACGTCGTGTGAAATTGACCGGTTCGGAACTCTGGCTGGTCGAGCAGCCAGCGGAAGAACGGGAGCGTCGTCTTGATTCCCGACACGACGTATTCGGACAGCGCGCGGCGCATGCGGGCGATCGCAGACGGCCGATCTTCGGCCCAGGCGATGAGCTTCGAGATCATCGGGTCGTAGAAAATCGGCACGTCCAGACCGGCGGCCGCGCCCGAGTCGTCCCGGATACCGGGCCCGGACGGCACGCGAAGCTGCTGGATCCGTCCAGGCGACGGCAGGAACTGGTTGTCAGGATCTTCAGCGTAGATACGGCACTCGATGGCGTGCCCCATCGGAGTCAAAACGCGCGCTGGATCCAGATCGAGCCGTTCCCCCCGGGCGATGCGGATCTGCCACCTGACGAGATCGACTCCGGTCACCATCTCCGTGATGGGGTGCTCGACCTGGAGTCTGGTGTTCATCTCCAGGAAATAGAAGCCTCCATCGTCATCCAAGAGGAATTCGATCGTGCCGGCGTTGGTATAACCGACCGCCCGAGCAACGGCCGCCGCGGCGGAGGTCATGGCGGCCCGCGTCGCCGCGGACACCGCCGGCGACGGGGTCTCCTCGACGACTTTCTGGTGGCGGCGCTGGATGGAGCATTCGCGCTCGACGAAGGGCAACACCGTACCGTGATGGTCGGCCAGCAGCTGCACCTCGACATGGCGGGGCCGGCTGATGCGGCGTTCCAGGTAGACCGCCGCATCGCCGAAAGCGGCGCTGGCCTCGGATCTCGCCGCTCGAATCGCGGTGTGCAGCTCTCCGGGATCGACGACGGTCCGCATGCCCTTGCCGCCGCCACCGGCTACTGCCTTCACGAGAAGCGGATACCCGATATCCCGGGCGATCCGATCGACCTCTCCTTCGGGACTATTGACGTCTATGGGCGCCTCGGTCCCCGGCACGATGGGAACGCCGGCGCGAATCGCCGCAGCTCGCGCCTCGGTCTTGCTACCCATCAGGGCCACCGCCTCTGGCGTCGGTCCGATGAACGTCAGGCCGGCCGCGCGCACGGCTGCGGCAAAGTCCTCGTTCTCAGCCAGGAAGCCATAGCCTGGATGCACGGCGTCGGCACCTGAGGCGCGCGCCGCCGCGACCACTCGCTCGATTTGCAGATAGCTCTCACGCGGCGCGCTCGGACCGATGGCGTAGGCCTCGTCGGCAGACTGCACGTGAAGCGCGGTGCGATCGCACTCCGAATACACGGCGACCGTCGCCAGGTCCATCTCCCGGCAGGCGCGAATGATCCGGACGGCGATCTCGCCCCGGTTGGCGATGAGTACCTTATTCACTGTCGGCTGCGAGAGCGAAGACGTCCGCATCCATTGTACTGGCTACGGGCTTCAGACCTCAGGCTTCAGGCGGCCTGCAGTCACTGAAGCCCGAAGCCCGGAGCCTGAAGTCCGCTAGAGCGGGATGTTGCCGTGTTTCTTGGGCGGGTTCCGGTCGCGCTTCGACTCCAGGTTGCGCAGGGCGGTGATGAGCTTCCGGCGAGTGTCGCGGGGTCGAATGACCTCGTCGAGGAAGCCGCGGGCGGCTGCGACGAACGGATTGGCGAATTTGTCGCGGAACTCGGCCACTTTCTCGTGGCGCGCGGCGACGGCGTCGGCGGCCGCTTCGAGCTCCCGCTTATACAGAATGTTGACCGCGCCCTCGGGCCCCATGACCGCCAGCTCCGCCGTCGGCCAGGCGTAGTTGAAGTCGGTTCGCAGATGCTTGCTCGACATGACGCAGTACGCCCCGCCATACGCTTTGCGCGTGATGACCGTAACCTTGGGCACCGTGGCCTCTGCGAACGCAAACAACAGCTTCGCCCCGTGCTTGATGATGCCCCCGTACTCCTGCACTGTGCCCGGCAGGAAACCCGGCACGTCTTCGAAGGTTACGAGCGGGATGTTGAAGGCATCGCAGAAGCGCACGAAGCGTGCGCCCTTGATTGAGGCATTGATGTCGAGAGTGCCCGCCAGCACGCTCGGCTGGTTCGCCACGACCCCAACCGATCGGCCGTCCAGCCGAGCAAATCCCACGATGATGTTCCGCGCGTAGTGCTGGTGGACTTCGAGGAAGTAGCCATCGTCGGCGACCGAATGGATCAGATCGAGCATGTCGTACGGATGGTTCGGAGAATCCGGCACCAGGCGATCGAGCGCGTCGTCCTCACGATCCGCCGAGTCGGTCGGCGTGATCCGCGGCGGATCCTCGAGGTTGTTCGACGGCACGAACGACAACACGTCCCTGATCGTCTGGATGCAGTCCCGATCGTCCTCGACCGCGAAGTGCGCCACGCCGCTCGTCGCGTTGTGCGTCATGGCACCGCCGAGCGCTTCCTTGGTTACTTCTTCGTGCGTGACGGTCCTGATGACGTCGGGGCCGGTCACGAACATGTAGCTCGTGTTCTTCACCATCAAGGTGAAGTCCGTAATCGCCGGTGAGTACACGGCTCCGCCGGCACACGGCCCCATGATGGCGGAAATCTGGGGAATCACCCCCGAGGCGAGCGTGTTGCGCAGGAAGATGTCCGCATAGCCGGCGAGCGACATCACGCCTTCCTGAATGCGTGCGCCGCCCGAATCGTTGAGGCCGACGACTGGCGCCCCGAGCTTGAGCGCCAGATCCATGATCTTGACGATCTTCGCGGCATTGGTTTCGGAGAGGGACCCGCCGAAGACGGTGAAATCCTGAGCGAACGCAAACACCTGCCGGCCGCCGACCAGCCCGTGCCCCGACACGACGCCATCTCCGGGCACGATCTGATCGGCCATCCCGAAGTCCTGGCAGCGGTGTGTCACGAGCTTGTCCAGCTCTTCGAAGGAGCCTGGATCGAACAGCAGCTCGATCCGCTCTCGTGCGGTCAGTTTACCGGCGGAGTGCTGGCGTTCGAGGCGCTCGGCTCCGCCGCCGAGCTCGGCGCGCTGCTCGAGATCGGCGAGGACCTCTTCCGGTTTCATCGAGCGGGTCGTCGTGGTCACATCACATCAACCCTTCGCGACGGCCTGCGTCTTCTCCCAATCCTTCAGGAACTTCTCGAGCCCGATGGTCGTGAGTGGATGATTGAACAGCTGATCGAGAACGGCGGTTGGACACGTGCAGATGTCTGCGCCCATACGCGCCGCTTCGACGATGTGGATGGGATGGCGGCAGCTGGCGACGAGCACTTCAGTCGCGAACTCGTAGTTGTCGTAGATGTCGACAATCTCGCGAATGAGCTCCATGCCGTTGGTCGCGACGTCATCGAGCCGGCCGACGAACGGGCTGACGAAGGTGGCTCCGGCCTTGGCCGCCAGCAGCGCCTGCGCCGCGGTGAAGACGAGCGTGACGTTGACCTTGATCCCTTCGCCCGAGAGGGTCTTGCAGGCCCGGATGCCGTCGCGCGTCAAAGGCACTTTGACGATCATTCGCGGATCCAGCTGGGCGATGTCGTGCCCCTCGCGCATCATGCCGGCGAAATCGGTCGCGACCACCTCGCCACTGACCGGTCCGTTGACGATCGCGCAGATGCGCTTCAGGTTCTCGCGGTAATCTCCGGGCTCTTTCGCCAGGAGCGACGGGTTGGTCGTGACGCCATCGATGATGCCGATGGTCGCCAGCGTCTCGATGTCCTTGATGTTGCCGGTGTCGACAAAGAGCTTCATGGCTTACCTCTCGCAATGCAGATTGCAGAACTCAGAACTGAGAATTCAACTCGCTTCCGCCACCGATGAAGTTCTGCATTTGCCGTACCGTCTGTGCATGGAGTGCTCCGCAACAAGTTCTGCACTCTGCATTCTGACTTCTGCATTCTCATGCTTCATTGGCGACCGGATTCGTCAGCTCGCCTACCCCGTCCACCTTGACGCTGACGACGTCACCTGCCGCCAGGGCTCCGACGCCAGAGGGTGTCCCGGTCGAGATGACGTCGCCGGGCTCGAGCGTCATGACGAACGTCACGTATTCCACGAGGAAATCGACGGGAAAGATCAGCTGTTCGGTGGTCGAGCTCTGACGCTTCGCCCCGTTCACCCAGCACTCCACGGCCCGCGTCGTCCCGTTCAGACCGGTCGCGATGCACGGTCCAATGGGGCCGAACGTGTCGAAGCTCTTGGCGCGCGTGTACTGGATTTCCTTGCTTTGAATGTCGCGGGCCGTCACGTCGTTGACCGCCGTGATGCCGAACACATAGTCCCATGCGCGCGCCCGGGGGACGCGGTGCGCGTGCCGGCCGATGACGACGGCCAATTCTGCCTCGTAGTCGACACGGCCGACGCCCGGAGGCAGAAGGATGGATGCGCCCGGATCGAGCACGGCGGTCGATGGCTTGAAGAAGATCATCGGCTCGGGCGGTAACGGTTTCTTCATCTCCGCCGCGTGGTCCCGATAGTTGAGCCCGACGCAGACGAACTTGCCCGGCCTTACCGGCGCGAGCACGGTGCAACCCGCCAGCCCGCCATGGATCGGTTCACCGACCTCGTAGCCTTCGAAGATCGTTTGGCCGCGCAGCTGCAGGCGAAGTACGCGCCCGGCGCGTTCGACTACGTAGAATGTCTCGCCGCTCCTCGCGACGCGATACAACCGGTCCATGGGGCTGAAATCTTACCTCATCACCAGAGCGCGCTACCGCGCGGTTTCCTCGACGGAAACCGAGGGCGCGCTGGCGTTGCCGACGTTGTCGACGGCCTGAACGGCGTACACATAACGAACGCCCGGCTCCACACGATCGGTGAACGTGCTCTCCGAGATGACGCCATCCGAGACCGCGACGAGCTCCGCCGACGGCGCCGCCGCGCGAAGGACCCGGTAGCCCGCCACATCGGATTCCTGATTCGGCGTCCAGATGAGACTGATGGTGCCTTCCGACGCGACGGCGGTCAGACCCGAGGGGGGCGCGGGCGGAAATGTATCTTTGAGGAATTCACAACTCGACTGTGACGCGTCGCCTTCGACGCTCAGGTCGCCGAGCTGACGCACGGCTCTGATCGCGTAGCACCGTGTCGTGTTCCAGGCGAGGCGTCCATCGACAAAGCTCGTTTGCGCGATGGCGGTCTCGGTCAGCCGCTTCTCCGGCGGACTTGCCGACTTCGACTCGGCGGTTTCCGCAGGCGGTGAGACGTCATACACGTTGTACGCGACCGTGTCACCCGACGTGTCACTCACCGTGACCGGATCCCAGCTCACCGTTACAGCGGTCTCGTCGTAGCTCATGGTCGCGGACCCCGGCGTCGGCGGTGCAGGCGCCAGCGGGACCGCGGCGGCCTTCGACAGCGGACCGCGCCGTCCGCGCGTGGTGATGCCAACGCCGATGTAGGTTCGCGTCGTCGCGTCAGTCGGTTCGGTGTCGCTCAACAACTCCCGAACGTGAGCCGGCGCACCCTGATCGAGTCCGGGCCCCTCGAGTGGTTCCATGTCGCTGTCCGGATCGTCGGCGTCGATCGTCTTGTTCGGATCGCGCGGCGCCTTGACGTCGACACTGCCTACTCGTGCACCGCTCCTCAGGACCTCGTTCTCCGACAGCGGCGCACTCCCGTTCGATGCATAGACGTCGACGCGCTCGATGTTCGCCGGGCGTGACCCGTCGGTGTTGGCCGACGGCAGCACCATCGTCACCTCGACGGCGTTGCCCCGCCGGTCGGCCCGGACCTCGGCCGGAGGCGACGGTACGCGGACGAGGGGTGGCAGGGGCGGTCCCTTTTTTCCGCATCCCGCCACGACGACAACGAACGCGCCGGCAAGGGCGGCCGCGCGGTGACGGGCGAGGGTCACAGGATGTACCGGGACAGGTCTTCGTTCTTCACGATGGCGGCCAGCATGCGGTTCACGTACGGCTCGTCGATCACGACGGATTTCTCGAGCAGGTCGGGGCCTTCGAACGACACCTCATCGAGCAGCTTTTCCATGACCGTGTGCAGCCGTCTGGCGCCGATGTTCTCGGTCCGCTCGTTGACGATGGTGGCAAAGTCGGCGATGCGCCGCACCGCGTCGTCGGTGAACGTCAGGGTGATGCCTTCCGTCTCCATCAGTGCGGTGTACTGCTTGACGAGCGCGCTGCGCGGCTCGGTCAGAATCCGGACGAACTCCTCTTTGCCCAGCGCCTCGAGCTCGACACGGATTGGAAAACGTCCTTGCAATTCGGGGATCAGATCGGACGGCTTCGAGACGTGAAACGCGCCGGCGGCGATGAACAGGATGTGATCGGTGCGGACCATTCCGTGCTTCGTGTTCACGGTGGTGCCTTCCACGATCGGAAGGATGTCACGCTGCACGCCCTCGCGGCTGACGTCCGGTCCATGCCCGCCTTCCCGTCCGGCGATCTTATCGATCTCGTCGATGAAGATGATGCCGGCCTGCTCGACGCGCTCGACCGCGGTGCGCGCCACCGACTCCATATCGATCAGCTTCTGCTCCTCGTCCTGCGTCAGGTATTCGAGGGCCTCGGGCACCTTCATCGTTCGCTTCTTACTTCGACCCTGGAGAAAGCCCGGCAGCATGTCTTTCAGGTTGATGCCGACCTCCTCGACGTTGGATCCGGCGACGATCTCGAACGACGGAAGAGATTTCTCCCGCACGTCGAGCTCGACAACGCGGTTGTCCAGGCGTCCGGCGCGGAGTTGTTCACGGAAGCGTTCCCGCGTCGGTGACTGCGGGTCGCGGCCGGCGGCGACCGGTTCGTCCGAATCGGGCAGCCGCGTCGGCGGCAGAAGGATGTCGAGGAGGCGCTCCTCGGCGTTGCGGCCGGCCTTTCCCTGTACCTCTTCGAGACGTTCACTGCGAATCATCTCGACAGCGAGCTCGACGAGATCGCGGACCATCGACTCGACGTCGCGACCGACGTATCCGACCTCCGTGAACTTCGACGCTTCGACCTTCACGAACGGCGACTGTGCGAGCCGGGCAAGGCGCCGGGCGATCTCGGTCTTGCCGACGCCGGTCGGACCAATCATGAGAATGTTCTTCGGCGCAACGTCCTCGGCCAGTTCGGGCGACAGCTTCTGCCGTCGGAGGCGATTCCGCAGGGCAATCGCCACCGCGCGTTTGGCGGCGGCCTGTCCGATGACGTAGCGATCGAGCTCGGCGACAATCTGCCGCGGCGTCAGCGCCTCGGTTGATGTCTGCGTCGTTTCCGGCAGGTAGATCGGCACTAGAGCTCTTCCACGGTGATGTTGGCGTTGGTGTAGATACAGATCGTACCCGCGATGGCCATCGCCTTCTCGGCCACGGCGCGGGCATCCAGATCGGTGTTCTGCACAAGCGCGCGGGCCGCCGCCAGCGCATACGGCCCGCCGGATCCGATTGCCACGATCCCATCGTCAGGCTCGATGAGATCGCCGGTGCCTGACAGAAGGAACGTGGCCTGCCGATCGAGCACGACCAGCATGGCCTCGAGCCGGCGCAGGATGCGATCGCTGCGCCAGTCTTTCGCCAGCTCCACCGCCGACCGTTCGAGGTTGCCGCGATACTGTTCGAGCTTGGCTTCGAAGCGTGTGAACAGCGCGAAGGAGTCGGCGGCCGATCCGGCAAATCCGGCGAGAATCCGATCGTTGTACAGCCGCCGGATTTTGCGGGCCCCCTGCTTGACGACCGTCTGACCGAATGTGACCTGTCCGTCCCCAGCCAGCACGGCCCGGTCGCGGTGGCGCACGGCGAGGATCGTCGTGCCGTGAATCATCAATTTTTCTGACTGTATCGGCCTCGTGATCCGGGTGTCAAGAAATCGGGACGCCGCGTGCCCGTGAGTGGTCAACATACGAGCCTGTCATCAGAGAATCGTGCGGATCTGGAGTATTTATGTGCGACTCAACTGGCAGGCGGGTTGCTACGTGCCTCGTCGGGAGTCTCAGCACCATGTCACTCAACCGTCGGCCGGCCAGCGGCTTGACGGCCACCGTCCTGGTGGCCATGTTGGCCTTGCTGCCCGGGATGGCGTTGGCCGGCCAGCGACGAGGTCCAAGCGGAGGCGGCAACGGTGGCAGTCAAGGCGGCCATACGCCATCCGGTGGCAGCGAACGCGTGGGCACGGCGACGCCGCGCAGCGGTGGAGGCGACGGCGGCACTCGTACCGGCGGATCGACCGGCAGCGAAGCTCCCCAGCCAGCTCCAACCCGGGCCCGGGCCAGCGGTGATTCAGACGACAGGGATCGCGACTCGGGCGGCGATACGGTTCACAGCCGTCCGCGTAATGGCGCCCCTATCGTCGGGCGGGCCGAACCGCGCGAAGGTGGCAAACACGGCTCCGGTGGCCACACCACCATCGTCGTGCCGGGCGGCTGGTACTACCCCTGGGGTTACGGTGGCTATGGCTTCGCTGGCTACTACGGTGGCTACGACCCGTGGTTCTACGACGAACCTTATTACTACCCGCCAACCGACGAAGGGGCGTTGCGCCTTAAGGTGAAGCCGCGGGATGGGTCAGTCTTCGTCGATGGATACTTCGCCGGCCAGGTCGACGAGTTCGATGGCATGTTCCAGCGCTTGAATCTCGATTCTGGACCTCACCGCGTCGAGATCACCCTGGAAGGCCACGAAACGCTGTCGTTCGAGATCCGCGTCTTGGCCGATCGCACCATCACTTACGAAGGCGAGCTGCGGCGCCTGCCCGAGGACTAATCGTTCACGGGACTGGCACCGCGGGTCCGCATCAACCAGAACAACGGAACGCCGGCGGCGATGATGAGGAGACCCGCAGCCGACGGGCCCCATCGCGTTCCGGCAGTCAACGGGACGGCGAGGTCGTTCCACAGCGCATTCCCGACAATCAGGAAGCTTGCGACCGCGAACACCGCCGGCGCGAGCGGATACCCCCACGCGTTGAACGGACGCGTGACGCCCGGTTCGCGCTGCCTGAGCACAAAGAGTGCGGTCACCGCAATTCCAGCAAACAACACCACGGCAAACCCGGTGTAATTAGTCAGCGCCGACGCGCCGCCCGAGAGCACGAGCACGCTGCTCCACGCCGCTTGCGCGAGAATCGAGGTTGCTGGCGTCCGGAAACGCGGATGCACTCGGCCGGCGCCGGCGAAGAAGAGACCGTCGCGCGCCATCGCGTAGTAGACGCGCGGACCGGCGAACGTCATCGCACTGATGCTGGCGGCGATGCTCACAATCGACACGAGGCCCATGACGTTTCCGGCGCTGACCCCCAGCAGTCGATCGGCGACGACATCGAGCACACTCCCCTGAACCTTCGCCAGCTCCCCAACGGGGAGAACGTACAAATACAGGCCATTGAGGAGGAGGTACATCGCGACAACCGCGAGCGTGCCGAGGCCCAGCGCGCGCGGCACGTTGCGGCCGGGATCGCGAATCTCCTCGGCCAGGTACGCCGCAGCATTCCACCCGGAGTAGGTGAACATTACGGGAATCAACGCCAGGAGCCAGGCCGTTGGCCGCACCGGCCCAGACACACTCTGAAGGTTGGCGGCGGCGCCGCTGCCAACCGTCAGTCCGAGCGCGATGAACACGAGCAACGCCGACACTTTCAGCGCCGCGAGGATATTGCCGACGAGACGGCCCGGGCCGACGCCACGGAGATGAATCCACGCCATCAGCGCAATCGCCGCAATGGCGACGATCGCCTGTCTCGACACGACCAGTGGGACATACGGCAGTGGAATCGTGAGGAGCGGCGTGCTGTCTGACGCCGTTGGAATAAATCGTCCCAGATAAGCCGTGAGAACTACCGCGCTCGTCGCCATCGCGCCTGAGAAGCCGGCCACGAATGACGTCCAGCCGGTCAGAAATGCGGCGAGCCTGCCAAACGCCGCGCGCAGATACACATACTCGCCGCCGGCGCGTGGACGAAGGGCGGCGAGCTCCGCGTACGCCATCGCTCCGGCGAACGCCAGCACACCGCCAGCCAGCCACGTGGCCAGAAAAAGCGCTGCAGAAGGAACCGCCGCGGCTACCAGCGGCGGTGTGAACAGAATGCCGCCGCCGATGACGTTCGACACGACGACAGCCGCACCGTCCAGAGGACCGAGGCGTCGTTCGAGGGAACTGGGCGTGGAGACGGGCACGGTGACAGCCGGTTCAGCGGACTTCCAGCTGTCGGGTGATGGGGAACTCTCCGAGGCGTGTCCACTGCGTAGAGGCGTACTTGGCGAAGATCTCGACCTTGGCGTCCACGAACTCGCGGTTGGTCAGGAGCTCCGCCCGCGGCTGAATCCCGGTATAGCCAAGCTGCGAGTTGACGGTCAGCACGTCAGTACTGGCGCCGGGCGCGAGGCCGTCAGACCCGGTCACCTTCATATAGCCGCTGCCCCACTCGTCTGGCTCGCTCACGCGACGGAACAGCGCGTTGACCTGAAGCGTCGTCAACGACTGATCAGAGTTGTTCTTCAGCTTGAACGCAATCGCGGGGACGAGCTTGTTCTTCCCCTCCACGACACCCACGTCGTGCCAACCCGTCGCGACGCTGGTCACTTCCAACGACTTCGAAAGATCGACCGTTGGACCGCAGCCAAGCGCGGAGACGAGGACGACCGGCAACAACGGCCTGAGGGGCGCGCGCATGGCCCGTATTCTAGAACACTCTCACGTCCATTCGTGCCCGCGCTTCATCCCGATTGATCTGGCCGCCGAGGAACGCGTTCAGGTCGGACCCGCGCACCTTGATCACCACGGTCCGGGAGTCGGTGTCCACCGGCGCCAGCCGCGGCCGCTCGTCGTTGCTCCGGGCGGCGATGGTGAGCCACTCATCGGGCGCAATACCCAGTCCGCGACTGTGTTCGAGCATCGCATCCATCAGGGCGTCTCGGATTTCAGCCCGGTAGGCCTCTTGCGGATCGTCGAGGATGGGGTCAGGGGGCGCGCTCGGCGTCGCGGCGGCCGGATCTGCTGACTGGGCAGCGGGTGGTGGGGGCGCATCGACTCCCGCAGCCGCGTCGCGTGGATCCGCAACCGTCAGGGCCGCGGAGACCGGCGCGACCTGCAGCTCGAGCCGGCGAAACGCCTGCTGCACGTCGGCATCGTTTGGCGAAGCGGTCTGGATGAACGAACGCAGCGTTCGCAAGGCTGTGTCGATGCCGAGATTGTTCTGGTCCAGCGCCTTGAACGTCCAGGGAATGGTGCCTTCGAGCGAGGGGACGGCCACGTCGAAGAACATCCCATAGCCCTCCAGCTTGAACCCGCGCACACGTGCGTTCTCGCTGAGGAGCATGTCGGCTGGAACATACGCTCTGAGCCGATCCCGGGTGACCGTGGCGCCGTGCTCCACGGCGCCCTCGAGCACGCGTTCCATGGTCCCGATCTGATACCGCTGCTGTCTCTCGCTTCGTACCGGCGCCGCCGTTTGCGCCGCCGCGGCCGTCGCCACCAGGACCAGACCCGCACCAATTGCCGTCACTGCTTGCGTCTTCATATCTGCCCGCCCCTGACTTGTTGATCTCGCA
>JBKPSC010000479.1:0-7095 GCA_046734915.1 Acidobacteriota bacterium | reverse complement strand
CTTTGCGTTCACAACGATCCCTTCTTTTTCCATCGCGGCTACGCCCCATCGCTCCAGCCCTTCGTCCGAGGCATGAATGAGGTTACGTTGGCGCGGTGCGCCGATGTCACTGCCGAAGAAAATCCACACGTGTGACCGACTGTGCAGATCGCGATGACGCTTCAAGTACGGATCCATTCCGAGATATCCAAGCTCGTGACCACTCAGCGCGACGAACCAGCAGTCGCGGGTTGGTTTTCCCAGCTTGATGGCGCGCATCACTTCCAGCCAACAGGCGATCCGGCTGCCCTGTTCGCTCGCGCACTGCCACCAGCCGCTGCGCGGTGCCATCACCACGACTGGCGCCAGGGCCGGGTTGGTGCCCGCGACTTTAGCTGTGACATTGAACGCCTGCGCGGCCGTGCGGTCGACATGAGCCACGAGCGTCACTTCGGCGCGGGTGGCGGCCTGCTGATGCAGCCACGCAGCCTCCGAGCTCGAGATCTGGAGCATCGGCGGACCGGCAGGTGCACGAAACCGGCTTGCATTGAGCAGGAACAATCCCGGGTTCGGCCCGCGCGTCAAGACGACTACCGCCTTGTACGGCCCGCGGCGCGCCTCTTCGACTTGATCGCGCTGCATCGGATCGGTGTTGGCGACATCTGGGAGGGCCGATTCGACCACCGCAATGTCGGCGTCGCTTCCTGGTGGACCAACCACGCCATTAGCGCCCTCCGGCCCGGTAAATCCCGCATCGAAGAGTGGCACCCCATCGATCCGTCGATCGGCAACGCGGAGATAGCAGGAGCGAAGGTCTATGCGGTCGAGAGTGAAAGGTTCAAGAACAGGCTCGACGCCCAATCGCCGGATCTGCGCGGCCAGCCACTCGGCGGACTGCCTGTCAACCACGGTTCCCGTGCGGTGGTTTCCCTGGGCGTCGTACGCCGCAATCACATTCGCCACGCGTTGCTCGGAATCGAGCTGGTTTGGCGGCTCCTCGTACGCGCTCATCGCGTGCGACTTCGCGACGTCACCCACGAGCCCGAGTAACGCGGTTTGACTGCCGAAGGCGAGGAACGCTCGTCGTCGCATCTCGCGCCTCCCATTTAAGATTGGCTGCGCGCAACTCTACACCCGTCACCGCTACACGTCCGTACTGCGTACGCGACATGTCGATGGGCAATCGGGAACGCGACCGACAGGCAACCATGTGGGTGGCCACGACAGACTTCCCGGCGGCCGCCAACCATCCGTTCTACAACGGATTGAATCAGCTGCTGCGCGAGCATGGGTTCGAGGCTTCGCCGAGTCCCAACGCGCCCGATGTTACGCCGACACGATGGGCCGGCCAGGCCTGCCACCCGGCCTCTACTTCCGGTTGCTGCTGATAGGCACGATCGGGGAGGAGACGGCGTTCGGTCCGGTCCGGAGCGGTTATTTAAACCTACGCCGCTGTCGCGGGTACCATCCGCTCGTCGCCCATCGATGTGGCCGACACATCAAGTCCGTCAGGCGAATCAGGCGACAGTATCCCGAGCAGCCGGCCAAGATAGGCCCGCGTCTCGACGAGGGTCGATGGCACCAGGCTCGCGCCGGAATCCCGGAGGCTCTGCGTACTCTCATCCTTCAGCTCGGCCGGGGCCCAGCGACCGACGACGATGGGCACGTGCGGCAGTGCTGCGCGTAACCGCTTGGTGAGATAGCGCGTTTTCGACGGGACGCTGGGCGGCAAATCCGCAAAGCAGATCGCCGCAAAGTCCTCCGATTGCGCGAGCGCGATGACCTCAGACGCCAGCATCCGTGTGTTCACGATCTCGATCGTGAGCGGGAGGTCGTCCACCGCGTGAGCCAGCATCCCCAGCGCGATTTCGTCCGCGACCCCGTTGCTCGCATAACCGAGGACTCGGACCTGCTTGACCGCAGGCGCCGATACCGCGTCACCTGCGGCGTCTCGGCTCGATGTTTCCTCCTCCCGTCGATGGATCGACTCGGCGGCGTCAGCGACCAGCTCCCGTGTGGCATCGATGACCGCGGTTTCTTCATCGGCCGACAGTCGTTGTTCGAGACGATCGCGTTCCGCATAGTTGAGGGCCGGCAGCAGGAGTCCGTCGTACACCGAGCGCGAAGGTTCTGCCTGGATGTATCGCTCGATGAGGTCGGCCGCTTCAGCCAGATCGTTGGCGAGCAGCCGCTGGTAGTATCCGTATTGAGGCAGGAGCGGGGGTGCATCGGCCAACAACGTGGCGACGAAACCAAGTCCCGGCACATGCTTGCCCATGACGACCAGGCAAACGGTGAGCGGTGTCGCCATCAGGAGTCCCAGCGGCCCCCAAAGCCAGGTCCAGAACGCCACGGAGACGAGCAGCGCGACCTGTGAGACGCCGGCCGCCCCGGCATACAGCACGGTTTCGAGATAGAGATTCGTGAACAGCTCGAGGCCGAGGAAGAATACGGCGACGGAAAGCGGACGCAGCCAGCCCTGCAACGCCGCGAGGCTGATCGCGATGGGAATCCCGGCGCCGATCACCGGCCCGAGGTAGGGAATGAACCGGGCCACGGCGCCCAGCACAGCCCAGACCAGCGCGTACGGCACGCCCAAGATGTGGAGGACGATGCCGGCAACGACGCCATAGATCAAATTCACCAGCGATTGCATCAGCAACTGGCGGCTGACCCGACTGCCGGCCTCATCGAACGCGCGAGTCGTCACGGCGAGCTGGCCGTGGCCGATGAGGCCAATGAGCCTGTCGCGCAGTTCCCGGCGCTCGAGCAGCATGAAGATGGCCATGGTCATGACCAATCCCGCGGTACCAAGAGGGCCTACCAGCGGACCCAGCCAGGCGAAGCCGGCAATGCCGGCGACGGGCTCTGACGTGACCACGATCGGTTGCGACATCGCGGCTTTCGGTTTTTCCGGGTCCTCGAGGCCCGACTTGATGTCGTCGAGCGTCTCTTGAAGCTTCTCGACCGATCCACCCTTTCCCGCGCCCCGCACGTCGGCAATCTTCGCCAGGATGTTGACGCGATAGCGAGGGAGGTCATCGGCCAGGTGATTCAGCTGCCGGGACAGGCCCCAGCCGGCCAGTCCAATGAAGGTGAAGACCACGACGACGGCGACGATCACCGCAGGGACCCGACCGACTCGACGTTCGAGCCAGACGACCGGCGGCGTCAGGATGAACGTCAAGAGGATAGCCAGCGCGAGCGGTACCAGAACTGTCTGCGCCCAGTACAAGACCACCACAACCAGGACGCATCCCGCGAAAGTCACCCATCGTCTGAACGTCTGTGAGGTGTCGGTCATGGGGTCTCCAAACGATGCCGCTGTCTCGATCGCCGCCGATGGGGGCTCGCGTCGGGCTGCTGAACATGAGCAGCGCAGCGCCCCAAGAACGGCACCTGCGGACGGAGGCGCGGACAATGACAAGCTCAGCGAGGGGATCGCACGTGCCCTACGTGCAACTGCGCATAAGGAAAAATAGAAAGAGCAGCGACGCCGGCATGCCCATCAGCCAGAGGACGATGTACCCAATCGCCCCGCGTTCCTGCTTGTTCGCTGTGATATAGGTCGATCCGTCTACGAGGTCTGGGTCCCGATGTGTCTTCTGCATCACAGCTCCGCGTCGTGCTTGTGCAACTGGCATTCCGTAGTGGCAGCGGGAATAGAGATGGCAGCGTCTGTGCACCCTTACAGGGCATGCCGGGAAGGGTCACGCCGATGGCGGGCCCTTCTCCGTCGCGTCATAACCGCGAAAACGCACTTCGTTGAAGGCCAGTCACACCCTGAGTCCCTCTGAGGTCCCGCACATGAGCAGCATGCAGATCATCCGCAACGCCGTCATCGTCCTTGCCTTGTCCTCGGTCGCGTTGACGACCAGTGCCTGCCCAGAGAAGGGCCCAGCTCAGAAGGCCGGTGAGAAGATCGACAACGCCGTCGACAAGACGAAAGACGCGGCAAAAGACGCGACGAAGTAGGAAGACCCCGCGACCTGGATCGTGTCTGGCGGGCACCGGCGCCGCGCTGGCCGCATTCGGCAAGTGGTACGGCGCCTGGTTTCCTGGATGGGTGATCACGCTCCAGATCGTGAACCAACTCGTGAGCCTGGCGTTCGTCACGGTGCGCGGCCTCCGCCTGCCGCTGCTGAACATGAGCACGGTACCACCCAAGATGGCGTTCCTAACCGCGTCAGAAAACCAGAAGACAGTCAACGCTACTGGCCCGCATAGATAATTCACGAACGAAGTGCTCCACTCACCACCTGGCGCGGATGTTGCGGCAACAGTCGGCGTGAAAGACGAATAGCGGGGCCCATCGCTCGAGGAGTGATGGCGTTGCCAACCAAGGCAGAGCAAGACCCTCCACTGAGCAAACCCTCAGCAGTCGAACCAGAACACTGGAAACCGCGCTGTCGCAGACCTCCACAGCCGCGTCCGTCACTGAGGATCGAAATCTGGACACGTGTCTGGAGATGATCCGCCGCAACGTTTCACGAGCGAATGAGAGGACATGATGCATAAAAGTCGATTCCACCGAGTCATCAACACACTGCTCTTGAGCGGCGCCTGCAGCCTGATGGCACTTCCGGCGATCGCGCAGCAGACCCCACCAGACAATACCAAGGTCAACCAGGCCGATCGCGCCAAAGGAGCCGTCACCGCCGATCAACAGAAGGAAAACGCGACTGATCGCGATCTGGCGAAACGGATCCGGCAGTCGGTCGTTGCCGACAAGTCGCTGTCAACCTACGCACATAACGTGAAGATCGTCGCGCAGGGCGGCCAGGTCACCATCAAGGGGCCGGTCCGCTCGGAGGCCGAGAAGACAGCTATTGAGACCAAGGCGACCGAGATTGCCGGTCCCGGCAAGGTCAGCAACGAGATCACCATCGCGCCTGCGGCCGCACCGAAGACACCCAAGAAGTAATCGTTCAGGGTGGATCACTACGCACCATATCGGTGCCAATTCACCCACGAGGAGATTCGCATGGCAGACAAGAAGACTTCAGTATTCGCTATTTATCCCAGCCTCACGCAGGCTGAACAGGGCGTCGACGCGCTCGTACGCGGCCGTTTCTCGAACGACGACATCTCGGTGCTCGCGCCCGATCAGCAGGGCACCAAGGATTTCGCTCACGAGAAGCACACCAAGGCGCCGGAAGGTGCGACGACTGGCGTGGCCGCCGGCGGAGCGCTTGGTGGGACGCTCGGGCTGCTCGCCGGCGTCGGCGCGCTGGCGATTCCGGGTCTCGGGCCCTTCATTGCGGCGGGCCCGATCATGGGCGCGCTGGCCGGCCTCGGTGTCGGCGGCGCCGTCGGCGGGTTCGTCGGCGCGCTGGTCGGCATGGGCGTGCCGGAGTACGAAGCGCAGCGTTACGAAGGCCGAGTCAAAGATGGCGGCGTGCTGCTCTCCGTTCATTGCGCGACCTCTGACGAGATCACGCGAGCGAAGAAGATCCTCGAGCAAACCGGCGCACAGGACATCTCTTCGTCCGGCGAGAAGACGGGCGAGGCGTACGCGACGGCTGCGCCCGACCGCACCAGAATGTAGTTCCGCCTCGGCGACGCAGGAGGTTCACTCCTGCGTCGCGCCATAGATCCGACAGTCAGGAGAAGTCATGGCCGAAATGAGTTCGTTGAAAGACCTGTTCGAAGATGAACTGCGCGATGTGTACGATGCGGAAAAACAGATCATCAAGGCGCTGCCCAAGATGATCAAGGCAGCGAGTGCACCGGCGCTGTCGAAGGCGCTGGCCGCCCATCTGGAAGAGACCCGTGGACAGCTCGTCCGGTTGGAGAAGGCGTTTGCATCGCTCGACTTGCCGGCGCGAGGCAAGCACTGCTCGGGTATGGAAGGGATCCTCAAAGAGGGGAAGGACCTGCTCGAAGAAGACGGCCATGCGGCGGTGCTCGACGCCGGCTTCATCGCCGCGGCTCAGCGCGTCGAACACTACGAGATCACGGCCTACGGCACGTTGATCGCGTGGGCGAAGACGCTCGGTTATCGCGATGCGGCGTCGCTTCTGCAAGCCAATGAGGGCGAAGAGAAGGCAGCCGACGTCAAGCTGTCGAAGCTCGCCGAGTCAGGCATCAACGCCGCGGCTGCGGCTGGACAGGATACCGAGGAGATGGTCGCGGACGCATAGCCCGCTCTCAACACGCCGGCGCGGCGAGTGCCGCGGCCGGCGTGAAGAGCCCGAGTCGGTGCCGTTTCGTTCCTTCAATGAAACGATACGCACCGGTTAACAGAAGCGAACGTGCAGCGCCTGCGCGTGGAGATCGCGATGGAAGCCACCCCGACGTCGTCGACGCTGCTGCCTGACACAGACATGCGCCCGCAACAATTGGAATCGGCTCCATCCCAGGTCACACGCAACGTACAGACAGTTGCCGCTCTCGAAGCCAGATCCGGGGCGCAGCGCAATGCGCTCGATCGGTTCAGTGACCGGGTCTCAGGCTTTGCGAGCAGTACGGCGTTCCTGTTGATTCACGTTGTGTGGTTTGCCGGCTGGATTACGGCAAATGTCACTGCCAGAAACCCTGTGGACCCGTACCCGTTCACATTTCTCACGTTCCTGGTGTCGCTGGAAGCGATCTTCCTCACGAGCTTCGTCCTGATCAGCCAGAACCATCTGGAGGCACAAGCGCATCGCCGTGCCGCGCTCGATCTTCAGATCAATCTGCTGGCGGAGCGGGAAATGACGAGCGTGCTTCGAATGGTGTCGGCCATCGCCGCCCACCTGGGACTTTCGGACGAGTGTGACGATGACGAGTTGAAGGAGTTGATCGAAAAGACGGATCTGGGGGCTATCGTGAAGACGGTTGAAGATCATGCGACCTCCACCGCCGGGCTGTCGCATTCGTCACCGGTGAACCAATCAACACGCAAGGATTAACGCGATCTCCAACGCCGGTCGCTACCGCTGCTAAAACGGCCGTCGTGGAACGTCACAAAGCGGATGGGTGCGCTACCGCGGCGGCACCCATGACCTGTCAGACTGCAGCCGGATCAGGGCCTTGGCTCGCGGCAATCTCGCCGGCGTCGCGCTGAATGCCGGCGAGCATTGTCCGAAAGATGACGCCGTGAAACGGCACCACGGCGTACCAATAGAGCAATCC
>JBKPSC010000478.1:0-7217 GCA_046734915.1 Acidobacteriota bacterium | reverse complement strand
ACTGGGTGACAGACGACACGAACTTCTCACGGTTGATGGGATTGATTGTCCTCGCCGATCCAACCGGCAGTTCCGATCCGTGCAACTTCGGAAGCTTGGAATTGCGCCATGCGCTGCCGATGACGGACCCGGCCGACACATCCACGCGACTGACCGCGGCGGAGTACGTTAGGATCTTGCGTCTCATTCGCTTGTGGAAGAGGACCGGCTGGACGATTGAGCAGACCGATGAGGCGATTTGCGCGTTGTTCAACGCCGACATGGGGCCGACGCTCGACCTGGATACGGTGGACAAACTTGACGCAGGATTCCCGCGAGTTCTGCTCCGTCTCGGAATCGTTCTGCGTGCCATGAGGGCCTTGAATCTCAACGTCACCCGGGACTTGTTGCCGCTCCTAGCAACGTGGACGCCGATAGGCACTCGCGGGACGACCGCGCTGTATCGGCAGATGTTTCTCAACCCGACGATTCTCGATCAGGATGCGGCGTTCGACGACAACGGCTTCGGCGAGTTTCTACAGGACGGCACGCAGCGACTCCTCAACCACGGCGAAGCGTTGCGCGCCGCATTCAACCTGACGGGCGAGGAATTCGACCGGATTGTTTCAGCGCTCGGGATCGACGCCAATACGCCGCTGGACATCGCGAGTATCAGCGCCATTTACCGTCGCGGATGGCTTGCGCGCAAACTCCTAATCAGCGTCCAGGAGCTTTTGCTGCTTAGCGAGGTCACCGGCCTGGATCCGTTCGCTCCTCCAAATCCCACAAACCCGGCCATCCTGAGGCTGGCGACGCTTGTGAGCAACCTCAAGACTCAAGGGCTGAAGTCGCCGGCGGCCCTGTATCTGATCTGGAACGAGGATTTGAGCGGCACCTCTGCACCAGACAAGGCACAGGTTCGAGAGCTGGCTCGTACTCTGCGCGCGGACTTCTCTGCAATCGACGATCAGTTTGCGGTGGTCGACGACCCCACAGGCGACATCCTGCGGGCGCAGATGGATTTGGTTTATGGCACGGAGGCCACATCCACCTTCCTCTCCTTGCTGGCCGAGCCGGCCGACGCCGATGCGCTGCAGCTCGATGTCCCGTTCACGAACCCGCAGCCGACATTGAAACAGGCAATCATTGATACCGACGCGAATATCGCCTACGACAACTTCCGCCACCGGCTGTCATCAAGGGGCGTGTTTACCACCCAGCGCCACCACGCCTTGCGAACGCTGGGTGCCGCTCCCGCCGGCTTCAAGGCTGCTGTCGACGCGCTCTTCGACCGCAGTGAGGACGTAGTCGGCTCGTTTTTCGGCCGATACCCTGAGCTCAAGCCTTTGTACGACGCGTATGTGGCGTCTGCCGCGCCGGTCTTGGAAAAACGCCGTAAGCTGTTAGCGGACTTTCAGCCAGAACTCTCGCGCCGACGCAGCCGCCAACAGGCCCTGCAACGCGTGAGCGCGGCGGTTGGCGTCGACCTGCCGTCCACCCAGGTGCTGCTCGATCCCCCGGCACCGCCGTTCCCTCTTCACGCGGCGGGACATCCAAATCGACCCGCGCTGAACGACATTCTCGTCGTGCGGAAGCAGGGGTTGGCCGCCCAGTTCTTTTTCCGCAACACGGCGACCGGCACCGTAGACCTTGAGGATCCGGCAGTGGGTACCTTGAGCTACTCGACTTCCAACAACCCGCTGCCCGAGAATCCAGGGCCGGGCAATACGATCTCGGGCATCTGGCGCGGTTTGATCGAAGCGCCAGAAGCGGGTTTCTACAACATGCTGGTCGAGGCCGACGCCACCGCGAATGCCACCTTGAGCCTCAACGGGCAAGCCATCGCGCTGACGCAGAACGGCCGGATTTGGCGCAACACAGACCCGATCGAGCTCACCGCGGGCGCACTGAACGACGTCGTCATCACCGTCCAGAAGCTCAAAGACTCTCTGGCCATCCAGTGGGAGACGCCGGCTCGATCGCGCGAGGTGATTCCTGCGCGATATCTCTATCCGCCTGATGCCTTGGACGTCTTCTTCGACGCGTACACCCGCTTCGTGAAAGCCGCTTCGCTATCCGTCGCTCTCAGAATGACCGCGAACGAGGTCTCGCAATTTGCGACGGCGGCCGAGTACGAAATCGGCGGCGACGGATGGTTGAACGTCCTCGCCGTGGCGGGAAGGCCGGATCCACCTGTCTCGAAAGCGCTGCTGAAGCCACTCGAAGCCCTTTTGGACTTCGCCCGCATCAAGGCCGAGATCTCGCCCGACGACGAGTCGCTCCTGGCGATCCTGCATGACCCCGCTGCGGCTACCACGACCAGTGAGAGCTTACTCTTTGCGCTGACGCGGTGGGATCAGACGTCGCTCCAAGACGTCGTGACACATTTCACGGGGACGATCGCGGATCTGAAGCGTTTCGAGTTCTTCCGACGTGTGTACGACGCATTTGAGCTCATTCGCCTAATGGGGATTGCAGGCGGCGCGATACTGGACGCCACGACAAATGATCCGAGCCCGGACACTGTCCGCAACCTGCAGGGAGCTCTGCGCGCCCGCTACGAACCGGACGACTGGCGAGAAGTCATACAGCCGATCAACGACGAGTTACGCGGCTTGCAGCGTGATGCCTTGGTGGCCTATGTGCTTCACGAAATGCGGTCGAGGCCGGCGACAACGCACATCGACACGCCCGACAAGCTGTTCGAGTTTTTCCTCATGGACGTGCAGATGGAAGCGTGCATGCAGACGTCGCGTATCCGGCACGCGCTGTCGTCGGTTCAACTTTTCATCGAGCGCTGCCTGATGAATCTGGAACCTCGAGTATCTCCCGAGGCGCTGAACGGCGAACAGTGGGAGTGGATGAAGCGGTACCGGGTCTGGGAAGCCAACCGCAAAGTGTTCTTGTTCGCCGAGAACTGGCTGGAGCCCGAGCTACGCGATGATAAATCGCCATTCTTCAAAGAGCTCGAGGGCGAACTGCTGGGAGGTGAAATTACCGAAGACACTGCGGCCGTTGCGCTGCTGAACTACCTCGAGAAACTGGAAGGCGTTGCGAAGCTGCAGCCTCTCGGCATCCATCACGTGGACGCCGATCCGGCGCGCCGCACCGGAGAGATCGATCATGTCGTCGCGGCCACTCCGGGTTCCAGGCGCAAGTACTTTTATCGACGCCGCGAGTACGGGTATTGGACGCCCTGGGAACAGATCAAGCTCGATATCGAGGGCACACCTGTCATACCGGTCGTCTGGGACGATCGGCTGCTGCTGTTTTGGCTGCAGGTCATGAAACAGGCGCCGGCGGCCTCCTCGAAGCCGAGCGGGGATAAGAATCTCGTTGACCTGAAGACGACCGATGTCCCCCCGGATCCTGCGGTGACGACCCAGGCCATCCTGGGATGGAGTGAGTACTACAACGGCAAGTGGCAATCACCGAAAACCTCCGAAGTCGACCTGCCGTCGGACATTCATTCCTCGAGCACGGCTTTCATCCGCAGGAACCTCACGCTTGGAGTGTCTTACGACGAACTACAGGAGTGGCTCAGAGTGTCGATCCTTTATCAAGGATCTCCTAGGACCTCGTTTGTCCTGTACAACACGCACAGCTCACCGGTCCGCGAGGCCGACCAGACAGATAATGAAAGGCTTCTCGGTTGGAAGTGGTACGAATCGTACCGCCGGATCGATCCGAGCGACACCGACTCGAAAGAGATCCTTGATATCACCTATGCGTCCGTGGACACCAGTGCGGCGGGAGGGTGGACGGGCTGGTGGCCGCTGACCTCCCTCGATCGTCACGTGCTGGCGCCGGATACGCCGGTCTCCGTAATCACGCCACATCACCCTCTTGGCGAGAAACGATTCGTGGCGCCGTTCTTCATGGAAGACCGCCGTCACGCGTTTTTTGTGTCCACGTCGCAGGAAGTGAAGTGGCTTCAGGACTTCTTCGATCTGGGCATTGTCTACAATCCGGGCACGATGGTGGAAGTGACCATTCCGCCGCTGATCGTTCGGCCGGAAGAGGTGCTCGTAAAACCCAATCTCTGGGGTGATGGCGGTCCAGTCGGGCCGATCGGTCCTGATCCGGGGGTGGCCTATTCGGTGGGGATCACCGAGTTCGTCACGCGGGATGCCTACATTCAGCAGGGCCTCGGCACATCGGGCGCCGTCATCTACGGTGACATGCAAATCGGACCATCGGGTGGTTTCGCGGATGCGCCGGGCCTCCAACAACGGCGCGCGAAGAAAGGTGGCCTGCGATGAGCGTCAACTATGCCATCGGCTTCCACGACAAAGAGATCGCCTTCAGCCCCATGGGCCTGGAGGCCACGACGGTGGTGACCGGCCATTGGGACACGAAATACACCTATACGTTCGAGAACTTTTTTCATCCGTTCGTCGGCAGGCTGATCAAACGACTCAATCGGGAGTCGTTGCCCGGAATGATGGATCCGAAGTGGCAGGCCCACCTGGCGACGCCCTTCTTCAACGATCTGTATCATCCTCACAACGACAACCTGACGCAGATCGAGTCGTTTCCCAAGGAAGTCGACGTTTCAGACCACGGCCCTTACGCGAACTACAACTGGGAGCTGTTCTTTCACGTCCCGGTCACCGTTGCCGTGCACTTGAGCAAGACGCAGCGTTTCGCCGAGGCGCAGCGTTGGTTCCATTACATCTTCGATCCGACGTCGAACGATAAGTCGGCCGACCCTCCGAAGCGCTTCTGGAGGTTTCTCGCTTTTCGTACGGACGACAATCCGAAGCGGATCGACGAACTCCTCGCGCTCTTGAGCAAGCCAGAAGGCGAGCTGACCCCCGACGAGAAGAAGCATAGGGACAGTATTCTCGACGGGTACAGCGCGATCCTTAATAAGCCGTTTCAGCCTCACGCCGTGGCCCGCACACGCCACGTAGCCTACCAGTACATGGTAGTGATGAAATACCTCGACAACCTAATCGCATGGGGAGATTCACTCTTTCAGCAGGACACGATCGAAAGCATCAACGAAGCCACGCAGCGTTATGTGTTGGCTGCGAATATCCTTGGACCAAAGCCACAGCAGATTCCGTCTCGCGGCTTGGTGCGGCCCAAGACCTACCACGAGCTCAAGGCGCTCTCCCAGGATCCAATGGGAAACGCGATCGTCGATCTCGAAGGGCAGTTCCCGTTCAATTTTTCAACTCCTTCGGCCGGTGCGGGGAGTGCCGCCGGGACCGGTCCCCTGTTCGGAATCGGACGCACGCTCTATTTCTGTATTCCGCGCAACGACAAGCTGCTCGGATATTGGGATACGGTGGCGGATCGGCTGTTCAAAATCCGGCATTGCATGAATATCGCCGGCATTGTGCGGCCTCTGGCGCTTTTTGATCCTCCAATCGACCCGGGCATGTTGGTCAAGGCCGCGGCCGCCGGCATCGATATCGGCAGCATCATCAGCGGCCTCTCGCAGCCAGTCGGACCGGTGCGCGCTCTCCCTCTGATCGGAAAGGCGCTTGAGTTGTGCGCCGAAGTGCGAAGCATGGGTGCATCGCTGCTGGCAGCGCTCGAGCGGGGGGATGCTGAGCACCTGGCCCTCGTGCGGCAGACACACGAACTCAACATCCACAAGGCGTTACAAGAGGTGCGATTCCTGCAACTCAAATTCGCCCAAGAGACCACGCAGTCCCTTCTCGCGACTCGCGATATCGTCCTCCAGCGGTACAAGTTCTTTCAGAAACAGCTCGGTCTGCCCGACGATCCGAACGTTTCCAGCAACCTCAAGATCAAAGGCAGCCCCCTCACCGAAGAGAACTTTGACGACGCTTTCGCGGCCCTCGTCGAAACCTACGACAAACCGGTGACGCTGGCCAAGCCAGCAGAACTGAAAAAGGCAGGGCAAAACTCGCCGTCGCAACAATCTGGCGCCACCGGGTCCGGTCAGCTGTTCATGAGCGATACCGAAGATTCCGAGCTGAATACCAGCCTGTCGACGGCGAAAGATCTGCGAACCGCGGCTTCCATCACGCAAGCCGCCGCGCCGATCCTCTCACTCATACCGGATATCGAGATCAACCTGGAGTACTGGGGGCTGGGCGGGTCGCCGACTGTGTTCGGCGGAAAGAAGATCGCCGCGGCGGCGAAGTGGGCCGCCGATGTCCTGAAGATTGCGGCAGAAATCGAACAAGTCAAAGCCGACATGGGAAAACGCAAAGCGGACCACGAGAACCGTGGCGTCAAGTGGGCCCGACAGTTCAACCAGGCGGCGCTCGAGCTGAAAGAGATCGGGCGACACATCGTCACCTCGTTAATTAGTGAAGAAATTGCCCAGCACGAGCTGGACACGGTCAAGAAGCAGATTGCAGATGCCGAGGAGGTCGACGAACTCCTCCACCAGAAGTTCACAAATGAAGATCTTTACATTTGGATGCAGGGAGAAATTTCGCGGCTCTACTACGAGTACTACCGTTTTGCCTTCGACACAGCCCGCAAAGCAGAGCAGACGATGAAACAGGAGTTGATGCGCCCAGAACTAGATGCGCAGGACTTCGTGAAATTCAACTATTGGGACGGTGGCCGCAAGGGACTGATGGCTGGTGAGGCGCTGTATCTCGACGTGAAACGCATGGAGATGGCGTATCACGACAACAACAAGCGGGAACTGGAGCTGACCCGCGATGTCTCATTGCGTCAGCTGGACCCGATCGCGCTTCTGACCCTTCGCAGCGCTGGCAGCTGTCAGGTGACGGTCCCAGAATGGCTCTACGATCGCGACTGCCCCGGTCACTATCTGAGGAGAATCAAGAGCGTTGCTGTGTCGGTGGTCCGGGATGGCGTAGCTGAAGCACAGGTGTTCTGCACCTTGTCGCTGATCCGCAGCTCAATTCGAAAGACCGCCATACTCAAGGATGGCGAATATTTGCGCCAGGGCGTCGAAGACGATCGATTCGTCGATTACACGGGCGCCATCCAGTCGATTGTCACCAGCAGTCAGACCCGGGACAGTGGTATGTTCGAAACCGACCTTCACGAGGCTCGATTCCTTCCATTTGAGGGCTCAGGTGCGGTGAGCACATGGCAGCTCGACCTTCCGAAAGATTTTCCAGCCTTCGACTACACGTCCATTTCCGATGTCGTGCTGCACATTCGTTTCACGGCCCGGCAAGGCGTCGTTGCGTCAAACGTCGTCACCGCGCTCGACAATCTGTTTCAACAAACGGTGAGCGGCGGGCCGAACTTCTCGCTGCTATTCGCGCTTC
>JBKPSC010000477.1:0-8015 GCA_046734915.1 Acidobacteriota bacterium | reverse complement strand
TCACTCAGTAGCTCGTTGCTTGTTGCTCGTTGCTCGGTGGCTCAGGGCTGGTTTAGCCGGGACTTGTCCGACCTGCCCTACCTGCCTTACCCGCCCTACCCGCCCTGACTAATCGAAGATGCCGTCGATGAACCAGGCGTCACACAGCTCGTCGTGGAACACCCGATACACCGCGCCGTCTGACAACGCCACGTCCCACTCGGTTCTGCTCCACGCCGAATTGGCCTGGGAGGGCGGGGAAGGCAGGGAGGGCGGAGGAGGAGAAGAAAGATCTGCAGAAAGCTTTTGCTTCCCTGGCTTCCCCGCCTCCCCTGCCCTCCCTGCCTCACCCGCCCTACCTGCCTCACCTGCCCTACCCGCCCCGTCCGCCCACCAGTCCCCTGAGGTCCGCCAGGGACCGACAGCAGTGACCACTGAGCCGCCGGCATATCCGCGCCGATCTGATGTCACGCGCAAGGGCTGTCCCGCTTTGACGATCACTCGCGCAGGAACGGGCTGCCGGCAGCGGCGCAGCGCGGACGCGGGAGCTGGGGACTGGGGACTAGAGGCTAGGGGCTGGGATGGGGGTTGGGGCCGATGCTCCGTGGCGAACGCCCGCATGGCGAACGCACCCGGACGAAATGTATCGATGGGCGCCGGCGCACCAATCCGGCCCTGTCCCATGACGGCGCCGAGCCGCGCGAGCAGCGTGGACAGCTGCTCGGGCGTCGGCAGCGGACGCGTGAACAGCGTGTGCTGCACGATGCGCCCCGGCGTGGGATCGATGACCACCGTAATCCGATCGATGGCCGCCGCCGGTGGATGCGCCTCGATGTCGAGCAGCGCGAGCGTGCGCAGAGTGCGGACGTCGCGAATCGGCGTCGGCAACTCCAGGTGCCGCGCGTGAACGTCGCGCGTCACCAGATCGAGTGTGACGTGCATGACCGCAGCGCCGCGATCGCGCCGTTCGAGCTGCGTTGACAACGGCTCGAGCAATCGGGTCAGCACGAACGACAGCGGTTCCAGACCATCAATCGGCCACTCGAGCTCGAGCGATCCGGCAAACCGTTCCTCGGGTTCGGTCGGCACCAGCGGACGGATGTCTTCACCGCGGGCGATCGCCTGCCACACCGATCCCTGCCGGCCGATTCGCGCAGTCAGGTCGTCGGCGGGCAACGCAGCCAACTCTCCCAGCGTCACGAGCGCCCATTGCGTGAACAACGCGACGATGTCTGCCGCCGATCCGTCGTCTCGCGTCGTCTGCCGCGGCGGAATGACACAGTCGGCAATACGCGTCAGCACGGCAATGGGAACCGTCGCCAGAGTGGTCGCCTCTTCACCGGAAGCGATGACAGTCAGTCCCGGCCGGGCGTGCGCGAGAATCAAAGCGGCCATTCGCGTGCGCGCCAGCGCCACGTGCGCACGCATGCCTTTCGCCTCCGCGGCGCGCAACAACTCCTCGCCTATCGCACGCCACGCGCAACAAGGGTTCACCGGTTCACTGGTGCACAGGTTCACTGGTTCATTGGTTCGTGTCTGAGAACCGGTGAACCCGTGCACCGGTGAACCTGTGAACCTCTTGCCTTTTGACCCGATGAATCTTTCCAATCCTTTCACGTCGATCGAGATGAGATCGTCGCGGTGACGTTCGTACCGCGGAGAAAATCCCTGCGCAATCTCGAGCAGCAGCCCCGGCTCTGGAACCGGCTGGCCTGTCACAGGAGGGAGAAAGATGCAGGCATAACAGGG
Organism: Acidobacteriota bacterium; assembly: GCA_046734915.1. Taxonomy (GTDB): domain Bacteria; phylum Acidobacteriota; class Vicinamibacteria; order Vicinamibacterales; family CAVVIG01; genus VFZL01. The sequence goes on along the minus strand of JBKPSC010000477.1, from coordinate 6,287 downwards.
GCTGGGAACTGGGGGCTCGGGGCTCGACCCGGAGCTCGACGCTCGAAGCCCGGAGCCCGATCCCTGAAGACTGGAGCCTGATGCCTGAAGCCTGCTGTCTTCAAACATTGACGTGTCCTTTGGTCGCGAACAGGGCGCGCGCATCGTTCTGCCCGCGCGTGCGGGCCCGGACAACCCGGGCTTCGACATCAAATCCCGTGAAGAGCGTCCGCCGGCTCCCAGCCCCCAGCCCCGAGTCCCTGGTCTCCAGCTTGATCGTGAGCCCGCCCGAACTGCGTGCGATCGGCGTGCGGCCGACGAGCATCGCCACCGTCTGGCTGCCTTCAACCATGCGCTGCAGTCGCAGCCACGTCGTGAATGGCAGTCGGCTGACGATCTCGATTGGCGCCTCGGCGAGATCGAGCACCACCAGACCGAAGTTGCCGGCCTGCAGTACGAGCGCCAGCGCCCGAAGGGCTTGTTCCATCGCCCGCTGATTGAGCTCGCGGCTCATGCCTGGATTGATGACGACGTGCCCGCGGATCCAGAGCAGGCGGTCGAGCACGACACCAGCCGCTTCGAGTGAGGCCACGTCGAGCATGTCGAGCGCGTCGACGATCGCCACCAACTCGCCGCGCCGCGTCGCAGCCGCTGCCATGTGCAGGAGCAGGCTCAAGCGACCGGATGAACGGGATCCGACAATCTCTGACAGCTGACCGCGCGGCAGCCCGCCGCCAAGCCTGGCGTCGAGCTCGTCAACACTGCTCGCGCACGAGGCGTATTCATCGCCGGGCAGATCGATCGGCAGCGCTGTTGTCAGCGTCTTATCGAGCTGGCGGGTTCGAAGAAGGGATTCGAGAGCGGCACGTGCGAGAGCCATCGCATTTTCGCCTTATCTTCGCTGAGGCGAAACTATAGCGCAACAACCGGGCGCACTCAAGTCACAGGTCATAACTGCGATAAGATGACCGCTGCCCGTCCGGGACTAAACTCCTGTGCCTCATTCGCTTACCGCAGGCGTTGCGCCTGCCCGAAGTTGACGCGTTCCTTTGGCTGAGTCCGTCCTCGACGCGTCGGCCCCGCCCCCTCCAGTCCTACTGGGCTCCAAAGCGCTCGGGCGCATGTTCGCGGCCTTTGCTTACCGCGATTTCCGCGTCCAGTGGTTTGGCGCCTGCACGTCGAGCATCGGCACCTGGACCCAGGCCGCCGCCCAGAACTGGATGGTGACGACGATGACCGGATCGCCGTTCTATCTGGGCCTGGACGCCTTTCTGCAGCAACTGCCGATCATGCTCTTCACGCTCATCGGCGGCGTGCTCGCCGACCGGCGCGATCGGCGCCGCACGCTGCTGGCGTCGCAGTACGTCCAGATGGCGACGGCCGCGACACTGGGCCTGCTGGTCCTGCTCGACGTCGTGCAGATCTGGCAGATTCTTGCGCTGTCGTTCTGTACCGGCCTCGCGCAGGCGTTCGGTGGTCCGGCGTATCAATCGCTCATCCCGTCGCTCGTGGACAAGAAGGATCTGCCGAACGCCGTCGCGCTGAACTCCATCCAGTTCAACATCGCGCGCCTCTTCGGGCCGCTCGTCTTCGGCGCCACGATTGCGATCAGCGCCAGCTGGGGATTTACCGATCCGCAGTCGATGGCCGTCTGCTTCCTGCTGAACGCGCTGTCGTTCTTCGTCGTGATCTACGCGCTCATGTCGCTGCGCGTGAAGCAAATCGTCGCTCCTGCCGGGTCGATTGGGATGATCGAACAAATCAGGGGTGGACTGTCGTACGTCCGCGGTCACGGCAGCCTGGTCGGTCTCATCGTCCTGGCTGCCACCACGACGTTCCTCGGATTCTCGGTGATCACCTTCCTGCCGCTCTTCGCGCAGAACGTCTTCCACCAAGGGGCGGCCACCTACGGCCACCTGCTCTCTTTTTCAGCCGGCGGTTCCGTCGTCGGAGCGCTCATCATCGCGTGGCTCGGCAAGTTTCCGCGGATGGGGCTGACGTCGCTGCTCGTGCAAGCGGTGTACGGTCTGCTCATCGTCGCCTTCGCGCTGTCGAGCACGCTGTGGCTGAGCGATATCCTGCTGTTTCTCATCGGCGCCGCGCTGATGGTGGTGTTCTCGAGCGTGACGTCGCTCATCCAGCTGATCGCGCCGAACGAGATGCGCGGCCGCGTGATGAGCATCTACATGGTGGCGTTTCGCGGCGGCATGCCTCTCGGCAGCCTGGCGAGCGGCTACCTCGCCACGTTGGTCGATCCGCCGTTGGTCATCGCGATGAACGGCTCGCTCCTGGTGCTCGTTGCCGCCTACTTCCTGGTTCGCAGCCACGGAGTCAGGGAGGCATGAGAATTCAGATTGCAGATTGCAGATTGCAGAAGTCAGAATTCAGATTGCCGAATTCAAAAGGCCAATTGCAGAATACGGGTTGCGTCTGAAAATTCTGCGTTCTGCACTCTGACTTCTGCATTCTCTCGGTAGCATTTTATGGCCTTCGAAGTGCTCGTCAGTTCGGGCTTCGGCTCGCTGCTCGGCATGCGTCACGCGCTCGAACCCGATCACCTTGCCGCTGTCACGACGATGGTCAGCCGGGAGCGGAGCGGGATTCGTGCCGTGTGGCTGGGCGTCTGCTGGGGACTTGGTCACACGGCGTCGCTGCTCGTCGTCGGCATCATCCTGGTGATCCTTCGCGCCGAGATGCCGGCGTCGATGACGATGCTGTTCGAGCTGGCGGTGGCGTTGATGCTGATCGGGTTGGGGGTTCGGGCGATTGCGTTGGCGGCGCAACAGGGCCCCGATGGTCCGCTCGTCGTGCATCGACACGGCGCCATCGTTCATCGGCACACGACCGGTGCCGCCCATCTCCACATCGGAGGATGGGCCCTGGCGAAGCGTCCGTTGATCGTGGGAGCTCTGCACGGCCTTGCCGGCAGCGGGGCGCTGACGGCGCTGGTGCTGGCGACGCTGCCCACGAACTCGGCACGCGTCGCCTATCTCGCGCTCTTCGGGCTAGGGTCAACCCTCGGCATGGCCGCGCTGTCTGGCCTGCTCGGTTGGCCCCTCGCCCGACTCGGCACGCACCAGGCGGTCACACGTGGCGTCTCCCTGCTTGTGGGATGCGCCACGGTGGCGCTTGGCGTTCTCTGGGGTTACCGCGTCGTCTGGTAGATCGTGCTGGCGCCGCCGCCGATCGCCGCGCCGATGAGCGCGCCCTTCTTGCCGCCGAGGATTCCACCGAGGCCCGCGCCTGCGGCCGTCGATCCACCGATCACTAGCGCCGTCTTCTTCCAGTCACGCCGCGGCGCGCGCTCGACGGTCCTGGTCACCACGCGGCGCGGGGCCGGCTCCACTTCCACGGTGCGCACGGCCTGCACGGGCTGCGCCTGGGGGATGGCCATCGGCGCGCTCGCCGCTGGATACGCGTTCACCGGATAGGTATTCGCTGGGTAGGTCGTCGTCGGATAGTAGGACGGGGGCGACGCGAACTGAACCTGGCTGGCCGGATACGCGTATGCCGGTGCACCAGTTGCCATGTTGGCCATGGCGGGCTCACGCGCGTCGAGAGTCGTCACGCGCGGAGCAATCAAGCTGTATGCGATCGCTGTGACACCGAAGGCGATCACGGTCAGGACGCCGGCCAGATATTTCGTCATCGCGTTCATGGTCATGCTCCCCGCCCTACCGGGCGTTCTGGAGGTGCGCACTCCGGAGAGAACCAAAGGCAATGCCAGCAAATTCAGGCGGCATTTCGCTCAAGCGGCCGCCGGGTTGTCATCTACAGAGCACAGTCGGCGTCACTTGTAGAATAGGGACCGAACAACTGCCGTGATTGTCCGCCGCCATAACGATGACCTGCTTTTGATCACCCAGCCCGATCATGCGGCGCTCGCGTCCCACGTGATGGCGCACTGGCGTCTCGAGGGGCTCATCGACCACCCACGTCGCGACGTGATTCTCCTGGCGACCAGGGAACACGATGCCGGCTGGACGGATGTGGACGCGGCGCCTCTCGTCGACGAACGCACTGGCGGAATCCTCGACTTCGTGCGGGCGCCGGACGCCGTAAGACAAGGTGTCTGGCCGGTCGCGGTCGAGCGTCTGCGCGACGCACCATTCGCCGCGGCCCTCGTCGCGCAACATGCCATCACGGTCTACGACGGCTACAGGAGCCTTCCACGTTGGCAGGCGTTCTTCTCGCAGATGGAAGATCTGCGGCGTCGGTGTCTAGCGGCGGCGGCGCCGCTCACGCTCGACGATCTTCTGCGCGACTATCGCTACGTCCTGCTCGGCGATCGGGTCTCGTTGACGTTCGCAACCCAGCGGCCCGATCCCTGGCGCGTCGAGGGCTACGAGATGCGGGCAGCGCCTGATAGTGTCACCATCCAGCCAGATCCCTTTGGGGGTCAGACGATCCCCTTCAGCCTGAGCGGGCGCCTGATGGCCGATGTCCCTTATTCGACGGCCGTCGAGGCGGCGGCCGCCTTCACGACGGCGCCCGTTGTCACAATCAATGCCGTCGCCACGAGCTCATGACGCGCATCCTGGTGGTCGAAGACGACCGCGACATCGCCGAGCTGGTCGGACGCTATCTCGAGAAAAGCGGTTACACTCCCGAGCTGATCGCGTCGGGTCACGAGGCGTTGCGAATCATCGCCGCCCGGCCGCCGGATCTCATCGTGCTCGATTTGATGCTGCCGCAAGTCGACGGCCTGGAAGTCTGTCGTGTGGTGCGCAGCAATGCGCTGACCGCGGCCATCCCGATCATCATGCTCACGGCCCGCGCCGAGGAGTCCGAGCGGATCGTCGGCCTGGAACTCGGAGCTGACGACTACATCGCCAAGCCCTTCAGCCCGAACGAACTCGTCGCGCGGGTGCGCGCGCTGCTCCGACGCGTCCGCCGGGACCCGGGCGCCGCAGGACGGCTCACCTACGGCCGCATCGTCGTGGACACCGAACGTCACACCGTGGCCCTCGACGGCGAGCCGGCGGTGCTGACGGCCAAGGAATTCCTGCTGTTGTCGTACCTGTTGGTTCACCGCGGACGCGTGCTGTCGCGCGATGCGCTGCTCACGGACGTCTGGGGCTACAAGTACACGGGAGGCACGCGAACCGTCGACGTGCACGTCCGACGGCTGCGGGAAAAGCTGCCGCCGCTGTCGGATGCAATCGTGACCATCAAGCAGTTCGGCTACAAGCTGCTCGAGCAGCCACCTGGCATCGTCTGAGGGAAGGCGCCGCGTATGCGGATTCGACCCGGCTTTCAAGGCAAGTTGTTCCTGAGCGCGTTCACCGTCGCGGCGCTGGGACTTGTCGTCGCCGGTGCGATGTTTGCCGTCTCGGTGCGCCGGCAGACTGAAGAGCGGATCGAACAGACTCTCGCCGCAGAGGCGCGGCTCGCCGCCGAGCTGTTAACCCACGGCGATCCTGAAGGCGACACGCCGCTCTCGCTCGACGCCGAAGCCGACCGTATCGGTGCACTCATCGGTGCCCGCGTGACGTTCGTCGCTCGCGATGGCCGCGTCGTCGGCGACTCGGCGGAGCCATTCTCGGCGCTGCCCTCGCTCGAGAACCACGCGACGCGGCCCGAGGTCCTCGAGGCCGGCAGTCGTGGGCGGGGCTTGTCACGACGCTACAGCGCGACCATCGGGACCGACATGTTGTACTTGGCGGTGCCAGTCGAGCACCGCGACGTGGCCTTCGTTCGAGTGGCTCTGCCGCTGACAGGTGTCCAGGAGCAGTTGCGGCCAGCGGTCACGGCCACGGCCACAGCGCTTGCCATCGCCCTGGGCAGCGCGGCGGTGATCGCGTTCCTGCTCAGCGCTCGTCTCGGGCGCCGCGTCCGGGCGATCGCGGACGTCGCGGCGCGTTATCGCCTCGGCGACCTCACGCCATCGCGCCTGGATTTCGGCGACGACGAGCTGGGCGTCGTCTCGCGGGCGCTCGATGACAGCGTCCAGGAGCTCGGACGCCGGGTCGACGAACTCGCCCGCGATCGCTCCCGCATGGAGGCGATATTGTCCGGCATGATCGAAGGCGTGCTGGTCGTGGATCCGGCGGGCCACGTGCAGCTGGCCAACCGCGCGGCGCGGCAGATCTTGCGGCTGGACGAGTCGACGATCGGCCGGCCGTACGTCGAGGCGATTCGCCACCCAGCGATCACCGATCTCGTCGGCTCGGCGCTGGCAGGCCGCGCTTCCGAATCGGTGCAGCTCTCGCCGCCGCGCGATGACTCGCGCACCCTGATGGCACGCGCCGCGCCCGTCACGCCCGACGGCGCTCACGGCGCCGTGCTGGTGCTTCACGACATCACGG
>JBKPSC010000476.1:0-10894 GCA_046734915.1 Acidobacteriota bacterium | reverse complement strand
AGCTACTTTCTCTCTGTCGATGAGACAGCGCGCACCTATCTGGGCCTGCCGCACAACGCAACGACGTTGAAGCTGTACAAGAATCTGGGCGGGGGACGATTTCGTGACGTCACCGAGGCAGTTGGTCTCGACAAGGTGTTCATGCCGATGGGTGCGAACGTCGGCGACATCGACAACGATGGCTTCCTCGATATCTATCTCGGCATGGGGACACCCTCTTACGCCTCGCTCGCCCCGCACGTATTGCTTCGCAACCGCGGCGGCGCGTCCTTCGTCGATGTCACCGCATCGTCAGGCACCGGCGAGGTGCATAAGGGTCACGGCATCGCCTTCGCCGATCTGGACAACGACGGAGACGAGGAGATCATCGCCGAGATCGGCGGAGCCACACCGGGCGACAGCCATGCGATGCGGGTGTTCGAGAATCCCGGCCACGGCAATGACTGGATCGGCGTCAAGCTCGTAGGCGTGAAGAGCAACCGCTCCGGCATTGGCGCCCGCATTACCGTGACCGTAGAGAACGAGGGCCGCGGTACACGGTCGATCTACCGCTCGGTCGGAAGCGGTGGATCGTTCGGCGCTTCGCCTCTCGAACAGCACATCGGCCTTGGCGCGTCGGCGCGGATCGTCGGTCTAGAGATTTTCTGGCCGGCGAGCAACACACGGCAGCATTTCGCGACAGTGGCGAAGAATCAAGTTATCGAGATTTCGGAGCTGGCGACCGGGTTCAAGACGCTGAGCCGGCCGGTCGCCCGCTTGGGCGGCACAAAGAGCGTGCGCTGATGCCTTCAAGAGGACGCGTTGCCCTGCTGCTGGTCGTCATGCTGCTCGTTCCGCGGTGGCTGACTGCGGCTCCGCGGCAATACGAGGTCAAGGGCATGGTGGTCAGCCTCGATCGCGCCGCGCGCAGGTTCGTCGCTTCGATTGATGCGATCCCGAACTACATGGCGGCCATGACCATGCCGTTCGAGGTCCGGTCCGCGGCGGAGCTCGAGGGCCTGGCACCCGGGGTCTTCGTTCAGTTCACCCTGGTTGTCGACGAGCGCTCCTCGTACGCCACAGGCATCCGCATCGTGCGCTTTCAGAGCGTCGAGCAGGACCCTTTCCTAGCCAGCCGCCTTCGACTGCTACAAGACATCATCGGCAGTCCCGGCAGCAAGCCCATTGGCGTGGGCGATCTCGTTCCAGATTTCACGCTCACCGATCAGCAGCGGCGCCCGCTGACCTTGTCCCGTCTGCGTGGGATGGTCGTGGCAATCAACTTCGTCTACACGAGCTGTGTACTGCCGAATTTCTGTCTGCGCCTCGCGAACAATTTCAACGTGCTGCAGAAGCGATTCAGCCGGCAGCTCGGACGCGATCTCGTCCTCTTGACAATCACGTTCGATCCGGTCCACGACACGCCTGAGGTGCTCGCCACATACGCGGCGCAGTGGAACGCCGATCCGCGGACGTGGAAGTTCCTGACCGGGACCTCGGAGGATGTGCGGCGAGCTTGTCAACTGTTTGGCGTGCATGCATTCGCCAACGAAGGGCTGATGGATCACACGCTGCACACCGTGATGATCGACCGGCAAGGAAAGCTCGCCGCAAATGTCGAAGGCAATCACGTCACCGCCGCTCAGCTGACCGATCTGATCGAGACGATGCTCAAGCGGTGAGATTCAGGCCCGGTCAATCAGCTCCCGCTCGAGCTCTCGCCGAATCTCCTTACGGCGTCACAGTTACCGTGACGTCGTCGTCGGCCATCAGCGCCCCGTCATCGGCGCGGGCGCGCAAACGGTAGGTTCCCGGCTCCTTGAACGTGATCTGTACGGATACCCGGCCATCGGCCGGCAGTTCAGGCGCGACCCAGATCGGGGCCCACGGCGAATTGGCACCGGTCCGGGTGTCCTCCCACGCCACGATTTGCTCGGGATCAAAGGTCACGGGCCCCGCGCCCCGATAAACGAACCACGATACGTGCAAGCCGACGTTCTTGCCGACGGTCGATCGGAACGGCGGCTGCATCGCCCGGTTCACACGCTGGGGATTCCGCGGGTTGTCAGGTGATTCAGCCCGGCGATCCCGGCTCGATCCAGGGTTGGAGACTGCGGATCCGGCCAACCCCGCACCCCTTGGCTTCGGCGTTCCGTCGTCAGCAAGAACGGCCGTAAGCTTCAGTGGCTGGCCGACCTTCGCCGTGAGAGTCTCGCCTTCCTGCACGGTGACGGTTGGGGGTTTGTTGGCGCGGACCTCGGGACTGCTCGTCCCGGCCCCGAGCGCCCCGGTCTCGGACGCTTTCACCACGTCATCGACCTTGTAATCGGTGCGAATCGTCGCGTACGCCTGTTCGGTCTTGCCCCTCGTCGTGAGCGTCCAGACGAGCTCGTCTTTATCGGTGAAGCCTGCCGGCACTGGCACTCGGAAGATGAAGCGATTACGCCGTGGGAGGAAGTGCGTTGGCTGGCCCCGGTCGGCGTCGCCGGGACTGAACGTATTGTCCGGCCCGACCGGCACGTCGATCTCCTCTTCCCAGTTCCGATTCATGTACCCGAAGAGAAAATAGCGCGCCCCCGATGCGTCTTCTTCCCAGCCTTCGTAGGCAGGTGAGACGTTTTGACCTTTCGAGTAGGTGAGCGATTGGGCGCTGACGAGCGAGGCGTCGGCGGCGCACATGAGCGCCGCGCCGGCGAGGGCGCCGACGATGAGGCCGACCGTCCCACGGCGCACGAGAGCAAGGCTCATCACGATCATGAACATGACTCCCTGAGATTTATCGTGACGGATACTACGCCACCCGGCGCCGCATTGGAACAGCTCAGCAAAGACGGCTGAGACGGCGCGCGGAACTTGCGTGATGCCCGCGCGCGGATAGTACACTCCGACCCGTGACTCTACAGGAGAACGCGAGCGAAAGCACAACCGAATCGAGACTGCCCACGCTCATCGCCGTCGCCTGCGTTTCGGCGGCGCTCCTCATGACCGAGCTCGCGCTGACCCGCATCTTCTCGGTCGTGATGTATTACCACTTCGCCTTTCTCGCTATTTCCATCGCACTCTTCGGGCTGAGCGCGAGCGGGGTCTTCGCCTTCGTCCGCCGCAATGCCCTGCAACGCCGGGCGACGCCCCGGCTGCTGGCCTCACGGTCGCTGGTCTTCGCCGCGACGACCGTGGTCGCGCTCTTCGTGCTCGTCCGGCTGCGCGTCGGCTTGAACTACTCGCCCGAGAACCTGCTGTTGATGCTCCTCATCTACGCTCTAGCGGCGGTTCCGTTCTTCACCGGTGGCCTGGTCGTGACGCTGGCCATCGCGCGGAATGCCGATCGCGTCAACGCGGTCTATGCCGCCGACCTCCTGGGCGCAGCCTGCGGCTGCCTGCTGCTGTTGCCGCTCCTCGACCGCCTGGGCGCGCCCGGCGTCGTGCTGGCCGCCTCGCTGCTCGGCGTCGCGGCGGCCTGCCTGTTTTCTCCGCGCGAGGCCATAAGCCGGGTCGGAGTCATGGGCGCCGTTGTGATTCTTGCGCCGACGCTCGGCCAATGGTCAGGCCTCGCCAGCTTCGACGTCACCGACACCAAAGGCCATGCCGGCGATCGTGTCCTCTTCAGCAAGTGGAACTCCTTCTCGCGCATCGGCGTTTACGAGCGCGAGCACGGTGACTGGTCGCTGAGCGCGGCGTACAAGGGCCCACGGCCGCAAACACGCTACATGGATATCGACTCGGCGGCCTCGACGCCGATTCTGAGCGTCGCGCCCGATCTGTCGAACGCGCAATACCTCCGCTACGAGCTGACGGGACTGGCCTATCACCTGATGGAGGGACGAACGCACGCCGGCGGCTCGAACGGCGCCGGGTTCTCCGCCCTGGTCATCGGGCCGGGCGGTGGACGTGACCTCGTCTCGGCGCTGGTCTTCGGAGCGGAACACGTCGACGGCGTCGAGATCAACCCGATCATCGCCCAAGACGTGATGGGCGACCGGTTCCGGGACTTCTCGGGTGACATCTACCAGCATCCCCGCGTTCACGTCGTCGTGGACGATGGGCGCAGCTTCGTCAGCCGGACGACGTCGCATTACGATGTAATCCAGGCTTCGCTGGTCGATACATGGGCGGCAACCGCCGCCGGCGCGTACACGCTGACCGAGAACACGCTGTATACCGTCGAGGCCTTCACGGACTATCTGGATCACCTCACGGACAACGGCCTCCTGACGATCACCCGCTGGGTGTTCGATGGCCTGCGGCTCGTCTCACTCGCACAAGAGGCCTGCGTGCGTCGGGGCTGCGATCCCCGTTCGCAGCTGGCCATCGTTCAGCAGGATCGAGTCGCGACGTTCCTCTTCAAGCGCTCGCCGTTCACGCCGAGTGAGATTGACGAGCTGAAGGCCATCAGTCAGCGGCTGGGTTTCCGCATGCTCTACGCACCGGGGATGACGATGCCGGCTCCCGTGACGGAGTCAACGCCAGAGGCGGTCGATCCGATGTCACAGGCCGACGACTATGCGCAGCTCATCACGGCCCCCGATCGCGAGCGCTTCTATGAAGAGTACCGGCAGGACGTGCGGCCGACGACCGACGACCGACCGTTCTTCTTCCACACGACGAAGCTGGAAGACCAGTTCGATGTGGCGTTTGGACGATCGATGCTCTTCGGCAACGGTCTGAGTGCGCTGCTTACCTTGATGGGCATCTCGGCTGGACTGGTTGTGCTGTTCGTGCTGGTGCCGCTCATAGTCGCCGGTGGCGGGCGCTCACCTCGATGGGGACCGACGCTCGCTTACTTCGGGGCGCTCGGCGCCGGTTTCATGCTGATTGAGGTCTCGGTCTTACAGCGCTTCGTGCTGCTGCTCGGCCATCCGGTCTACTCTCTGACCGTGACCCTTTTCTCTCTCCTGCTTGGAACCGGTTTGGGGGCGGCGTGGAGCCGCCGGCTCGACGGTCAGAGGCTGGTGCGCGCCGCAGCGGCGGCACTCTTCGCGATTGCCGTTCTGTCGTTGAGTTGGACCACCCTAATGTCGCCGATCTTGGCCTGGGCGATGCCGCTTCCGAGGACGGCGCGAATTGCGGTCGCCGTTCTGGCCTTGGTCCCCGTGGGTTTTCTGCTCGGCATCCCGATGCCGACAGGCCTGAGGCTCCTGAGCGTTCGGGCGCCACAGATGGTGCCGTGGGCGTGGGGGATGAACGGTGCGTTCTCCGTCGTGGGAGCGACGCTCGCGATCTTTGTGGCCATGAACTGGGGCTTCCAGATGGCGCTGATGGCGGCTTCGGGTATTTACCTTATTGGCCTTGCCGCGCTCGCCGGGTCTGAGCCGCTTGCGCTCAATTGGAACCCTTAACTGCGTGCCATCGTCTAACGATGTTGGTCTGTTGAACACTGTTCAAGCGACGGACTAACGCCGATAGACGAGGGCAGATGGGGATCAAGGAAAGACAGGAACGAGACCGTCACGCCGTCCACCGCAGCATCCTCGATGCGGCGCGGGAGCTCTTCGTGGCGGAGGGTTACCGCAACGTCTCGATTCGCAAAATCGCGGAACGCATCGAATACAGTCCCGCCGCTCTCTACAGTTACTTCCCCTCCAAGGATGACATCTTCTTCGCGCTCGCCGACGAGGGCTTCGACCTGCTCAGCACCCTGGTGAGCGACGAGGCGCTCAATGGGCTGCCGCCGCTCGAGCGCGTGCGCGAAGCCTTCTGGCGGTTCTATCGCTTCAGCCGCGATTACCCGCAGCACTTCGCGCTGATGTTCGTCGATCAGACCGTCCCACGCCTGGGCCGCGAGTACGAGGGCTCTGTTCGGGCGCATCGCCTGAAGACGCAGATCCTCGAGCGCATCCAGGCGTGCATTGACGCCGGCGAGCTGCCGTCCACGCTCCGTCCGCGCGTCGCCCTGCGCATGCTGACCGTCGGCATGCTCGGCGTGGCGGCGATGCGCCTGTCTGGACGGTTGAGTGAAGGCGAACACCCGGATGCCCTCGCCCGGGACCTCCTTGACGTCACGATTGCCGGTCTTCAGTCGAATCTCTCGCTACGCACCCACACTCTCCCATGCCCGCTCGACGCGGGTGGGGACGAGAGTTCATAGATCCCAGGAGCGTTCATGCCGCGCGTCTCGTTCGTCACGCCCCTAGCCCTCATCCTGTTCACCGCCGCCTGTGGCTCGAATGTCACAGGCACGGCCAGCACGGAGGCGGCCGAGGCACCACCCGCCGCCGTCGCCGTCAAGCCGGTCGCCGCCCTCGAGCAACCAATCGCGCGCTTCATCCGCGCGACCGGCAGCCTGACGGCCGAGGAACGCGCCGACGTGGCCGCTGAAATCGGCGGACGCGTTATCGCCACGCCAATCGAACGAGGCACGCGAGTCGCGCCAGGCACCGAGCTCGTTCGCTTGTCGCCGACGGAAACCGAGGCCCAGGCGCTCGAAGCCGCCGCCAACGCCGCTCAAATCGAAGCCCGGCTCGGGCTCACACCGGGAGGCAGTTTCGACGTCAATGCCGTTCCCGAAGTGCAGAACGCCGCCGCCAACTTCGCGCTCGCGCAGAGCGAGTTCAATCGCATTCGATCGCTGCTCGACCAACGAGTGGTGTCGCAATCCGAATTCGATCAGCGCCGGACACAGATGGAAGCTGCGCGCCAGCAGCTGGAGGTGGCGAAAAACGGCGCGGCGCAGCAGTATCAAGCGCTCCAGGCGGCACGGGCCCGCGTGACGTTGGCCCAGAAGGCGCTCGCGGACACGGTCGTGCGCGCCCCGTTCTCCGGGGTCGTCGCCGAGCGGCTCGTCTCGAATGGCGACTACGTGACCAAGGGCACGAAGGTCGCCGTCGTGGTGCGCGTCGATCCGCTGCGCGTCGAGCTCACCGTCCCGGCGCAATTCATCGCCGCGGTCAGCGTCGGCCAGCCGGTCGCCTTCGAAGTTGACGCGTATACAGGCCGGACGTTCGAAGGACGCGTGCGCTATGTCTCGCCGGCCCTCGAAGCCGATCAGCGCGCGCTCACCGTCGAAGCCATCGTTGCCAATCCGAACGGCGACCTCAAGCCGGGCCTCTTCGCTACGGCGCGCATCGAGCAGCCTCAGAAGACGCCCGGTGTGCTCGTTCCAACGAGCGCGGTTCAGACCGTCGGCGGCACCAGCCGTGTGTTCGTCGTGAACGGCAACGCGGTGGAAGAACGTCTGGTCACGATCGGACAGACCGTCGACGCGCTCGTCGAGATCAACAAGGGGCTGAAAGCCGGCGAGCTGGTGGCGACGACCAACGTCGCTCAGCTGGTGGACGGCTTGAAGGTGGCGGTGCACTAACGCAGTCGTGCCAGACCAGCACCAAAAACAAAGAACCGAAAACCCAATTCTGCAATCTGACTTCTTGGATCTTCATTCCCTGTAGGACCCGCCATGCAGTGGCTTGCCGCGCTCTGTGTCCGCCGCCCGGTGTTTGCGACCGTGCTCATTCTGTCGCTCACCGTCATCGGCGCCTTTTCGTTCACGCGCCTCGGCGTCGATCAGTTTCCGAAGATCGATTTCCCCACGGTCGTCATCACGACGATCCAGCCAGGCGCCGCACCGGAGCAGATCGAGACTGAAATCACCGACAAGATCGAGGAAGCCGTCAACACCGTGAGCGGCATCGACGAACTGCGATCGGTGTCGTCGGAAGGCGTGTCGGTGGTGTTCGTCAGCTTCCTGCTCGAGAAGAACAGCGACGTCGCGGCCCAGGAAGTGCGCGACAAGATTAACGGCGTGCTGCCCCAGCTGCCGAGAACGATTGAGCAGCCCCGCGTCGAAAAGTTCGACCCCGACTCCGCGCCGGTGCTGAGCATTTCCATCAGCGCAAAGAAGCCCGTTCGCGACGTCACGGAGTTCGTCGACAAGGTCGTCCGCCGACAGCTCGAGGGGGTGAGCGGCGTCGGACAGGTGCTCATCCTCGGTGGCCGCCAGCGACAAGTCAACATCTGGCTCGACGCCGATCGCTTGCGCGCCTACAACCTGACGGTCACCGACGTGTCGCGCGCGCTCCAGGCGCAGAACATCGAGGTCCCCGGTGGACGCGTCGATCAGGGTCAGCAATCGATGACCCTGCGCACACGAGGCCGCGTGCAGTCGGTGGCTGAATTCAACGACATTGTCGTGCGCGAGAAGGACGGTCACCCGGTGCGCGTCGCCGACGTCGCCCAGGTCGAGGACGGCGAAGCCGAGCCCGAGACCATCGCCAACCTCAACGGCGACGCAACGGTCCTGCTGCAGGTGCGCCGTCAGTCCGGCACGAACACCGCGGAAGTCGTCGGGGCCGTTCTCGAGCGACTCGACGAAGTGAAAGCGTCGCTGCCCGCTGGCTACGAAGCCCGCGTCGTCCAGGATCGGTCCGAGTTCATCAAGGCCTCGATACGCAGCGTCGAGGAGCACCTCGTCGTCGGCTCCATCCTGGCCGCGCTCGTCGTTCTCATCTTTCTGGCCAACCTGCGATCGACGGTCATCGCCGCCATCGCCATTCCGACCTCGATCGTCGCGTCGTTTGGACTCGTCTGGTACATGGGCTTCACCCTCAACACGATGACCATGCTCGCCCTGACGCTTGCCGTCGGCATCGTCATCGACGACGCGATCGTGGTGCTGGAAAACATCTATCGCTTCATTGAAGAGAAGGGCGAAGACCCGTTCCGCGCGGCGATCGATGCGACTCAGGAAATCGGTCTGGCGGTGCTGGCGACGACGCTTTCACTCGTCGCCATTTTCGTGCCGGTTGGATTCATGGGCGGCATCGTCGGGCGTTTCATGCAGAGCTTCGGGCTGACCATGGCGTTCGCAATCATGGTGTCGCTGCTCGTCAGCTTCACCCTCACACCGATGCTTGCGGCGCGCTGGCTCAAGGTCAGTCGACGAACCGCGACGAGCCACGCCTCAAAAGACTCGCGAATCTTCCACGCGATCGACGTGGTGTACACGCGAATGCTCGAGTGGGCGATGTCGCACCGCGCGATCGTCGCCGTCGTTGCAGTGCTGGTGCTGGCCTCGAGCGTGCCGCTGTTCATGGCGGCCAACAAGAATTTCCTGCCGCAGGATGACCAGGGCGAGTTCGAAATCAACCTGCGTGCGCCCGAGGGTACCAGCCTCGAGGGCACCGAGATCATTGCCAACCGCATCGCCACCGCCATCCGCGAGCGCATTCCCGAGGTGGACTACACGCTGGCCACAATCGGCGGCGATCAATCGAAGACGCGCAACCTGGCGTCGGTCTACGTTCGCCTCAAGCCACTGCACGCGCGGACTCGCGATCAGTTCCAGCTGATGGGGATCGTCCGCAGCGATGTGCTACCGCCGCTGGCGACGGGGCTCCGAACGTCCGTCCAACCGGTCGCGGTGATCGGCGGCGGCGGATCGCAGAACAAGGACGTCCAATTCTTGATCAACGGACCGGATCTGAAGGTTCTCGAGCACATCGGCACCCAACTCGTCGAGAAGGCCAGCGCCATTCCCGGCGTCGTAGACGTCGACTCGTCATTGAACGTCGGCAAGCCCGAGCTCTCCGTCCAACTTGATCGGCCAAAGACTGCCGACCTGGGCGTCCAGATCGGCGACGCGGCCGAGGCCCTTCGATTGCTGGTCGGCGGCGACCAGGTGACGACCTACAACGAGGGCAGCGAGCAGTACGAAGTCCATCTGCGCGCGGCGGCGCAGAACCGATCGAGCGAGCAGGCCATCGGCGCCCTTACTGTGCCCTCATCAAGGCTCGGCAGCATCGCACTGGACAACATCGCCACGTTCACACGGGCAACGGCGCCCTCGGACATCAACCGTCTGGCCCGTCAGCGCCAGGTCACGGTCCTCGCCAACCTGCTGCCGAACGGATCGCAGTCGGAGGTCCAGAACGCGATCGCCGGCGAGTTCGCTCGGATTTCCCCCGGCGGCGAATATCGCGGCGCGTTCACCGGCCGTTCGCGGGAGCTGGGCCGGGCGGCCGAGAACTTCGTGCTCGCGTTCCTGCTGTCGCTCGTGTTCATGTATCTGATTCTCGCGGCGCAGTTCGAGTCATGGCTGCATCCGATCACGATTCTCCTGTCGCTGCCGCTCACACTGCCCTTCGCACTGCTGTCGATCATCGTGTTCCAGCAGTCGCTGAACATCTTCTCGGCGCTGGGCCTGCTGGTCCTGTTCGGCGTGGTGAAGAAGAACTCGATTCTGCAGATCGACCACGCCAATCAGCTGCGTGAGCGCGGTCTCGGCACGCACGATGCCGTCGTTCAGGCCAGCCGCGATCGGCTCCGGCCCATTCTGATGACCACCTTCGCGTTTGTCGCCGGCATGATTCCGCTCATCGTCTCGAGCGGAACCGGCTCTGGCACCAATCGGGCGATTGGCTTCGTCATCTTTGGCGGGCAGTCACTCGCTCTGATGCTCACGCTCCTCGTCACACCAGTCGCGTACTCGCTCTTCGATGACGCATCGGAGTGGCTGACACGGCGTGCTTTTCGTCGCTCGAGCAGCCGCAGCCTCCCGGATGCCGTTCGCGCGAGCTCGTAGTCATCATTTCCTGGTTGTTCCAAGGTACACGCCATGCGAAATCATTTCCTGACGGTTCTAATCGCCGCCACGATTCTGGCGACCGCGGCCGACCGGGCCGCGGCCCAGAAGGCCGCCGCGGCGCCCGCCACGCTCAGACTCACGGTCGACGAGGCGGTCAAGATGGCGCTCGGCGCCAATCTCGATCTCGCAGCCGATCGGCTCGATCCCCAGATTGGCGACACACAAGTTGCGGCGGCCGCATCCGCCTTCAGACCGACCTTCAACTCGAGCGTCCAGCGCAACAACCAGCTGCAGCCGCCGGCGAGCTTCCTGATTCCGACCGCCACCCGCACCGATGTCGTCACCTCGAACGTCGGACTGAATCAGCGGCTGCCCTGGTTCGGGACGTCGTACAACTTG
>JBKPSC010000475.1:0-4705 GCA_046734915.1 Acidobacteriota bacterium | reverse complement strand
ACCGAACGCCGCCGAAACCTGACGCTCTTCACACGTCTCGAAACCTTGCAGGTTGAAACCGCCACGCTCGTCGGACACACCTTCGAGGGAGATCACGACCAGCAGGACGTGGTCACGGCGTTGACGCTGGGAACGGTCCTCGATCTACCGACGCTCAAGCGTTTTGAAATCGGTATGGGCGGTGATGTGACGTTCTACGCCGTTCCCGACGCCCTGCAGCCAAGCTATGGGCGACCGACGTCGTTCCATGTGTTTCTTCGGATTCGACCGTCGGCCTCGACGATGGGCCGCATGTGGAACATGCGAATGGGTCGAGTGTCAGTGGAGGATCACGCCCACGGCAATCACGCCCAGCCCTGACACGAGAAACCACGCTGAGGCGGCGCCGGCCGTGCCTGAGGTCGGCGTTTCGGGTTCGCTGCGCCCGTCAGCAAGACGCGCCAGCTCGGCGCCGATGCTGCTCTGTGCGGTCAGGGCGCTCGCGAGCGCGATCAGGAGCAGCAGAGAGCCGACGCCGATCGTCGCGCGGACGTTCATGGCACTTGTCGCGAGAGCGATCATCAGGTAGAGCGATCCAATCCAGCCGGCAATCGACGCCGCGGCGAGCCAGCGCAGACGCCCCACTTCGCGATCGCCCGCCTGGCGCGCGACTTCGATCTTCAGCAGTCGCTCGGCGCGACGGCGTTCCGCTTCACGCTGCTGGCGCTCGAGCTCGAGCCGCTCATGATCGCGATCGAATGCCTCCTTCAGCGCCGCCACAACGACGCCGGCCAGGCGCGCTTCGGTGGCCGCACGTGCCGGCGCGAGCGTCTCGGCTGCCTCGCGCAGTGCGGCGGCGGGACGCGTGGCGCGGCGCGCCATGTCAGCGAGGCCGAGCGCGGTGTCGAGGATCCGAAGCCAGGGCACGGCCATAGTCGATTCCTTAGGGTTGCGCTGCCAGCCAGCGCCGGCGGAAAACCTCCTGGGCGGCACTCGGGCGCCGGCCCGTGTGTTCCACCGGCACGACTTCGATGGCGGGATCCTCCACGAGGGTGATGGTGGTCGAGCGGGTCGCGCCCGCGCGATCGGAGACGACGATCGGCAGCGTCTCGCCGGGTCGGTGGGCCTGGAGAACCGTGTGTATCTGCGACTCGCTCGAGATGTCGCGGCCGCCGAGTTGAGTGATCTCATCACCGCGATCGATTCCCGCCGTGTAGGCGGGAGTGTCGGGCGCCGTCGTGCTGTCGACTTGAACGCCGCGGTGACCGGGCTCGTACGTCAGCGCGCCGATCCACGCGCGGCCGGGGCGCACGCGGCGCAGGACGAAGCCCGATGCGTCGAGCAGCCGCGCGTAGTCCGCCACCTCGTGACCGTCGATGTACTTCTGGAAGAAGTCGCGTGCGAAGTCCGGCGAATGCGTGATCTCCGCAAGACGCGCCTCGACATCGGCCAGGGTGTACGGCCGATCGACGTACCCCGGCCGGCTCCCTCCCGGTTTGCCGTAGTCGCGCCACATCGCGCGCATCAGGTCGTCGAGTGACACTCCGTCGAAGCGCTGACGCAGCGTGAGATCGAGGGCGAGCGCGATGGCGCCGCCGAATGGATAGTAAGAGATGAATGAGATGGACCAGTTAGTCCGGTCCATGGGCCGGCCGCCATCCGTGAATGGCGCCATCCGGCTCATCTCCTCGGCCGAACGCAGGCGGTAGCCCGGACTGAGCGTGACCGACGCGATGAGATCGCCAAAGGTCGTCGCCGTCGTTGCCACGTCTTCGAGGCCGGCGCGGCTGAGCGTGAGCGGGCCGTAGTACTGAGTGAAGCCTTCGGCGAGCCAGAGCTCGGAGGACATGTTCGCGCGCTCGAAATCAAAAGGCTCGAGCGATCGCGGACGTATCCGCTCCACGTTCCAGTTATGGAAAAACTCGTGGGCGACGGTCCGCAGCAGGCCCGGTCGGTTGCTGGCAATCGACGCGGACGAGGTCACCACGGTGCTGTTGCGATGCTCCATGCCGTCGCCGTCGGCGTACGGGAGGTAATCGGCGAGGAACGTGTACGTGCCGGGCTCGTACACCGGGTACTCGCCAAAGATCGCGCGCTGCGCCCGAACAATCTTCTCGACGTCCTTGACCAGGCTCTCGAGCTCGCCCGTGCTTCCCGTGTGGTGTGCGGCGAATCGGAATGTCCGAGCGTCGACCGCGAACTGCTGGGTGGCGATCGGGCCGAACTCGGCCGGGCTGTCCATGAGGTACTGCAGATTGGGCGCGCTGAACTCGAGTGGAGACGATCCTGGCATGAGCTGCGTCGCAACCCGCCATGACGAACGTCCAGGCGGCGCCTCGAAGGCGATCGTCGCTGGGCGATCCTCGAGTCCGCGGGCGAACATCACCGTCGCCGGCATGTTGATGTGCGCGTGCGTGGGATCGATGCCGAGATAGGTCCCGTCGACGCGATCACCGTAGACACGGTAGCGAACCCGGACGCTGCCGCCGTGCTGGTCAACCCGCCAGCCGTATGGATCCGGCTGGCTCGCGACGAGCTCCCGTCCGTCCGCGCCGAACACGTGAACGTCATAGACGTTCTTCGCGAAATCGTGGAGCGCGTACCGGCCCGGTGACGAGCGGCTCATTCTCAGATCGAGAGGGGCCGAGCCGAGTTGAGCAAAGGCCGCCTCCACCTGCATCCAGTGGTGCTCCGGCTCGGGAAAAGAGAACCGATAGGCGATCGGCTCGTCCACCCACACCGTAGCCGGTAGCGCCGCCGCAAGGACAAAGACGAGGGCAATCGCGCGGCGCATGCTCAGCTGGGACTTGTGAAGGCGGACAGCGCCTGCTCGATGAAGGCGTCCTCAGGAACGGCGCCCAGAATCTCGATCTGTTCGTCGACGACGGTCTTCGGCACGCCGGTTACGCGATAGCGGCGGGCGAGATCCGGGTATTCGGTGACCTCGACGGCGTAGCTCGTGACAAAGGGGCTGGCGGCCGCCATCTCGAAGGCCAGGAGCGCCGCCCGCGGGCAGTGCGGACACGTCGGCGTCGAGAACACTCTCAGCGTGATTGGGCGATCGACGACCGCTAACTGTCGCCGCGACGCGTCGGTCAGGTTTGGCGACCGGCCACCAGCAATCAGAATGGCCTGGATGAGTGAAATGAACTCGTAGCCGGCGGGAATACCGAGAAAGCGCATCCGCGAATCTTCCAGCGAACCCGTCGCGTCGTCGGACGCGGAGGCGAGCGCCAGGGCCGGGACCCGGTCGATACCGTATTGCGCCGCGCGCTCCGGCTCGAGGATGAAATTCACCTCGTCGATGACGATCCGATCGGACAGCGGGGGCAACTCGTCGAGAATCTGCCTCGTCTGCAAACACGTTTCGCAGTCCAGGGTCTGTGTGAAGAAGATGAGGTGCACCTGGCGGCTCATCTGCGCGAAATCCGCCTGGAGCTGCTGCTGATCTTCTGGAGTGAGCAGGGCCATGAGGCCATTATGACGCGAGAGTTGCGCCGTCAGCCGACTTGCTGCACGATGCCCGCATGAGCGACCGGAAGTACCGCCAACGTGGATACCAGGACGAGCCGCGCGAGCACGGCCCGCGGCCGCAAAAGAAGGCGCCGGAATCCCGGGCGCCCGGCCGTCCGCTGCAGGATGCCTCCGGCCCGCGCACACCGAACCTCATGGCCTCGCACGAGGTGTTCAAGTGCGGCCGATGCGGCAATCGTCTATCGCTCGAGGTGGGCCCTGAGAGTCGATGTCCGCGTTGCGGCGTCGACATCCATAGCTGCCTCAATTGCGTGTCGTTCGACACGAGCGCGCGGTGGGAATGCACCCAAACCGCACTGACCGCCCGAGTCAGCCCGAAGGACGAGCGCAACACCTGCACGTTCTTCGCCCCGCGGACGACCGTCGAACGCCAGACGGGGACGACCAGCGGCCCGCCCTCGGCCCGACAGGCGTTCGACGATCTTTTCAAGTGAGTGAAGACGTGTCGATGTTCTGCGTGTGCTTCTGAACTCTGAACCGCGAACGTAGCACCCAGAACCACGGAACCCAGAACCACGGAACTTCGAACCCAGAACCCAGAACCTCAGAACCCGGAACCGGCGTGCGTCAGCTCCTTTACGCAGCGCGGATGATCCAGGCGCGCATCGGAATCGCCAGTGGCCCGCCGCCGAGCTCGCGCGCGAGTGCGGCGGCGAAAACGGCCGTAAATGCGTCGACGGACATCCCGCCGCGCTCCTCGATGGCAAGCGCCATCGGCGTGCCCTGCACCAGCCCCATCGCGGCGTAATCGGCCGACGGCGCCCGGCCGACGATGTCAACCGACTGGATGCTGACCTGGCGGAATCCGCCCGCGCGCAGATCGCTTTCGATCTGCCGGCGGTCCGAGTAGCTCCACGGCGTCCAATAGAACCCTGGCGGATCCGTCGCGAAGCACGCCTCCGTCGTCTCTTGAGCGATGCGGGCCAGGGGATTGTCGTAAGGACTGCCCCATGTGCTGAGGTGATACGCCGCGCCCGGTCGCAGCACGCGCCGCACCTCGGTCGCGGCTGCGATCTTGTCGGGAAAGAACTGGACGCCGAACTGGCAGACGGCCTGGTCGAACGAGTCAGTGTCGAACGGCAGGGTGGTTGCGTCGGACTCTCGCCAGTCGATGCGCGAATCTTTGACCTTCCGGCGCGCCACGTCGAGCATTGGCGCGTTGAGATCGGTGGCGACCAGGCGGGCACCAGGC
>JBKPSC010000474.1:0-13645 GCA_046734915.1 Acidobacteriota bacterium | reverse complement strand
GCGTGGGCCGCTGCCGCCGGCGCCGCGGGGGCGGCGGCAGGAGCTGCCGGTTTCGGCGCCGGCGCCGTGGGTGTCGCAACAGGTTCGGGACCTGAGGGTTTTGTTTCGTCAGCCATGCTTGTCAGCTATTCTCCCGCCCGGTTTTATGTGCTCGCGCGACCCGAAAAAGCTCAGTTCAACTCTGCCGCCGCCTCCATGTCTTTCAACGCTTCGAGCGCCGCCTGACGCACTTTCATGCTGCGATCCTGCTGGCTCAGTGTCTGAATCGACGGGCGCAGGCTAGGATCCCGCAGGGCTGCCGCCGCACGCACTCCACTGATCATGACGTCTGCAACGGGATCGATGTCTTCATTCTGCGGCACGTCGCGCTTGACCGTCTGCTCGACGTACGACCGATCCAGCATTTGCCGAAGAACCGGCACGCCCTCACGGCTGTCGTGCCGGGCGAGTGCGATAGCCGCGTTCCAACGGACGTCAGGCGCCGAGTCGGTGAGCGCGGTTCGGAGTGTCAGCACTTGCGCATCCCCGGGCAGCGCGCCGAGGGCGTACACCACCATCTTGCGGATGCCCGCGTCGTCGGTCTGAAACAGCGGTTGCAACGTCGCGGCGACCGACGGATCGCCCGAGGACCCGAGGGCCCAGATCGCGGTAATGCGCGCCTCGCTGTCGGGATCGTTCAGCGCCTCGGTGAGGCTGGCGACAGCGGTGGCTGGGAGCGGCGGATCGAGCCGGCCCAGCGCGAGAGCCAGATATCGACGGACCCTGGGGTCGTCCTCTTTGGCGGCGTCGTAGGCCGCGACCAGGGCGGGGGCGAGCGTCCGATCCGACCGCACCTTCGGGTCCGACATCAGGCGAGACAACTCATAAGCCGCCGGCCATCGCCG
Organism: Acidobacteriota bacterium; assembly: GCA_046734915.1. Lineage (GTDB taxonomy): Bacteria > Acidobacteriota > Vicinamibacteria > Vicinamibacterales > CAVVIG01 > VFZL01. The sequence goes on along the minus strand of JBKPSC010000474.1, from coordinate 12,761 downwards.
ATTCGTGCCTCCGGCCCGAATTTCGGCGAGGTAGTCTTGCGGCGTCCGGTCATCGGTGAGCATCGAGCGGAAGCCTGCATACACGAGAACCGTGACGCCAACGACCGCAAGCGGGATCAGGAAAAATTGAACAGCGAGAGCGGGCGCGGCGACGAGAGGACTGCGAGTCGGGGACTCGCGCTCGACCAATTTATCCATGTAACCGGGAAGCGGCCAGGGCTCAGAAACGACTGAGCCGCGGCAAGTTTTACTACGTGTGGCGACAACGGTCAAGCCAGAGCTTGAGCTGCCAGTGCCAGCGAAAAGCGTGTCGTTTGCCTCGAAAACGGGCTGTCGTGACCCCCTCGTGAGATCAGATGCGCGGCAGGGTCACCTCGACCTGCGCCTGGTATTTTCCCTTCTTGTCGCCGTAAGAAATCGCGCACGGCTCGTCGCTCTGAAAGAACAGGACCTGCGCAATGCCCTCGTTTGCGTAGATTTTCGCCGGCAGCGGGGTCGTGTTCGAAATCTCGAGCGTCGCCGTCCCTTCCCACTCGGGTTCGAAGGGTGTCACATTCACGATAATCCCACAGCGCGCATAAGTCGACTTGCCGAGGCAGACCGTCAGCACGTCGCGAGGGATCCGGAAATACTCGATCGTCCGCGCCAGCGCAAACGAGTTCGGCGGGACGATGCAGACGTCCGTCTTCAGATCGACGAACGACCGTGGATCGAAAGCTTTAGGGTCGATAACGGTGTTGTTGATGTTGGTGAAAACCTTGAACTCATCCGCAACCCTGATGTCGTAGCCGTACGACGACACCCCGTAGGATATGACTCCTTTGCGGACCTGCTGATCCTCGAAGGGCTCGATCATGCGGTGCTCGAGCGCCATCCGGCGAATCCATGTGTCGGGCTTGATCGCCACCGGTCCCCCTGACTCCCCTACCGCCTGAAGAAGGCCATCAGCAGCGTGAGCAGGATGCTCACGACGATTGAGGTGGCCAGCGGAAAGTAGAACGAAAAATTGCCCCGCCGCACGACGAAGTCGCCTGGCAACCGACCGAAGGGCACACCCAGCATCATCACCAGCCCGAGCGCCGCGATGCCGAGACCAATTACCACCAGCGTCTTGGCCATCTGCTGTTCAGCTCCGCCGCCCCGGCGGCCCGACTCAATTCAATTCGATCCCGGCGAAAAAGTATCCGATTTCGTACGCAGCGGTGTCCGCGGCGTCTGAGCCATGGGTCGCATTGCGTTCGATGGACTCGGCGAATTCCTTGCGGAGGGTGCCGGTGTCGGCCTTCGCCGGGTCGGTGGCGCCCATGAGCCCGCGCCACTTCTTGATCGCGTCGGGCGCTTCCAGCACCAGCACGACTGCAGGCCCCGAGGACATGAATGCCGTCAAACTCGAGAAAAATGGTCGCTGCCGATGCACGGCGTAGAACCCCTCGGCATCGGCCCGCGACAGGGATACCCGCCGCATGGCACGGATGTGGAACCCGGCATCTTCGATTCGCTGGATGATTCGGCCGACGAGCCGTCGCTCGACGGCATCAGGTTTGATGATGGCCAACGTGCGCTCAGACATCCGGCGATTATATCAGCTCCATCTGGACCGTTCTGAGGCGCAAGGAGCACGAGAGCGCCATGAACACTCCCTCTGAACACCGAACTCCAGACCCGGATCTCCACAAAGGTGCCATCGAAGGTGATCGGCCGACCGATCGCGAGCAGCAAGGCAATCCGCACGGTACGGCGCTCGACGCCGACGGCTTGCCAGCCGATCCGATCGCGATCGCCGAAGATGTCGAGGGCGCGAAAGCCGACGGAACGCAGGGGTGACTTCTGCTAGGCCAGTAGGGCGGGTAAGGCAGGTGGGGCGGTAAGGCAGGTGGGATAAGTCAGGTGCGCATGTAAGAGGTGCTTACCTGCCCTGCAACCTGCCCCACCCGCCCTACCCGGCTTACCTGCCCTACCTGCCCTAGTTATCGAAGGCCTTCCATGATGTCGTCTAAGGCCTCCCGGCCCGGACGGACGCGTTCGAGCGGCAGGAACGCCAAAGGCTCGTCGACGACATTCAGCTGAGTGAGAAAATCGTCGCGATCGGGCTCGACGTAAATGAGGCCGGTCGCGAATTCCCCGCGCCTCGAGGTCTCGTGCAGCCGCCGCAGCGCGACGATCTTGTCAGTCGGGTCGTAGTCTTCTTCGAGCTTCTTCAGATACACCTTTGAGCCGTCGTGCATGGTGACTTCCTGGGTCGTGCCAGGGTCGTACTCGACAGTGATGTCTTCGAAGAACGGCACAAACGTCACCTCTTCGACCGGATCGTCATGCTCCTTCGCGTACGCGTAGCTCTTGGTCGAGCCCTCGTGATCGTTGAAGGTGACGCAGGGCGAGATGACATCGAGCATCACGGTGCCGCGGTGCGCGATGGCCGCCTTCAGCAACGACAGCAGCTGCTTCTTGTCGCCCGAGAACGACCGCGCGACAAACGTCGCCCCCAGCTCGATCGCCAAGGCGCAGGTGTCGAGCGGCGGCAGATCGTTCACGACGCCCGTCTTCAACTTCGACCCGAGATCGGCGGTCGGCGAGAACTGCCCCTTGGTGAGGCCGTAGCAGCCGTTGTCTTCGATGATGTAGATGATCGGCAGGTTGCGACGCATCAAGTGGACGAACTGGCCGATGCCGATCGCGCCGGTGTCGCCGTCGCCACTGATGCCGATCGCGACCAGGTCCTTATTGGCGAGCATGGCGCCGGTGCCGACCGATGGCATGCGGCCATGCACGGCGTTGAAGCCGTGAGCGCTGCCGAGGAAGTAGGCCGGACTCTTGCTCGAGCAGCCGATGCCTGACAGCTTGATCACCCGAGACGGCTCGACGCCCATCTCGTAGAACGCGTCGATGATGCGCTCCGAAATGGCGTTGTGGCCGCAGCCGGCGCAGAGCGTGGTCTTGCCGCCCTTGTAGACGGCCTGTTCGAGGCCAATGCGATTGATCTTGATCGGTGTCGACATGGAATCTATTCTCCGCCTGCGCTGCCGGCGCTCACGCGCACGTTCGTTTTCTGAACGACCTCATACCCTTCCTGCGACAGCACATCGTCGGTGATGCTGCGTGCGTCGATGGGCAGGCCGCTGAAGTGGAGCACGCTGCGCAGCTTGGCGATCCGCGCCGGCGTCAATTCAAGACGCATTAGCTGGAGCAGCTGCGCGTCGCGGTTCTGCTCGATGACGTAGACGCGGTCGTGAGCATCGATGAACTGCGTGAGCTGGTCGTTGAAGGGGTACGCTCGCAGCCGGAAGTACGACGTCTTCACATCGGTTTCTTCGCGCAGCTGATCGCGGCTCTCCGTCGTCGCCCAGTGCGACGTGCCGTAGGCGATGAACCCGATCTTCGCGCCGGGCACCCGCTCGATCTCGGGCTGCGGCACGTGCGCCCGTGCCGTGTCGAACTTGCGGGCCAAACGGCTCATGTTCTCGACGTAGTCATCGGGCCGCTCGCTGTATTGCCCCTTGGCATTGTGACCCGATCCGCGGGTGAAGTACGCCGGCATGCCGTCACCTGGTACGGTGCGATACGGGATGCCATCGCCCTCGACGTCCTTGTACCGCCCCCACTCGCCGAGCTTCTTCAGCGCGTCCGCGTCGAGGCGCTTGCCGCGATCGACACCCTGCTCGGGGTACTTGAAGGGATCGGACGCCCAGTTGTTCATCCCGAGGTCGAGGTCCATCATCACGAAGACCGGTGTCTGGAAACGTTCGGCGAGGTCGAACGCCTCCTGCGACATCGTGTAGCACTCCTCGACCGAGGAGGGAATGATCATGATGTGCTTGGTATCGCCGTGAGAAAGGAATGCGGTCGAGAGCAGATCACCCTGAGCGGTGCGCGTCGGCAGACCGGTCGACGGTCCGACTCGCTGAACGTCGAAAATCACCGCCGGCACTTCCGCGTAGTACGCCAGGCCGGTGAACTCCGACATGAGCGAGATGCCTGGTCCAGCGGTCGCGGTCATGGAACGGGCACCGGCCCATGCTGCGCCAATCACCATGCCCAGCGAGGCGATTTCGTCTTCGGCCTGAACGATGGCAAAGGTCGCTTTGCCGGTGGTCTTGTCCACGCGGTACTTCTTCATGTATCCGATGAGCGACTCGCACAGCGAGGAGGACGGTGTAATCGGATACCAGGCCACGACCGTGACGCCAGCCATCATGCAGCCGATGGCCGCGGCCGCGTTGCCTTCGATGAGAATCTTCCCGGCCGTCTCGTTCATCCGCTCGAACACGAACGGATCCTGCTTGGGCAGGTGCGCCTCGGCGTAATCCCAGCCGGCCTTCAGCGCCCCGGCGTTCAGCGCCACGGCCTTCGCTTTCTTGCCGAGCTGCTTCCCGAGGGCCTTCTCCATCAGCGCCAGATCGATGTTGAGGAGCTTCGCGAGGATGCCGTCGTAAATCATGTTCCGCACGAGGCGGCGCAGCTTCGCATCTGGACAGACGGGCGCGACCAGCTTGTCGAACGGAACCGGGTAAAAGACCAAATCCGACCGGAGATTATTGAGCTTGAGGGGTTCGTCATAAACGACGGCGGCGCCTGGCTCGAGCGTGAGCACGTCTTCCTTGGCCGTCTCCGGGTTCATGGCGACGAGGAAATCGACTTCCTTCTTCCGGCCGATGTACCCCCGCTTACTGGCGCGAATCGTGTACCACGTGGGAAGACCCGCGATGTTGGACGGGAACATGTTCTTGCCCGACGCGGGGATACCCATGAGCAGCAGAGAGCGGAGCAGCACCATATTCGCCGTCTGACTACCCGACCCGTTCACGGTGGCGACTTGGATGCTGAAATCGTTGACGACGCGCTGCTGGCGAGACGTAACCTGACCTTCCTGGACCGCTAGATCTGTCGGTGACATGCTCGAATCCTTCTTACCTCTTTTGAGACGCTTGGAGGGGGCCCGGCGGCCCCACGCCGGGTATCAGGTCAAACCGATCGAGTATAACACGACGTATTCAGAGGAGTTATCGGCACGGAGGGGTCATCGAAGCAGGTCTTGCACCGCCTGACCCATATCGGCAGGACTCTTGACGACGGTGACGCCGGCCGACGAGAGCGCGGCCATCTTCTCGGCCGCGGTTCCCTTGCCGCCGGCGATGATGGCGCCTGCGTGCCCCATCCGGCGCCCTGGCGGCGCCGTCTGACCCGCGATGAACGCCACGACCGGCTTCTTGAAGTTCGATTTGATCCAGCCGGCGGCCTCTTCTTCGGCGCTGCCGCCGATCTCGCCAATCATGATCACGGCCTCGGTTTCGGGATCGTCGCCAAACAGCTTCAATGCGTCGATGTGTGACGTTCCGATGAGCGGGTCGCCTCCGATGCCGATGCAGGTCGTCTGACCGAGACCCAGGCGGGTCAGTTGATGGATGGCTTCGTAGGTCAGCGTGCCGCTCTTCGAGACGATGCCGACGCGGCCCTCGCGGCAGATGTGGCCCGGAATGATGCCGGCCTTCCCTTGACCGGCCGTGATGATCCCCGGACAGTTGGGTCCGACCAACCGGGTGGCAGGCCGGGTCTTCAGGAAGGTCATCGCCCGCATCATGTCGAGCGTCGGGATGCCCTCGGTGATGCACACCACCACGCCAACGCCCGCATCCGCGGCTTCCATCACGGCGTCGGCGGCAAACGGCGGCGGAACGAAGATGACCGAGGCGTTGGCCCCTGTCTTCTTCACGGCATCGTGAACCGTATCGAAAATCGTCCAGCCTTCGTGGGTCGTACCGCCTTTGCCGGGTGTTACGCCGCCGACCACTGTGGTGCCGTACGCGGCGGCCTGCTGGGCGTGGAAGGTGCCCTCGCGTCCAGTGAGACCCTGGACCAGCAAGCGGGTGCTTTTATCGATCAGTACAGACATGTCGTTGTCCAAAAAACCAACGCACGAGGGCCCGACGACACAAGATCTTTGGGGGGTGGCGTCGTCGTGACTCGTGTGGTTGCGGCCGGGTTTCTCATCCCACCAACTGCACGACCCTTGTGGCGGCCTCGCCCATGCTGTCGGCCGTCGTGAAGTTCATTCCGCTCTCGCGCAGCAGGCGCTTGCCTTCGTCGACGTTCGTGCCTTCCATCCGGATGACGATCGGCACCGGCACGCCCAGCTCCTTCACCGCGCTGATGACGCCCTGCGCCAGCACGTCGCACCGCAGGATGCCGCCGAAGATATTGATCAAGACGGCTTTGACGTTCTTGTCGGACATCAGGATGCGGAACGCGTTCTTGATCTGCTCGGCGTTGGCGCCGCCGCCGACGTCGAGGAAGTTCGCCGGCTCGCCGCCCGCGAGCTTGATGATGTCCATCGTCGCCATCGCCAGACCGGCGCCGTTGACCATGCAGCCGATATTGCCCTCGAGATGGATGTAGTTGAGCGAGAACTTCGAGGCTTCGATCTCCAGGGGATCCTCTTCACCGAGATCACGCAGATCCTTGATCTCCTGATGACGATAGAGCGCGTTGTCGTCGAAGTTCATCTTCGCGTCGAGCGCGAGCAGATCGCCCGCCGCCGTGACGACGAGCGGGTTGATCTCGACGAGCGAGGCGTCGGTGGCGACAAATGCGTCGTACAGCGCTGTCATCAGCTTCACGGCCTTGCTTACCTGCCGCCCATCGAGGCCGATGGCGAAGCCCAGCTCGCGCGCCTGATACGGCACGAGCCCCACCCCGGGCTCGATGTAGATGCGCACGATTTTCTCGGGCGTCGACGCCGCCACTTCTTCGATGTCCATGCCACCGGCGGCGCTGGCCATCATCACCGGCTTGCCTGAGGCGCGATCGAGGACGACGCTGAGATACAGCTCGCGCGCCATCTGCAACCCCTCCTCGACGAGGACGCGGGAGACGACGCGGCCCTCGGGTCCGGTCTGAGGGGTGACGAGCGTCATCCCGATCATGTTGCCAGCGATGGCTTCGGCTTCAGCGGGTGACTTGGCGAGCTTGACGCCACCGCCCTTGCCGCGGCCGCCGGCGTGAATCTGCGCTTTAACGACGACGACGCTGCCGCCGAGCCGCCGCGCGATGTCACCGACTTCTGAAGCGTTGAACGCGACTTCGCCGCGCGGTACGGGCACGCCGTGCCGCGCGAGGATAGCTTTGGCTTGATACTCGTGGATTTTCATGTGGGCAAGACGAGGAATGGTACTTGGCTTGTCTCGCAGGCGTCAATACTGAGCGGGCATCATTGCGGCGACTTTTGATAAACTTCTCTCATCCTATGTCATCGCGAATACGTGCGTTCGATTCATCGGTCGGGTCGAAACTGCTCATCGGCCTGACAGGACTCGCCCTCTTCCTCTATCTCATCACGCACATCATCGGCAACGTTCTCGTCTTCTTCGGTCCCGACGTCTTCAACGGCTACGCCCATTTCCTGATGAGCAACCCGCTCATCCCGCTCATCGAGATCGGACTGCTGCTCATCTTCCTGCTCCACATCTACAAGACCATCAAGATGGTGATCAGGAACAAAGCCGCCCGGCCGATCGCCTACGCAATGAAGAAGCCGGCCGGCGGAGCGAGCCGGAAGTCGCTGGCCTCGTCGACCATGATCATCTCGGGACTCTGGCTCTTCCTGTTCGTGATTCTGCACGTGCAAGCGTTCAAGTACGGCGCCGAGTACGAGACGACAAGCGGTATTAAAGATTTGTACCGCGTCGAGATGGAGAACTTCCGCAGCCCGCTGGCCGTGCTGTTCTACGTGCTGAGCATGTTGATCGTCGGCTCACACCTGTGGCACGGCGCCTCGAGCTCGCTGCAGTCGCTCGGCGCCGATCATCCGCGCTGGACGCCCAAGATTCTCGCCGCCGGCAAGACCGCGGCCGTGATCATCGCCGGTGGATTCATCGTCATCGCCCTCTGGGCGCACTTCGCGGGAGGCGCCTAAGTGAGCAGGATCAATCTCGATGCACAAGTTCCCGGCGGACCCATCGCCGAGAAGTGGGACCGGCACAAGTTCGAGATGAAGCTGGTCAACCCAGCGAATAAACGCAAGTTCACGCTGATCGTCGTCGGAACCGGGCTCGCCGGCGGAGCGGCAGCGGCGTCGCTCGGCGAACTCGGCTACAACGTGTTGAACTTCTGCATCCAGGACAGTCCCCGCCGCGCCCACAGCATTGCCGCCCAGGGTGGCATCAATGCCGCCAAGAACTATCAGAACGACGGCGACAGCATCTACCGGCTGTTCTACGACACGGTCAAAGGCGGCGACTACCGCTCACGCGAAGCCAACGTGTATCGACTCGCGCAATTGAGCGTGAACATCATCGATCAATGCGTGGCCCAGGGTGTGCCCTTCGCCCGTGAGTACGGCGGCCTGCTCGACAACCGGTCGTTCGGTGGGGCTCAGGTGTCGCGCACCTTCTACGCGCGCGGCCAGACGGGTCAACAGTTGCTGCTCGGCGCGTATCAGTCGCTCATGCGCCAGGTGCATGAAGGCCGCGTGAAGATGTTCCCTCGCCGCGAGATGCTCGATCTCGTCGTCATCGACGGCAAGGCCCGCGGCATCATCGTGCGAGATCTGACGACCGGAGCGATTGAGAAGTACGCCGGCGACGCCGTCATCCTCGCCACGGGCGGCTACGGCACGGCCTACTTCCTGTCCACCAACGCTGTGAACTCCAACGTGACTGCGGCGTGGCGCGCTCACAAACGCGGGGCGCTCTTCGCCAACCCGTGCTTCACGCAGATTCACCCCACGTGTATTCCGGTCAGCGGCGAGCACCAGTCGAAGCTGACGCTGATGAGTGAAAGCCTCCGCAATGACGGACGCGTGTGGGTGCCCAAGAAGAAGGGTGACAAGCGGCCGCCTGAACAGATTCCCGAGGACGAGCGCGACTACTACCTCGAACGGAAGTACCCCAGCTTCGGCAACCTGGTGCCGCGCGACGTGGCCTCTCGCAACGCCAAACAGGCGTGCGACGACGGCCGCGGCGTGGGCGACAGCGGCCTGGCGGTTTACCTGGACTTCGCCGAGGCGATCAAGCGCCTCGGCCCTGAGACGATCAAGGTCAAGTACGGAAATCTCTTCCACATGTATCAGAAGATCACGGACGAGAACCCGTACAAGGTGCCCATGCGAATCTACCCGGCCATCCATTACACGATGGGCGGTCTGTGGGTTGATTACAACCTGATGAGCAACGTCCCCGGGCTGCACGTGCTTGGCGAAGCCAACTTCTCGGACCACGGCGCCAATCGCCTGGGCGCCAGCGCATTGATGCAGGGACTCGCCGATGGCTACTTCATCATTCCGTACACCGTCGGCCACTACCTCGCGAGCACGCCGCTGCCGAAAGTGACGACCGAGCACGATGCGTTCAAAGAAGCCGCCAGTTGCGTCCAGGAGCGCATCAACGCCCTGCTGAACGTCAAAGGCAATCGCGGGATCCGCGAGATTCACCGCGAGCTCGGGCGCATCATGTGGGACGACGTCGGGATGGCGCGCAGCGAAGCCAGCCTGATGAGCGCGCTGACTGAGATTCCAAAGCTGCGCGAGGAGTTCTGGGGAAGCGTCTCGGTGCCTGGCTCGCCCGACAATCTCAACCAGAGCCTCGAATATGCGGGACGCGTCGCCGACTATCTCGAGTTCGCGCAGCTGCTCGCGATTGACGCACTCCATCGAACGGAGTCGTGCGGCGGGCACTTCCGCGAGGAAAGTCAGACGCCGGACGGCGAGGCGCTGCGCGACGACGCCAACTTCACGTACGTCGCCGCCTGGGAATTCCACGGCGTCGGCGAGCCGCCTGAACTGCACCAGGAACCGTTGGCGTTCGAAGAGGTGCACCCGACGCAGCGCAGTTACAAATAGGCCTCGGGCTCCGGGTCCGGGCCGAGCAACCAAACTTCGTGAAGAGCGTGCGATCCCGAAGCCTGCAGCCTGAAGCCCGAAGCCTGAAAAGGATCACCGTGAGACTGAACCTGAAAATTTGGCGACAGGCCGGACCGAAGGTCGCCGGCAAGCTGGTCGACTACGTCGCTGACCACGTGTCGACCGACATGTCCTTCCTCGAGATGCTCGACGTCGTCAACGAAGACCTGGTCAAGAAGGGTCAGGACGCGATCGCCTTCGACTCTGACTGCCGTGAAGGCATCTGCGGAATGTGCGGTCTCGTCGTGAACGGGGTTCCGCATGGCCCGGACCGCGGGACAACCGTCTGCCAGCTGCATATGCGACGGTTCAAGGACGGCGAGACCATCACCATCGAGCCGTGGCGCGCGAAGGCCTTTCCAGTGGTGAAGGACCTGGTGGTCGACCGCAGCGCATTCGACCGCATCATCGCGGCCGGGGGCTATGTGTCGATCAACTGCGGCGGCGCTCCGGATGGGAACGCGATTCCGATCTCGAAGGACGTCTCCGAGCTGGCGATGGACTCCGCCGCCTGCATCGGCTGCGGCGCATGCGTGGCGGCCTGCAAGAACGCGTCCGCCCATCTCTTCATGAGCGCGAAGATCTCCCAGCTGGCGCTGTTGCCTCAGGGGCAGGTCGAACGCACGCAGCGGGTGCTGTCGATGATCGAACAGGCGGACAGCGATGGCTTCGGCAGCTGTTCGAACGAAGGCGAATGCGAGGCGGTCTGTCCGAAAGAGATTCCGATTTCCAACATCGCGCGCATGACGCGTGAGTACACGCGCGCGTTGATGCTCTCGTTGCGGTAGGACGGCCCGCCCTGCCCTACCTGTCCTATCCGCCCACCTGCCCCCGACGCGCTCGCGGCCGGCGGGCTTCAGACCTTGATCACATCCACGAGCTCTTTGACCGCGCCAGCGGACTTCTTGAGGGCGGCATCTTCGTCGGCGGTCAACTTGATCTGGATGATGTCTTCGATGCCTCGCGCGCCGAGCTTCACGGGCACGCCGACGAACAGGTCCTTGATGTCGTACTCCCCCTGGAGGAACACCGAGCACGGCAGGATCTTTTTCTTGTCCTTCAGAATGCACTCGACCATCTCGGCCGCCGCCGCGCCTGGCGCATACCACGCGCTCGTCCCCACCAGTTTGGTGATTTCGGCGCCGCCGTCAGCGGTCCGTTTGCAGATGGCATCAACACGTTCCTTGGACATCAGCTCGGTAATCGGCACGCCGGCCACCGTCGAATACCGCGGCAGCGGCACCATCGTGTCGCCATGTCCGCCGAGCACGAAGGCGTGGACGTTCTCCACCGATACGTTGAGCTCCATGGCGATGAACGTACGCATGCGGGCCGAATCGAGGACGCCAGCCATGCCGATGACGCGCTCCCGCGGGAATCCGCTCAGCCGGTAGACGGCCTGACACATCGCATCGAGCGGGTTCGCCACCGGGACGATGATGCAGTTGGGTGAGTGTTTGACGACCTGCTCGGTGACGGCTTTCATGATGCCAAAGTTGACGTTGAGGAGATCGTCGCGGCTCATGCCCGGCTTGCGCGGAACCCCTGATGTAATGACGACTACGTCCGAGTTCGCCGTCTGGGTATAGTCAGACCCGCCGATCAGCCTGCTGTCTGAGCCCGTGATCGGGCACGACTCGAGCATGTCGAGGGCCACGCCCGCCGCTTTCTGATCGGCAATGTCGACGACAACGACATCGGCGAGCTCTTTGTCGGCAATGCACCGGGCCACCGTCGATCCGACGTTGCCGGCGCCTCCCACAACCGTCACTTTGCGATTCATTCTCTGTGATCCTTGCTGGCTCCGGGCTTCAGGCTCCGGACTTCAGCCAAGCGCACTCAGTAAGAGCGTTCGCGATCCTGAAGCCTAGAGCCCAAAGCCTGAAGTCTACATGTGTCTGACGATTTCGTCGCCGAACTCGGACGTCTTGAGCTCGGTCGCACCGGTCATCAGGCGCGCGAAGTCGTAGGTGACCCGCTTGGACGCGATCGCGCCGTCCATGCCCTTCACTACGAGATCGGCGGCCTCGGTCCACCCGAGATGCCGCAGCATCATCTCGCCGGAGAGGATGACCGACCCGGGGTTGACCTTGTCCAGATTCGCGTATTTCGGCGCCGTCCCGTGCGTCGCCTCGAAGACCGCGTGTCCGGTGACGTAGTTGATGTTGCCGCCTGGCGCGATGCCGATGCCGCCGACCTGCGCCGCGAGCGCGTCGGACAGGTAGTCGCCGTTCAGATTCGGGGTCGCAATCACGTCGAACTCGTCGGGACGGGTCAGGACCTGCTGCAGCGTGATGTCGGCGATGGCATCTTTGATGACGAGCCCGGCTCCAGGTTTGCCGTCGGGAATCCGGCACCACGGGCCGCCGTCGATCTCCACTGCGCCGAAAAAATCTTTGGCGATCTGGTAACCCCAGTCGCGGAAGGCACCCTCGGTGAACTTCATGATGTTGCCCTTGTGGACAAGGGTCACGCTCTTCCGCTTGTTGTTGACGGCGTAGCCGATGGCGCTGTGGACCAGTCGCTCGGTCCCCAGATAGCTGATCGGCTTCAGACCCACGCCAACTCGGACCGGCACGTCGCGTTTCGGCGCGCCGATGCTTTCGAGCGCGGCCTGCCACTCCTTTGACACCTGCGCGGTCCCGAACCGGATCTTCTTGAACTCCTTGGGAAACTCCCGCTCGAAGAAGTCGAGGACTTTCTGAGCCTCCGGCGTGCCGGCGGCATACTCGATCCCGGCGTAGATGTCCTCGGTATTCTCCCGGAAGATCACCATGTCGACCTTCTCGGGGTGCTTCACTGGTGACGGCACGCCGTTGTACCAGCGGACAGGTCGCAGGCAGACGAACAGATCGAGCAGTTGCCGCAGCGC
>JBKPSC010000473.1:0-19792 GCA_046734915.1 Acidobacteriota bacterium | reverse complement strand
GAACATCGCCCCGAAGACGCTCACGACGAGATCGAAGGTGTGGTCTCTCAGTTCTTGCAGGTTGGTCGCATCGCCTTCTTGAAAACGGCAGTTGTTGAGGCCCAGCGCTCTGGCGCGCTTGTTTCCCGCCTCGACGAGGTTGTGTGCGATATCGACGCCGAGCACGTCGGCGCCGAGCTTCGCAGCGGGCACCGCGGTCGTGCCGTCGCCGCACCCGAGATCGAGCACTTTCATCCCCGGGGTGATGCCGAGCGTCGCAACGAGTGCCTCACCGCTTTCGCGCATGCTGTCGGCGATGCGTGTGAAGTCCCCTTTTTCCCAGAGCGCGTTGTTTGGATTTGGATTCATCGGTCGGTTTCCTCTTTCTCCCCAATGGCCTGCTGGGTGGAGACTTCAAGCCTAATCAAAAGATTCGGGCCGCTGGGCCCAATTGTTAGACTGGGTGACGTCGATGGTGGCACTTGACCGCATTGCGGTAGGCTCCTCTCTTGCCAGGCTTCAGCCGCCGTGTGTGTCTTAGAGTATCCGTGATCAATCTGATTGGGAGAGCACTGCTGGCCGCCGGTCTGGCCTGGTTTGCGCTGCCATGTCCCGTCGCCGCTCAGGACCTGGAGCCGCGCGCGTACTCGGCGGCCCCAATCGGTCTGAACTTTCTGGTCCTTGCGACCACTCGCTCGAGCGGCGGCGTGGTCACCGATCCATCCCTTCCGGTCGACGACGTCGAGGCCGTGGTGAACTCGGCGGCGATTGGCGGCGGATCGACGTTCTCGCTGCTGGGGAGGACCGCACTGCTCGTCGCGATCATTCCGTACGCGTGGGCCGATGCATCGGGCAACATCGGTGAGGTTGCGGCAAGCATCAGCCGATCTGGGCTCGCCGATCCACGGCTGAAGCTGTCGGTCAATCTGCTCGGCGGCCGCGCCCAGCGACCGCGGGAATTTGCCAGGGCGCGTCCGGCAACGATCGTCGGTGCCAGCCTTGCAGTCGCGCCACCTCTGGGTCAGTACTACCCGACGAAACTCATCAACCTTGGCGCGAACCGTTGGGCGTTCAAGCCCGAGATCGGCATCTCTCACAGCACCGGACGATGGACGATCGAGGGGTATTCGGCGGTCTTGCTCTTCACCGCGAACGATTCGTTCTATCCGCGAGATGCCAGGCGCACGCAAGAGCGGGTGTTGGCGCTGCAGGCGCACACCAGCTACACCGTGAGGCCGCAACTCTGGGTGGCGTTCGACGCGACCTGGTACACAGGGGGGACCACAAGCGTCAACGGCGTTGCCAAGGCCGATCTCCAGCGTAATTCGCGCATCGGATCAACGCTCTCGCTGCCCCTGACGGCGCGACAGTCCATCAAGTTCACGTTCAGCACGGGCGCGACCACGCGAGTCGGCGGAGACTTCAATACGGTCGGCGCAGCGTGGCAGCTCTCGTGGTTCAACGCCGACCGCTCCACCGGCCAGTGACTCCTCAGGGCCAGATGCCCAGGGCGCGACGCAGCTCCACGATCTGACCGACGTGGTAGGCGTTGTGGTCGATCACGAGCATGACCGCTCTCAGGTAGGTCTGTTGACCCTTCCCGGTCGGGACCAGCGCGGACAAATCGACCCGGTTGTCGCTGACCAGTTGCCGTAGTTGCTCGCGGTCGCGTTCGTAGCCCGCGATACTGGCATCCCAGGCGGCCGCGGACGGCGGCGCCGGGTTCGCCGGCCAGTAGTCGTCCGGCCATGCGAGCGTGTGCGTGTACTGCGCGTTTACGCAGAAATCGAGTAGATCGCGCTGCGCGAGCCGCAGGTGCTCGAGCAGCTGCCAGGTCGAGTGCTCGAACCCAGAGGGACGTGCTCCCCGCTGATCCGGCGGCACGCCGGCCACGGCCTTGTCGAAGCCGACGTGGGCTTCGTCCCAGTCGAGCGCACGCACGAGCTGTTGCCGCACGAAGGCCAGCGATTCAGCCATGGTCCGTGATTCTACGCCTCGGCGTCGGCCCGTGGTGCTTCCCTCTCACGCCGCCGTCGACCGTCGTGCGTATGCGCCGGCGGCGTCGTGGTGAAGGTACCCCGCATCCACCAACTCGCCGAGCACTCGCACACAGACATCGCCTCGCAAGGAGAACAGACGTGCTGCCTGCGCAATCGTCAGCCGCAATCCCGGCATCTCTGCATATTCGCCGACGATGCGTCGCGTCAGGGTGCGGCGAGCTGCCAGATTGCGCCGTTCGCGCGGCAACGCCGGGTCAGGGCGCAGCAACGCACTGACATCCATCCTCAGGACCACCCATTCAGACCCTCTGTCCAGCACCTCGCGCCCGCGCTGGATCAGAATGCCCAGGGTCGACGCCGATGTGTTCCTGTTCATCATGGCGGTCACCTGAATGCGAGTGGAAGGAAGATCGCCCCAACAAGCAAGACCAGGCTAATCAAAGCGCCAAGAGCGCCCTCTTCGACCAGCAGCCTGGTCTGTCCATCCCAGAACACCGCGAAGGCGGCGACGCCGAGTGCGGCGCCGATCATCGCAAGCGGACGCCACCATCCCGGCACCATCCACGGCACACCAATCGCGGCCGCGCACGCGATAAGGGCCATCCCTGCGACGACGTGAAGGCCGACCGCCAACGTCCCGAGGTGAGGGTCACTGACGGCATGACCAAGAAGCCACGAAGTGCCCGTCCACTCCTTGATGGGGTCCGGTAGCATCGAACCGACGCGGACGTAAATGAAACCATGAACCAAGAGCAGAAAGGCGAGTGCATACTGCATCCACGGTTTCATGACGCCCTTCTTTCTGGCACGGCCTCTAAATCCTGACGTCCGATCGCCGAGTAGAGCGCTTCCCTGAGCGCGATGTCCCGTGGGTCGCCCGTCACTCGCGTCCCCATCCGGCTCGTCACATAGCCATAGCCCACACCGGTGCTTGGATCGGCGAAGCCAAGGGACCCGCCGGCCCCGGGTGATCCAAACGAAGTCGCGCTGCCAAATGGCCACCCCGGGCACGGCTTCATGAAGCCAAGGGCAAACTGCACTTCGCCCTTCATGCACACGTCGTAGAACCCGTGTGTTGGTGGGATTGCCGGCGCGGCCAGCAAATCGAGCGTCGGCTGACGGAGCTGCAGCTCATGTCCGCCCGTCGCGAACACACTGTAGGCGCGCGCGATGGCTCGGGCGGTCCCGACAGCTCCGCCAGACGGCACTTCGAAATTGCGCGCGTAGATGCGCTGCTCGTCATGAGGAAAGTCTGAGCCGGCGAGTGCCCGGCGAATCTTCGAGTGCGGATTCAGGGCATCGAGGCTGAGACGAATCGGGAATCCGCGCAGCCTTTCGAACCAGCTCGGCACGGCAATGGTCGCCAGCCGCGAGTCTGGAACCGTCTCGGGGAGCCGGATGTAGACGTCCAGTCCGAGTGGTGACGCGATCTCGTCTTGGAAGAACTGGCCCAGGCTGCGCCGGCGCGGATCGACGCGACGCAGCAGCTCGCTCTCGTAGTATCCGAGGCTGATCGCGTGATACGCCTGACGGGTGCCGGGCTCCCAGGCTGGCTTTTGCCGCGCGAGCACGATGGCGAGCCGGTCGGCGTCGGCCACGATGGCGCGGTCGATGGGCGGATCGAGCGCGAACAACCCGGCCTGGTGCGCGAGGAGGTGACGAACCGTAATGCGCTCCTTCCCCTCCTGCGCGAATTCCGGCCAGTAGGCGCACACCGGCTGCTCGTAGTCGAGCCATCCGCGCGAATGTGCGACGGCCAGGGTCATAGCCGCCAGGCCCTTGGTGGCCGAGTAGACGATGACCATGGTGTCTTCTTGCCACGGCTCACCGGTCTGTGCGTTTCGAATGCCGCCCCAGAGGTCTACGACCTTCCGGCCGCGATAGTAGGCGCAGCACGCCCCGCCAAGCTCATGACGGCGGGCGAAGTTCTCGGCAAATGCGCGACGGACCGCCTCGAATCCAACCGCAACCTGTCCGTGGACGACTTGTGATGTAGTCACAGCCCGTCTCTCCTGATCGAGCCTGTCCTCGAACCGACCTTATCCACGTTGACGCTGAATCGAGGCGACGTACTTCAAGATGGCGGAGATCCTCTCGCGCGCCGCTTTCTCGCGGTCCGCGTCAGCGCCGCTCTTGAAGGCGTCGCCCCAGACCGGCATTTCCCGATCGCCGTGAGCCTCTACGGCGCGGCCGTCTACGATGCGTCGCAGGCGATCGGCCGGGAAGACACCGCCATTGGCCAGCGCCAGGTCCGTGATGTCAGGCGGCGGTCGGCGCATCGCTGCGGCGAGCGGCCCGTTGCCGGTGCCGTTCGATCCATGGCAGATGGCGCAATGGTTGACGAAGAGTTCGTGGCCCCGGGCCAACTCCGCCTCAGGCGCACCTGCGGGTTGCGCTGAGGCCCGCAATGCCGCCGCTGCAAAACCGAGCGCGAGCGCGCTGATCGCAAGGCCAATACGGACGCGGGAGTTCGCGGGTCGATGCCGGCCAGCCATTTTGTCCTCCCCGCCGATTCAAGCCGCGTTCGTCTCGGCGTCGGTTGCGAGCGAAACCGAGACGGGAATGCCGTGGCGGATGCTGGCGGTCACGGTGCAGAAATCTTCGAAAAGTTGCTGGCAGCGCTCCTGGCGGCCCTCATCCTGCGCCGCGAAAGCGGGTGACAACACGACGTCGATGCCGGCGATGCGAGAGCGTCCCCGTTCATTGCGCGCCACTCGGGTCGTGACGCGTGCGGTCAACTCCACTGGCTCCATCCGGGCTTTTCGCAGACAGAACGCGAGACTGGCAGCCAGGCAGTTGCCGACGGCGGCGCCAAGCACCGCGGCGGCATTCGGTCCGCGACCATCACCAAGCGGCGCAGGTTCGTCGCAGACCAGGGTGGGGGCCCCGTCGACGTCGTCGAATCTCGCGACGAACTGATAGTCTTTCTTCAGCTCGACCGTGACATGATGAGAGTGAATGTGTGGCATGCGGCACCGGCCGGAAGCTCTGGCCTACCCTGCATAAGGCAAGCTCGGTGCCGCGCGATCACGACGACATCAAAGGGATTTCACGGTGCACGCCCGGGACTATGGGGGATTCTCCGCGTCGGCGCGATTTCTTCCCCATGGGCGAGCGGCGGTTGTCCCGCCGGTATGCAGTGAGGACACTGCAGGTCGCGTCCGCGTCAGAGTGCGTCGCCAATGACTGCCCCATCGTCTTTCAGTCCTGATCCGGAGCGAGTACTGGCCGCCGTCTTGGACGCGACAAGTGCCGCGACGTTCAGCATCGATCTCACGGGCCATGTCCGCAGCTGGAATGCGGCGGCAGCGCGCTTGCTTGGCTACGCGCCCGAGATCATTCTCGACACGCCCGTCACGACGTTCGTGCGATCGGAGGATTTCACCAATCTTGCCGACGAGGTACGCCGGAGGGCAACGACCGCGACGGGTGACACGCAGCTCGTGGCGGCCGATGGCCGCATGATTCGTGCAGCGCTGACGATTGCACCGATCCATGACGGGAAGGGTGCCGTCATCGGTTTCCTTGGGTTGGCCCGCAGTAACGAGGATCGTCTCCAGAGTGAACTGTTGATGCAGATCGCCGATGCACGCTGGCACGCGCTCATCGACGCAGCTGTCGATGGCATGATCGTGATCGATGCCCGCGGCTCGATTGAGGCCTTCAATCCAGCCGCCGAGCGGCTGTTTGGCTATCGCGGATCGGAAGTGCTAGGGCAGAACGTCCGCATGCTGATGCCGTCGCCCGATCGCGAGCGGCACGATCAGTACCTCGCGCGTTACCTCGAAACAGGCCAGCAGAAGATCATCGGGATTGGCCGCGATGTGACTGCCGTCCATCGTGATGGGACCTGTTTTCCGGTGCACCTCGCCGTAGGAGAGATGCGAGTGGCCGGCGAGCCGCATTTCGTCGGCATCGTCCACGATCTGAGCACTCGCGCAAAATTGGAGGAGCGAATCCGGGAGCAGGCGTCTCTCGCCCGGCTGGGTGAGATGGCCGCGGTGTTGGCCCACGAGGTGAAGAACCCTCTGGCGGCGGTTCGAGGCGCCATCCAGGTTCTCGGCAAACGATACTCCGCCGACGCGCGAGATGCCGAGGTGGTCAAGGAGATTCTGGCCCGCCTCGACGGTCTGAACGCTCTCGTTCAGGATTTGCTGCTTTTTGCCCGCGTTCCCCACCTGCGCCCGTTGCCGATCGAGTTACGGCAGATACTGGCCGCCACGACCGAGTTGCTGGCGGAGGATCCGCTGTTTGCCAACGTCAACATTCAGATTCAAGGCGACGCGCCGGCAGTCGCCGTCGATCCCAACCTCCTCAAGATCGCCTTTCAGAACGTCCTGCTGAACGCGGCGCAGGCGCTGCAGGGGCAGGGTCGGATAGAAGTCACCATCTCTGGCGACGGCGGCACGCAGATCGTGTCCATCGCCGACCAGGGACCAGGCATCCCGCCTGAAGTCCGCGAGCGTCTCTTTCAGCCTTTCTTCACGACCAAGGCGCGTGGGACCGGGCTCGGGCTCGCGACCGTCCGGCGGCTCGTGCAGGCACACGGTGGAGAGGTGAATGTCGAGAATCCGCCGCACGGCGGAACGGTCGTGACCATTGCCCTGCCGGTCGTGCAGCAGCCTGGGTTGCCGGCGAGCGCTCAGACGACTGCCTAGGCGGTCGACTTCTCGAGCTTGAATTTTTCGATCCGGTAGCGGATCTGATCGCGATTCAGGCCGAGCAGGGCCGCCGCGCGCGTCTGGTTCCAGCCGCTCCGTTCGAGTGCCTGGACCACCAGCGAGCGCTCGAGCTGCTCGAGATCGACTCCCGATGCCGGCAGCGCCACGCCATCCGTGAGCCGGGAGGCGAGTCCACCGCTCAGCGGGAAGTGTTCGAGCGTGAGCACGTCGCTGTCGGTCAGGAGCATCGCTCTTTCCACGGCGTTGCGCAGCTCTCGAACGTTGCCCGGCCAGGGGTAGGCTTTCAACCGTGCCATGGCCTCGGCAGCGACCCTGGTGACGCGCTTTCGGAACTCGGCGTTGTAGCTGTCCACGTAGTAGTTAACCAGCTGTGGAATGTCATCGGCACGGTCCCGCAGCGCCGGCAGCGAGATTGGCAACACATTGAGGCGGTAGTAAAGGTCTTCGCGGAAGCGCCCTTTCCGCACTTCGTCTTCGAGCGTGCGGTTGGTCGCGGCAATCACCCGCACATCGACGCGCAGGTCCTGCGCACCACCTACCCGCTTGAACGTCTTCTCTTCGAGAAACCGCAGCAGCTTTGACTGCAGCGCCGGAACCATTTCTCCGATCTCGTCGAGGAACACCGTACCGCCATCGGCCGACTCGATGAGCCCGCGTTTCTGCCGATCGGCCCCCGTGAAGGCGCCGCGCTCGTGGCCGAAGAGCTCGCTCTCGAGCAGCGCTTCCGGCAGCGCCGAGCAGGTGATGTTCATGAACGGCTGGTTGGCGCGTGCGCTGCCGTAGTGAATGACCTTTGCCGCCAGATCCTTGCCGGTGCCGCTCTCTCCGGTAAGCAAGACGGTCGAGGCCGGACTGGTGGCGATCCTCTGAAGCAGGCCGCGCACCCGCTGGATGGCATCGCTGTCGCCGACGATCCGCTGCAGGCTGAATGGTTTCGCCTGCGACGCCCGCAGCGTGCGCACTTCGCGCCGCAGTCGCGTGGTCTCCAGCGCCCGCTCGACCAGGAGTGCGATTTCATCGACATCGAAGGGCTTGTTCGCGTAATGAAATGCCCCTTGTTTCATCGCTTCGACCGCCAGCTCGACGCTGGAGTGGCCGGTGAGCATGATGACCAGCGTGTCAGGGCTGGTGTCTTTGATCGCCTTGAGGACGGTGAGTCCGTCCGCGTCGGGCAGCCGATAATCCAGGAGCACGAGATCGACGCCTTCACGCCGGCGCTCGTGAGCCTGGGCCGCACTCTCGGCTTCGAGGACGCGGTAGCCCTCCTGCGTCAAGCGGCTGGTCAACGACCAGCGAACCAGCGGTTCGTCATCGACGACGAGAATAGTGGGGGCGGGCACTCATTGAGTATAAAGGTGAACGACGGCGCCGCGACATACAGGGCGTCTGCCGTCGGTGTCTAGCTTGCCTGTTCGACCAGTTGTGTAATCTCGGCGATCTCGAACGGCTTGGCCATCACACGAAATGCGCCGAGATCGAGCGCGGCCTGGACAATGTCGGGCGTGGTGAATGCCGTGATCAGAACGATGCGGGCGAATGGCATCAGCTGCCGCAGCCTGGCCAAGAGCCCGAGAGTGTTCGAATCGGGAAGGCGGAAATCCAGGAGCACGACGTCGAAGGGACGGATAGCCTGACTGACGCGCTCGAGCGCCGCCGCTGCCGTCGCCGCCTCCTCGACGACACATCCCAGGTCGGAGAGCGCTTCGCTGAGCGACCAGCGGATGAGCCTTTCATCATCGACCACCAGCACCCGGCGCCGACTCTCACCCGCGCGTCGGCAAATCGGCATGGGTCTTAGTCCTCTCGGCAGCCGCGATCTGCAACGCGTCCGGAAAGACGAACTCGCGCTCAGGACGATGCACCGCGAGCACCGGGCACGGCGCGCGCCTGATGACTTTATCGGCGACGCTGCCGAGCAGCACCCGGTCGATCGCGCCACGACCCGTGGCACCGACGACAACGACGTCGATGTTGGCTTCCCTGGCGTATTCGGCGATCGTGGAGGCGATGTTGTGGCCGACTCTTACGACCGGCACTGCGCGCAATTCGCGGCGATCGCACTCGTCGATAAGCGCGTCGAGCTGACGTCGCCCAGCCTCTTCGAGTTCCGCCTGTAGATCGCCGTCCCCAATGGCGGCGACGGCGGCGTCCGCGTAGGCGAAACGCCCTTTCACATTCTCGACGACGTGGATCGCATGCAGCGTCCCGTTGAAGGTTCTGGCCAGCGCCCGCGCGTAGAGGAGCGCGGTTTCTGAAGCCGGGCTGAAGTCCGTGGCGACCAAAACGTTCTTGATCGTGATCATATCTGCTCGCTTTTCTGCCGGCCCTGGGGTCGGCGCTGGCAATGCCTCAGCACGCGTCGTGCCACCGCGGACTTAGACCGTGGCGCCTGAAACGGCACCGAGCCCGACGTTCTCGAGACTCGCCAGCCGCGCCGTGAACCCATCCGCGAATCTGTCGAGGTCGGTCCAGTCTGTGTACTCGTAGTCGCGGCTCGTATCAGTGTCGCCGCCGGCCTTTCGGGCGATGCGTTTCATGAGCCAGCGCACCACGAAGTTGTAGTGCGTGTACTTGAGAGCCCCGGCCACCATTCGAGTGTCGACCGGTCGCCATCCAGTCGACCGCAGAAACGCGTCGACGATGACCTGGAGCTCGCGCTGCACTTTTGCGTCGTGTTGAAGAACACCGAGGCAGACCGACACGAAGGCAGTCGGCTTGGCGTTGAGCGCGCCGACGTGACGCACCACCCAGTGGACGACCCCGGCCTGATAACGTCCCGCGTGGATCGACGCGGCAACGATGATCGCATCGTACATAGACGGGTTCAGGTCAACGTCGGCGACGTTGAAGACGTCAACGGCGTGCCCGCCACGGCGCAGTCGCCGCTGGAGCGCCACGGCCACCTTGGCTGTATGCCCTTCCGTCGTCGCAAAAGCGACAAGGATTCGTAACATCGCGCGTCCCTTTCTGGACAATCAGGAAACCGCCACCAGTACCCAACGGCAACCAGCGGTTGGCTATCCGAGTTCACTCAGCCGCGCCAGCAGCGCCAGGCTCGCGGTGACCGCCGAGGATGCGAGCAGGAGCTCGCCGTCGAACCACCATCCCAGGACACTCAAACAGGCGGCACACATCACCAGGCCGATCACGGCGATCGTTTGAATGGAGGCCGACCGGTCGGCCGCGAGGTCCTCGTACTCTCGCGAATCGACGCTCGCAGCACCTGCGAACTGCCGGATGAGGATCTGCATCCTGACACCTCTGCTGATGATCGATGGGCAGATGCCATGCCAGGCGGCCCTGGTCAGGACTGCCGCCCACTCTGCGATTTCTGCGGCAAGCGCGAGTTCCGCCGGGAGCGGGCGCGGGGGATTTTGCCGACGGTGCGGGTTTTTCCCCAGGTGAGCGCTGCAGCCGACAGCGTTTCGAGCTGCCGCCGGACGCGATGCCGGCGAACCAGGTACGAAACACGCATGCTGGCAGGGTCGGTGCGGTGCCGGCTCGTCGGCGTGCGCCCCACGGGGCACGACATGGTTGTAGACGATCAGTCACAGGTGATCGGCTTTCTCCAATCACCCTCGACGCACGATGGCGCTCCGGTCGAGCGAATCGATACCCACACGGCAGTCGTGTTTCTCGTCGGTGAACGGGCGTACAAGGTGAAGCGAGCCGTGCGCTTCGATTATCTGGACTTCTCGACGCTCGAGCGACGACGCCTGCATTGCGAGGGCGAGGTCCGGCTGAACAAGCGGACCGCGCCGACGCTGTACCGCGGCGTCGTGCCTGTGTGCCGGCGAGAAACGGGCGAGCTCGGCATGGGTGGCGAGGGAGCGGTCGTCGAGTGGCTCGTCGAGATGAATCGGTTCGACCAGCGATTGCTTCTAGACCGCCTGGCGACCACCAATCAGCTCAGGCTCGACCTGATGCCGACGTTGGCATCAGCCGTGGCTGAGTTCCATGCGGCAGCCGCCCGCCGAACGGATCACGGCGGCGAACGCGGTGTGGCGTGGGTCATCGACGGCAATGCGGGCGGCTTCGCCGAATTCGAATTGGCGGGGCTTGATGCGGATGTGTGTGGCCGTGTCATCGACGAATCCCGTTCCGAGCTGCACAAGCGCCGGCGCCTGCTGGAACGCCGGCGGTATGGGGGCCGCGTCCGGCAGTGTCACGGTGATCTCCATCTCGGCAATGTCGTCGTCATTGGCGGTCGCCCGACGCTGTTCGACGGCGTCGAGTTCAACGACGAGATCTCGTGCATCGACGTCATGTACGACACGGCGTTCCTGTTGATGGATCTCTGGAAGCACCGGCTCTGCCGCCACGCGAACGCGGTGTTCAACCGCTACCTGGCTGAAACCGGCGACTTTGAGGCGCTGGCGCTCCTGCCTCTCTTTCTCTCATGCCGGGCGGCGGTCAAGGCAAAGACGACTGCGACCGCCGCGGCGATGCAGCGTGGCAGTCAGGGCGCTCGCGACCTTCAGACGATTGCGTCGCAGTACCTCGCGATGGCCGATGCCTTTCTTCGCCCGTCCCCGCCGTGCCTCATTGCTATTGGCGGGTTGTCCGGATCCGGCAAGTCCACCATCGCGTCCGCGTTGGCCTCGTCGCTGGGAGCGGCTCCGGGTGCCCTCGTCTTGCGCAGCGACGAAATTCGCAAGCAGCTCTTTGGTGTCGGCCGGCTGGATCGACTGGGGACAGACGCCTACGCGCCCGCTGTTTCAGACCTCGTCTACCAAACGCTCGTGGACAACGCCGGGCTCACAGTCCGCAACGGCCACGCCGCCATTGTCGATGCCGTCTGGTTGCAGCCTGAATGGCGACGAGCCATCGAGGAGACCGCTCGGCAGGCTGGCGTGGCCTTCATCGGATTCTGGCTCGACGCCCCGGAACCGGCGCTGGTTCAGCGTCTGGAGGGTCGCCGCAATGACCCGTCCGACGCGGATGTCGGAGTCTTGCATCTTCAGGGGCGCTCAGAGACCGGCGCGATCACGTGGAACGTCGTGGACGCCTCAGGTCCGCGCGACACAGTGGTCAGGCCCATCAGAGCTGAGCTGTGTCGCCGTCTGCCGGCTGTCGCCAACGGGATTCTCCTCGGCAACGCGAAATAATCCCCACGCTGCCGCGCTTCGGTCGTTGCACCGAAACGGCTCAAAGCGCATTGCCTCACATGTATCCGGCACCGCGCGGCTGTGGAATAGCCGTTGCTCCGCCGTTGTAGCAAATGGTGGGAATAAACAAATTCTTCAAGATGTTCATCCGGGCGCCGCATGGCATGCCGCGAATCCAACAGGAAGCAACGGAGCCCCTCCTCGCGCTTCCATGCGACGCCCTGCCCGACGAGCCGACACAAACGGCCATCCATCTAAGGTCATGCACGGTGTTCGAGCGCATCGCGGTCAGGACCCACGGCAGCCTGTATGAGCTCATCGTGCTCTCTGGGGCGGTTGGAGAGGTCCTGATTCGCGGCGGCCGCTTCTTCCCGGAATTCCGGCGCGGGATCCTGATCGGCTCCTCAGCGGTCGACGGCCGACTGACGCTCGGCGCCATCGACTTGGGATTGTCGATGGAGCTGCGAGACGATCGAACCAGGTACGTCACATCACCAGTCGAAGCAGTTGCGCGCGAAGCGCATTCTGCTCCGACTGCGTGACGCGGCTTTATCACGCTGCCCGCAGTTTCGGCGCGGCTTGATTCACGCGCGTCGGGACGAACAGGGCAAACACCCCCAGTAGTACCGCCAACGGCGGTGCAAACAGGCTCGAGAGAAATAGCGGTTCCGCCAGGCTTGTCATCGTAATGCCCTCCGAAAGAGGCAAGAACGTCAGAACTTGAACGACCGGCAGATCGCAATGCGCATGCCGCCTGTGAAGTGGAAGCGTCGTTGCAGGCAACCAGGCATCGCGATCGACCAAGCGACAACGCAACGCCAGAACGAGTGACGCGCTCCCGCGTCGTGGAGCAAGTCCGATGCAGACTATGAAGGCCGTCGTTTTCCTGGGCAAGGATCGGATCGCGGTTGAAGAAGTTCCGAAGCCGTCGCCTCGAGCGGGCGAGGCTCTCATCAGAATCACGGCGACGACGATCTGCGGTACTGACGTTCACATCGTCCGCGGTGAATACCCGGTCAAGCCGGGCCTCATCCTGGGCCACGAGCCGGTTGGCGTCATCGAGGAGCTCGGACCAGGGCTGGAAAGGCTTTACGCCGTCGGTCAACGGGTGATCGTTGGGGCCATCACGCCGTGCGGCCAGTGTTTCTACTGCCTAAATGGCGTTCACTCGCAGTGCGGTGGCGGGCTCGGCGGCTGGCGCTTCGGCAACACTATCAATGGTGCTTGGGCTGAATACCTGCTCGTTCCGGATGCCCGCGCCAACCTGGCCGTCATCCCCGACCATCTGACCGACGAAGAGGTCATGTTGTGTCCGGACATCTTCTCGACGGGACTGTCAGGCGCCGAGAGCGGCCACATCAAGGTGGGAGACGCCGTCGCGGTGTTCGCGCAAGGGCCGATCGGCCTCTGTGCGACGGTGGGCGCCCGGCTGAAGGGCGCGGCCCTCATCATCGGCATCGATTCGAACGAGCGCCGTCTGAGCGTGGGGCGCACGCATGGTGCGAACGTCACTCTGAACACCGCCGATGGCGACCCGGTCGCGGCGATCAAGCGATTGACCGACGGGCGGGGTGTCGACGTCGCGATCGAAGCCCTCGGGAAACAGGAGACGTTCGAAAACGCGCTCCGCGCGATTCGGCCCGGCGGCACGCTCTCGAGCCTCGGGGTGTACTCCGGCAAGCTCGTCGCCCCGTACGAGGCGTTCTATGCTGGCCTCGGTGACCAGACCATTGTCACCACCCTCTGTCCCGGCGGGAAGGAACGCATGCGGCGGCTGATGTCGATGATCGAGCATCGGCGCGTGGACCTGACCTCGCTCGTGACGCACCGGTTCGCGCTCGACGACATCGAAGCCGCGTTCACTCTCTTCAGCCGGCAGCAGGACGGGGTCTTGAAGGTCGCGCTCTATCCGGACCGCGCGCGGCTGGCCGTCAAAGCCCCCGCCGCAGAAGTCATGGCCGTCGACGAACTGTGCTGAGGCGTTGAGGCTGCCGGCAGATGGGAAATAGTCCGCATCGAGATCGAAAAATCTCGCAGCACGGTCGATCGATCGCCGCAGATTGCCCGGCCGTGTATCTCTGACAGCTCTGGTACAGCTCCTGCACAGCGGCCCCGCCAACGGCGCGACGCGCCGGCTCGCTGCCGCACCGACGGCAGACGATCGACCTCAACTCTAGGAGCCTGCAATGTCTGGAAGAACATTCCATCTGGCGATCGCCGTTGCCGCCGTTCTCGCCCTGCCGGCCCTGGGCATGGCGGCGGGGAATCCGGTCACGTTCAGCAAAGATGTCGCGCCGATCTTCAAGGCGCGGTGCCTGTCATGCCACGAGCCGGGATCGATCGCGCCGATGTCCCTCAGAACCTACGAGGAGGCGCGCCCATGGGCCCGGTCGATCAAGCAGCGGGTGGCGGCGCGCCAGATGCCGCCCTGGCACATCAACCGGAGCGTCGGCGTTCAGAAGTTCAAGAACGACATGTCGCTGACCGACGAGCAGATCCAGACGATCGTCGAGTGGGTGGATCAAGGTGCGCCGCAAGGCAACCCGGTCGATATGCCGGCGCTCAGTCCGGTGACCACGACGCTGTACTGGCAGGGCGAGCGTGACGGCTACGGGCCACCCGACATCGTGGTGAAGTCGGGCGAGTACACGATGCCGGCGGTCAGCCAGGATCAGTGGTGGCGGCCGCTCGTCGACATTCCGGGCCTGAACGAACCGCGCTGGGTTCGGATGGTCGAAATCCGGCCGTCCAATCTGCAGGGCCGCAAGATTCTGCACCACTCGATTGCGTATCAGGTGCTCAGCCCGGACAACGTTCAGGCCATCAACACCGGCGTGCAGGACAACCGTTTCGTGACTGCCGCCAGTCTCACGGCGGACGACGCCATCAACAGACGGCCGCAGCTCATGGAGTGGGCCATCGGCAAGGGCTACGACCGGTTCATGGACGGCACCGGCAAGTTGATCGTGCCCGGCGAAAAGATCTCCTGGGACCAGCACATTCACGCTGCTGGCGAGGAAGTGACCGCTGGTTCGGAGCTCGGCATCTGGCTGTATGCCAAAGGACAGGAGCCAGAGAAACGCAGCTATCTGGTTGGGTTCACCGGCCTGCGCAACGGCCCGTTGTCGCTCGACATTCCACCCAACCAGGTCTCGCACACCGAGGGCTTTACGGTGCTCAAAGAGAACACGATCATCACCAACTTCCAGCCGCACTTCCACCTGCGTGGCAAGGCGATGCAGGTCGAAGCGATTCTGCCAGACGGCACCAACCAGACGATCAGCTACGTCGACAACTTCAACTTCAACTGGATGACGAACTACATCTTCGCCGATGATGCGGCACCGGTCTTCCCGAAGGGAACTGTCATCCACGTGGTTGCTTGGTACGACAACACGGCGAACAACAAGTTCAATCCCGATCCGAATCAGTGGGTCGGCTGGGGCGATCGCACCGTGGACGAGATGGCGCACGCCTGGATGAACGTGGTCTACCTGACCGACGCCGAGTACCAGGAGCGGCTTTCGAAGCAGGGTGGCAAGCCCGGTCTGCCAAACGCGGCCCGCGCCGGCACACAGCAGTAGTTGCGGTTTGCAGCGGCTTCGGAGCCGCAGACGAGGTCACGATGAAAGCCAATCGCATCACGCAGTTCTGCGCTGGGGTCGCTGTCGCCGCGGGGGTGGCGGTTCTTTCCGCCGCGCAGGCACCCCTTCTTCCCTCTGCGCCGCAGAAGCAGTTCGGTGGCAGCATCGCGCCGGTCTATGAGGGCTGGTGGGCCAATGCCGACGGAACGCGAACCGTGCTGTTCGGCTATTACAGCCGCAACACGGTGGAGCAAGTGGACGTCCCGCTCGGTCCGGACAACCACTTCGAACCTGGCGCGGCCGATCGCGGCCAGCCCACACACTTTCTCACCAGCCGGCAGTTCGGCATGTTCACCATGACTCTGCCGAAAGACTTCGGGACGCAGAAACTCGTCTGGGTGCTGAACCACCTCGGCTACAACGCGACGGCGCACGTCAACCTGTCACCCGATTTCGTGTTGAGCGCCGCCAAATCGGTGGAGGAGAGTCCCGATCGCACGTTCAACCTGCCGCCGGCCTTCAGCTTCGATCCGGCGGGACTCAAGTTCACGATGCCCATGGCCAGCACGACCAACATTGTCAGCCGTACGGCCGTCGTCGGCACGCCGATGACGCTGGACATCTACGCGCAGGACGACGCCCGGTACTCGACTGGAACCAACGCCCCGATGAAGAATCCGCCGCCCGTGGTCACACTGGTGGTATCGAAATATCGTGGCCCCGGCCGCGTGACCATCGCTGACCAGCGGCCTGTCGTCAAGCCGTCAAAGGGCGGCAAGCCGTTCGAAGCCTTCGAAGGACGCGCGACCACGTCGGCGACGTTCTCGGAGCCAGGCGAATACTGGCTACACGTGACCGCCAACGATTATTCGGGCCACGGTGGCGCCGGGGCGGGGTGCTGCTGGACGACTGGAGTCATGAAAGTCGCGGTCAGCGGCAGCGGCACGGCGCGGACAACAGGCGAGTAACCCCGTGGGCTCAGGTTGCTCCGGAGGCAAACACGAGGTAGCGTCAGCGGGGCAAGGTTTGCCGTGTCGCCGCACAAGCGAGCCGCAGCGATCTGGGCGCTGCTCATATCGGGAATTCTCGCCGGGCTCATCGTCGCTGGTTCACGAAACCTGAACCATTTCGACGCGGCGCTGGTCGGCTACACGTTCGCGACGCTATTTGCCACGTTCGGCATCACCTACCGCTACGCGATGTGGCTCCAGCGACCACCAACCCGCATGTACTGGCGGCGAGGCTGGTCGGTATTCCTGACGCCGCGGTTCATCGGCGGGAATCTTCTGGAGGCGGTTCGGCGATTCTTCGTCGCGTTCGCCGCAAACAGGTTCATTTTCCGCCGCGGCCGGCTGCGCGGCGCCGCGCACTGGCTGATCATGTGGGGCTGCGTGCTCGCCGCGGCCATTACGTTCCCGCTGGTGTGGGGATGGATCCACTTCGAGAGCGTGCCAGGGCGGCTCGATCTCTATCGCACCTACGTCTTCGGCTTTCCACTCAACACGTTCGCGGTGGATTCACTCGTCGGATTCATCATCTTTCACGGCCTGGTGTGGTCGGCGCTGCTGGTGATTGCGGGCGTCATGCTCGCGTTTCGCCGCCGCATGGTCGACCATGCCGCCGTCACGCTGCAGTTCTTCGCGGAAGACGTGCTGCCGCTCGTGCTCCTTTTCGCCATCAGCGTTACCGGGCTGATGCTCACCGCCAGCTATACATGGATGAAGGGGTACGGATACGACTTCCTCGCGATCGTGCACGCGATTGCGGTGATTGTCACGCTGCTGTATCTGCCCTTCGGCAAGCTGTTCCACATCTTCCAGCGCCCCGCACAGGTCGGCGTCGCCTTCTACAAGGAGGCCGGAACGCGCGGCGAGCAGGCGACTTGTCGACGCTGCCACCGGCCGTACGCGCCGCTGATGACCATCCGCGACCTGACCGTCGTCGAGCAGCAGTTGGGGTTCACCTATGAGATGGGGGACGGCGCCGAACATTATCAGCAGATCTGCCCGCGGTGCCGTCGAGCGCTCTTCGGCCTCGCGCAGGGGCGCGCGTGGAACGATCGATTGACCGGGCGCGTTTCTGAGCGGTGAGATCGTGGCGACCGTCCCTGTCGATCCGCTGAAGATCATCGCAAAGTTCGGACCTCACCTGTCGGCGATGGCGGGTCTCCGGCTCTCGACATCCACCGAGCCCGAGCGCCTCGTCAAGACGCATTGCTGCTTCTGCGGCCAGCAGTGCGGCGTGCAGTTGAAAGTTCGTGACAACCAGGTCATCGGCTTCGAACCGTGGGAAGAATTTCCGTTCAATCGCGGGATGCTCTGCCCCAAGGGGGTGAAGCGCTACCTGCAGGGCGCGCATCCGGATCGCTTGACGACCGCTTTGCGTCGCGACGAGACCTCGCCTCACGGATTCAGCCCGATGCCGTACGAGGCGGCCATCGGCAAGGTGGCATCCGAGATTGGACGGATTCAAGAGAGATACGGCGCCGGTGCGATGGGCGTCCTCAGCGGCGCCAGCCTGACGACTGAGAAGACGTATCTGATGGGGAAGTTTGCCCGTGTGTGTCTGCGCACGCCGTACATCGACTACAACGGCCGGTTGTGCATGGTGAGCGCCGGCGCGGCGAACAAGAAAGCCTTCGGCATCGATCGCACGACCAATCCATGGTCGGATATGGTCGGCACCGACGTCATCTGGGTCGCGGGCTCCAACGTCGCCGAGTGTTCGCCAATCACCACCAACTACCTCTGGCAGGCGCGCGAGCAGGGCGCCAGGATCATCGTCCAGGATCCGCGGATCACGCCAGTCGCGCGAACCTGCGATCTATACCTCCCGGTCAAACCTGGACGCGATGCCGCGCTCTTCGCCGGCGTTCTTCAGTTGATGATCGAGCACGACTGGCTCGATCACGAGTTTATCGACACCTTGACGGTCGGCTTCGACGACGTCGCCGCCTACTGCAGGCAGTGGACGGTTGCGCGAACCGCTGAAGTGACCGGCGTGCCCGAGCGATCCATTCGGCAGGCCGCCGAATGGTGGGGCACTGCGAAGACCAGCTTCCTGTTTCATGCGCGCGGCATCGAGCACCATTCGAACGGCGTGCAGAATGCGCTGGGGACGATCAACCTGGTGCTGGCTACCGGCCGTATTGGCAAGCCAAAGAGCGGTTACGGCACGATCACCGGCCAGGCCAACGGCCAGGGTGGGCGCGAGCACGGTCAGAAATGCGATCAGTTGCCGGGCTGGCGCGACATCAGCAATCCCGAGCATCGGCGGCATATCGCGGGGATCTGGGGTATTGACGAGCGGGCTCTGCCGGGCCCCGGAGTCGACGCCTACGAGCTCATTCGAAAGATCGATCGCGGCGAAATCAGGGGACTGCTGTCGATTTGCTTCAATCCCAAGGTGTCGCTCCCGGACAACACGTTCGTCACCCGCGCCCTCGAAAAGCTCGAGTTCTTCGTGTCGATCGATTTTTTTCTGAATGACACTGCCCGCCACGCGGACATCGTCCTGCCGGGCAGTCTTCAGGAGGAAGACGAAGGGACCGTGACGCAGGTCGAGGGCCGCGTCATCAAAATCAACAAGGCCATCGATCCGCCAGGCGATGCGAAACAGGACTGGCGCATCATCCAGGACATCGCGCACGCGCTCGGCCGTCCGCATGGCTTCACGTTCACCTGCCCGCGGGACATCTTCGACGAGCTTCGCCGGGCGAGCAAAGGCGGCGTCGCCGACTATTCAGGGATCACCTACGACAAGATCGAACGGCAGATGGGGGTCTTCTGGCCGTGCTACAGCGACGAGCCGGAGACCGGGCAGCCGATCGACCATGCCGGCACGCCGCGTCTCTTCGAACACGGCAGCTACAACCCGGTCGCGAAAGGCCGCGGTCCGTTTTACTTCGCCGATGGCCGGGCACGGTTCAACGTCGCAGAATACCGGCCTGCCGTCGACGACGTCAGCGACGAGTATCCGCTCTTCCTGACCACCGGGCGCGTCGTCAGCCACTTCTTGTCGGGGACGCAGACGCGACGTATAGGCCCACTGGTTCAGCAATATCCGGAGCCGCGGGTCGAGATGCATCCGCGCCTGGCTCTCAAGCTTGGCATCAGCGATGGCGAATGGACGACCGCCGAGACGCCGCGAGGCGCGATTACGTTGCGCGCCATGGTCGTCACGACGATCCGGCCGGACACGGTCTTCATCCCGTATCACTGGCCGGGCGACAAGAGCGCGAATCGGCTGACCGTCGCCGCACAGGATCCGATCAGCAAGATCCCGCAGTACAAGGTGTGCGGCTGTCGCGTGCGCAAGGCCGAAGGGGCGCCCGCGTACGCCGCCCGATTGGAGCCACAGCAGTAATGGCCGTCCCCGCCTCACTCGAGTTCTTCATCGATCCGAGCCGCTGCATCGGCTGTCAGTCGTGCGTGCAGGCG
>JBKPSC010000472.1:0-22911 GCA_046734915.1 Acidobacteriota bacterium | reverse complement strand
CAACAACTTCTCCGGCTCCGTGTTCGACTTCTTCACCGGCAAGAACGTGACCGCGAAAGATTACTTCACTGAGCAGAGCGGGGCCGACAAGCCAGACGTCTCCAAAAAGGAGTGGGGCGCCACGGTCGGAGGGCCGATCATCCGGAACAAATTGCATTTCTTTGCCAGTCTCGAGCGTATCGTCCAGCAGCGCAATCAGGCGAAAACCTGGCCGACGCGTCCCGAATTCAGCTTCTCGACGACCGACGACGTCTCGGCGTGGAACACCCTCTGGCGACTGGACTACCAGTTCACGCCGAACAACACGGTTGCGTTCCGGTGGCTGCGGGAGTCGGCCCCGCAGTTCAACGTGCTCGACGGCGCGAGAAACACGCCGGAGAGTTACGACGACGAGACCGATCTCGACCAGACGCTCGTGGCCACGTGGACGGGCGTCGTCTCGAACACCAAGGTCAACACGGTTCGCGCCGGCCTGACCAAAGAGCAGACGACGCACTCGAATGCGCGGCTGCGCGCGCTCCAGCCCGAGTACGCCACGTGCACGGTGTGCCCGCGGCAGATGATCGAGGATCAGGCGCTGCTGCCGCCCATCCTCGCCTATCAGAGCATGGACGCTCAGGCCGACGACACGATGGACTTCTCGCTGGACGACTCCTATACCCTGGAGGACACCTTCTCGTGGTTCGTTCCGAGCAAGGCCGGGCGCCACGATATGAAGTTCGGCGCCCGGTGGTCGCACGTGTGGATCAGCAATCCGAACAACTCCAACGCGAACGGCACCTATTCCTTCCCCTCCGACGCATCGTTCGTGCCCGGGAACTACTCGACCTATCCCGAGCGTTTCAGCATCCGCGTGCCCGGTGCGCTCGATTACGAGCTGAAATCCGACACGTGGGAGCTGTTCGTGCAGGACAAGTGGGCGATGAACAACGGTCTCAGTCTGAGCCTGGGCGTCCGCTACGACCTCGAGATCATCCCGATCGACGAGACCGACAACCCACTCTTCGCGGATCCCACGAAGTACCCGGTCGACAAGAACAACATCTCGCCGCGGCTCGGCTTCACCTGGGATCCGGGCGGCAAGGGCAAAGCGGCGTTCCGCGGCGGCTACGGCCTGTTCTACGACCGGACGCTGCTCGGAACCGTCGACAACTACCTCTTCGATACGAAGTACTCCAAAACGTTCATGGCCATGTTCCCGGAGAATGGCCAGGCTGACCCGGGTCCGTCGAACGGCCGGCCTCCAGTCGACCCGCTCCTCGCGATGACCACGACCGTGTCGACGTTGACGCCCGAGATCCAGGCGTACCTGAACGGGCGATTTCCACCGGGATCCGTTCGCCGAAATACCGGCACGGTCACCTGGGACGATCCCGAGCGAACGCAGCCGTACTTTCATCAGTTCACGGTCGGGTACGAGCGAGAGGTCTTCCCGGGCGTGGGCGTGTCGGCGGACTACGTCCACATGGCTGGACGCGACATGTTTCTCAACCCGGATCTCAACATCCAGACCCGCCTGAACACGAGCCGGACGGGGCCGACCATCCGGACCGATCCCTTCGGCATCCTCAACCCGAGCCTGAAGCCGGGTGAAGCGCCGTACGCCGGCGTCGTCCGTCTCGTCACGACGAAATATGGCTACAGCGACTACGACGGGATGAACTTGTCCGTGGAGAAGCGCTTCTCGAACCACTGGAGCCTCCGGGGGGCGTACGCGCTGGGGTACTCGCGCGGCGTGACGAACAACCAGTCCGGCGCGACCAGTGAAACGCGGTTCCAGGTCGGATCCGACCTCAATCTCGACCTGTGGGAAGGACCGTCCGATGTCGACCGGCGTCATTCCCTCGTGATCAGCGGCCGTGGAGAGCTGCCGAAGTGGCCGGCCTTTACGTTCAGCGGCGTGCTGCGGATGCTGAGCGGGACGCCGTTCACGATCCAGGATATGACCTTCGACACCGATCAGAACGGCATCCTGTTCGACCCGCTGCCGGCCGGCACCTACAGCGGCACCGCCGAGGGGTCGATGCAGAACGTCGAGAACAAAGGCGGCCGAAACGGCGCCCGCGGTCCGGGGTTCGCGCAGCTCGACCTGCGCGCGGGCTACCGCGCCCGTCTGGGTGGACGTCGGACGCTCGACGTCTTCGGAGATGTGTTCAACGTCACTAATCGCGCCAACTTCACGAACCCGAGCGGCGATCGTCGCAACACTGCCGATTTTCTGAGGCTGAGCACCCTCGTGGCCACGTCGGGTTTGCCGCGGCAGTTCCAGCTCGGTGTGCGGTTCGGGTTCTGACAGGCGGAACCAGCGATCGAGGTGAGCTGCTGATCTTTCGGTGACACGGAGCCCGCCGGCCGCAAAGGGAACCGCGGTCTGGCGGGCTCTTTTCGCGCTCCGGGCTTCGGGCTCCGGCTCTTGGCTTCAGACTTGGTTCGGTGTAGCGCTGTTTGCGCCCGTACCTGAAGCCTGACGCCTGCAGCCTGACAGAGTCCCTATTGTGTGAGCCGTGCGAACGTGTCGCACTGCTTGGGATCGCCCGACTGCATCCCGCGGCGGAACCACTCCACGCGTTGAGCGGATGACCCGTGCGTGAAGCGCTCGGGCTGCACGCGGCCGGTTGTCATCCGCTGCAGGCGATCGTCACCGATCGACGCTGCCGCGCGCAGCGCTTCTTCGTCGTCTCCCGGGTCTAGTTCAACGCGGCCACGCTCGAAACGTCCCCCCTGCGATGCTTCGTGACCCCAGATGCCGGCGAAGCAATCCGCTTGCAGCTCGAGCGCCACCGAGGCGCTGTTCGCGCCGGCGCGATTGTTGCCGACGCGTTCGTTGATGCCGAGGAGATTCTGGACGTGGTGTCCGTACTCGTGTGCGATGACGTAGGCCTGGGCAAAGTCACCGGGCGCGCCGAATTTCTCGGACAGCTCTTGAAAGAAACTGAGATCGAGGTAGACGAGCTGATCGCCCGGGCAGTAGAACGGTCCGCTGGCGGTCTCACCCAGCCCGCACGCCGTTTGCGTCGCGTCACGAAACAGCACGACTTTCGCCGGTTGGTAGCGGGTCCCGAGAAGCTGCGACCACACTTCCTGCGTGTCGGCCGACACCGCGTTCACGAAGTCGACCATCCGCTCTTCTGCTGGCGTGGCTTGAATCGGCCCCGACGACGACCCGTCGGAGACCGAACTGCCGCCGGAGGTCCCGATCAGCGACAGGAAGTCCGTGCCCGTCGCCCAGCTGAGAACGAGGAGGAGCAGCAGCCCGCCGATGCCGATCGACGCCCCTCCACCGACTCTACCTCCGCCCCGCCGATCCTCGATGTTGCCGCGGTCCCCAGCGCTCCATCGCATCGTTGCGCTCCGATCTCAGGCGATTGCCTGTCGAGCTTCCCACCAGGACTCGAAGTCCTTGAACGCGCGCGAGAGGTGCACGGGCTGTGCCACGTCGTCGGCGACGACCTCCGTCGTCTTGTACCCGTTACCGGTGATGCAGACCACGATCGATTCATCGCGAGGGATGACGCCGCGCTGAATCAGATCGATCGCCCCAGCGAGCGTAGTGCCGCCCGCAGGCTCGGTAAAGATGCCCTCGGTTTCGGCTAGAAGATGGATCGCTTCGACGATTTTCGCGTCGGGCACTGCAGCCCCGGATCCGCCGGTTGTCCGCACTGTCTGGATGACCTGGTAACCGTCGGCTGGGTTGCCGATGGCAATCGACTTGGCGATCGTGTCGGGACGCACCGGATCCGGATGGTCGTCGCCATTCAACAATGCCCGCACGACCGGGGCGCAACCGGCGGCCTGAGCGGCGTGAATCCGCGGCAGATCGCCGGAGACGAGTCCAATCTGCTTGAGCTCCCGCAGGCCGCGGGCGATTCGCGGCAACAACGTGCCGCCCGCCACGGGCGACACCAGATGTTGCGGGTAGCGCCAGCCCAACTGCTCGGCGATCTCGAACCCCATCGTCTTCGCGCCCTCGGCGTAGTAAGCGCGCAGGTTGATGTTCACGAATCCCCAGCCGTAGCGGTCTGCGACCTGTGAGCAGAGGCGGTTCACGTCGTCGTAGTTGCCGGAGATGGCGAGAATCGTGGGACCGAAGATGGCGGAGCCGAGGCGCTTGCCGGCCTCGAGGTTGTCGGGGATGAAAACGCAGCACTCCATGCCGAGCCGGGCGGCGTGCGCCGCGACGCTATTCGCGAGGTTGCCGGTCGACGCGCAGGCGATCACCTTGAAGCCCAGTTCGGCCGCGCGGGTCGCCGCGACCGACACGACCCGATCTTTGTACGAGAGGGTTGGATGGTTGACCGAGTCGTCTTTGATGTAGAGCTCGGAGACGCCGATCTTCTGCGCCAGCCGGGTCGCGCGGACGAGCGGCGTGAAGCCCGAGTTGAACCCGGTCCGCGGCTCGCCGGCGATCGGCAGCAGCTCGCGGTAACGCCACAGATTCTTGGCCCGGCGTTCGATGATGTCGCGGGTCAGGTGAACGTGCGCGTAGTCGTAGATGGGTTCGAGAGGACCGAGGCAGCGCTCGCAGGCATAAACCGCTTCGGGAGGAAACGTGGCCTGGCACAGATGACACTGCAGGCCGATGAGCGCGCTGACTGATCCGGGACTGTTCCCGGACGTTTGAAAAGAGTTGTCCAAGACCTTCTCATCTTCCCCGGCGCGAACCGGGCAGGAATTGGCACCTGGCGCCTTGCGCACCGGTTGCCGTGGCGTCTTCGGGCCTGTCCCTCAGCCACTCTCGATAAGAGCGCACTGACCGTCGCCGACTATAGCGCAGCCCACCAGCTCAATCAACACTAACTATCTACATATCTACATTGGTAGATACATGAAGGGCGTCGACAGACGTGTCAGTTCCGGGTTCTGCGGTTCTGGGTGCTGGGTCCTGGTTCGGTGGTTCTGGGTTTTGGTTCTGGGTTCTCCGTTCTGGGTTCGCTTGAACCGCGAACTCGGAACCGCGAACCACGGAACCAAGAACTACGGAACTGGGAACCTAGAACCCCAGAACCGCAGAACCCGGAACTGACAGGTCTCTAGACACTGCTACGCGGAGCATTCGCCCTCCATGACCTCGGGCGCGAACTCCGTGCTCTCGGCGAGATCGATGTAGTCGAGCGGCGTGGCGTCGGCTTCGGTGAACATCTGCAGATCGAGCAG
The DNA here is from genome assembly GCA_046734915.1 of Acidobacteriota bacterium. Classification (GTDB taxonomy): domain Bacteria; phylum Acidobacteriota; class Vicinamibacteria; order Vicinamibacterales; family CAVVIG01; genus VFZL01. The sequence continues at coordinate 17,757 of JBKPSC010000472.1, read as the reverse complement.
CGCGCGCGAGACGTGGGTCAACTCGACCCGCGCGAAGAAGGTCGGCGCGGATTCGCCCTCGCGACGCTCTTTCAGATACATGTCGAGGAGCCGCTCGATCACATCGGGGATGCGCCGCGCCGGGACCTTGGCGGCCAGCCGGCCAAACGCCGCCCCGTCCGCGGTCGTTCCGCCGCCGACCATGACGAAATACTGTGGCACCGCGCGGCCGCCGACGCGGCGGACACTGCCCTGGAATCCGATCGTCGCCACGTGGTGCTGACCGCACCCGTTCGGACATCCACTGATCTTGATGCGCGCGCCGTCGGCGGCGGCAATAAGATCCGGCCGAGCCCGGAGGTAGTCTTCGACCAGCCGTCCGAGACCGCGCGACTGCGTGACCGCCAGCCGGCATGACTCCGCTCCCGGGCAGCTGGTTACATCCGCGACCGTCGCCGCCTCCGCCAGTCCCAGGCCGGCGGCGGCAAGCCTGGCGTAGAGCTCACGGACATCCGCGACGCGGACCCAGCGGAACACCAGATCCTGATCGGCGGTCACCCGGACGGTGCCGTCGGCGTACGCCTCGCTCAGATCGCCCAGCACCCGCATCTGTGCGCTGGTGAGATCGCCGAGCGGCACGGTCGCAGTGACCAGCGAATAGCCGAATTGCTTCTGCGGTCGGACGTTCGACGTCCGCCACCGGATGTAGCCTTCGTCGCTCAGCCGATACAACGGGACGACGATCGGCGTGATTCCGGGCCCCAACGGCGTCACCGCCGAGACACGACTGCCAATCGCGTCGGGACCTGGTGCCGGCATGCGATCCCAATCGGGCCGCGATTCCTCGGCCGGCGGATCGATCGTCAGCGCGGCCACGCCGGCAGCTTTGGCCGCCGCAAACGCGGTGTGGTATTCGGCCACGAAGCGATCCCAGCCCAGCGCCTTGATCATGAACTTGATGCGGTTTCGCTGTTTGTGCTGGTAATCGCCGAATTGCTTGAAGACCTTCAGCACCGCTTCCGCGACCTGGAAGATCTCGCTCGCCGGGAGAAAGTCATGCAGCCGTCCGGCGTCGGTGCACATGATGGCTGTTCCGCCGCCGGCCGTGATGCGGAACCCACGGGTCCCGTCATTACCTATCGCAGCCTTGAAGCCCAGATCGTTGATGGGCAGCGCGATGTGATCCTCGGCGCAGCCCTCGAACGCGATCTTGAACTTGCGCGGCAGAGTCGAGCTGTACGGATGCCGCAGCAGGAAGCGCGTCAGCGCATCGGCGTACGGGGTCACGTCGAACAGCTCACTTCCCGACACCCCGGCGAACGGACACGCCGTGATGTTCCGCACCGAGTTCCCGCAGGCCTCACGCGTCGTCAGCCCGGTCTCTGCCAGGCGGCGCATCGCCGGCTCGGCGTCGTGCAGCTTGACGAAATGGAACTGGATGTTCTGCCGTGTGGTGATGTGTCCGAACCGTCGCGAGTAGCGCTCGCCGACGTCCGCCAGGGCGTCGAGCTGCTCGCGGGTGAGCACACCCTGAGGGACCTTCACGCGCAGCATCTGCGCGTCCTCGGCCTGCCGCTGGCCATAGGTGCCGCGCACCAATCGGAACGCCCGCCACTGATCCGGCGTCATCTCGCCGCGTTCGTACTTCTCGAGCGTCGCGACGAACTCGTCGATGTCGGCGACGCTCGCGAATGACAGCCGCGTGCGACCGTGCGTGTTCGTCTTCTCTACAGGAGACATGTTCGTTCCTCACTGCCTCGGGACAGGGCGATCAGCATTCGCCGCTCCGCCTCAGCCCGTCGCGCTCGTCCTCACTCATTTCAGTGGACGGGGTCAACGCCATTGCCGCGACGTCGCCAACGACGATGAGTACGGGCGCGTCACCCTCGCAGGCGCCGTCGCCTGCAGCGAGACGCGTCAGAGTGCCGCGCCAGATCTGCTGTCCTGGTAGCGAAGCGCCAGCGACGAGTGCGACCGGCGTCGCCGCCGCCCAACCTGCCGCGATCAAAGCGCCCGCCAGCGGAACACGCCGCGCGTAACCCATGGCAATCACGAGCGTGAGGCCAGCAGGCGTGAGCCCGCGAACCGTCGCGGCGAACGTGTCCACGTCGTGACCGGTCGTGACCAGCACCGATCCGGCGACGCCGCGATGCGTCACGGGGATTCCGGCCAGCGACGGCCCTGAGAGCAGGCTCGTCACCCCAGGCACAATCTCGAAGGGGATGCCCGCGGCCTTCAACGCCATCGCCTCTTCACCGCCACGGCCGAAGACGAAGGGGTCGCCGCCTTTGAGGCGCACGACGCGGCGGCCGCGGCGAGCGGCACGGATCATCACCGCATGAATCTCCGCTTGCGAGAGAGCATGCCGGCCGGCGCGCTTGCCCACGAAGAAACGTTGGGCGCGGCGGGCCAGCTTTAGCACGCGCTCATCGACCAGGGCGTCGAACAGCACGAGGTCGGCGGCCCGTAGCCGGGCCACGGCGCGTCGCGTGAGCAGGTCCGGATCTCCCGGACCCGCGCCGACGAGCGACACGCGTCCGGTCATCCGCGTGACTCCTCCGCCGAGCGCGACCGTTCGACCGCGGTATCAGGGCGCCGCGGCCGCCGACGGTAAAGATCGTTGAGCGCCTCGAGCAACAATGGCCGCCGTGCCTCCATCGGGACGCCGTCGCGCCGCCAGGCGATCCGCTGGCGCCGGGCCTCGTCCATCCACTCGGTCAGGTCTTTCGGCAGCACGGCATCGAGTGCCTCGCGCAGCAGACCGGTCAATCCAGGCGCGTCGCCACGACTCGAAATCGCCAGCGTGACGCCGTCGCGCCGCACCACCCCACTCAAGTACGCGCTGGCGTTGTTTGGATCGTCCACGGCGTTGACGAAGATTCGCCGGTCGTGCGCCGCGCCCGCCACCTGACGGTTGACCTCTGGCGTCGCCGCCGCAACGACGAGCCACACGTCGTCGAGATCGCTCGCCGCGAACTCGCGCCGCAATACGGTCACGCCGGCGTCAACGATCTCTTGACGGACATCAGGGGCCACGACGCGTACGTCCGCACCCGTGGCGACGAGCGCGCCAAGCTTGGACACCGCGACCGGTCCTCCACCGACGACCAGGACACGGCGGCCGGACAGGTTCAAGAAGAGCGGGAGGAGTTCGGACATCTCTCGGTGGCTCGGTTGCTCAGTAGCTCGGTTACTCGGTCGCTCAGTAGCTTGGTCGCTCAGTCGGTCAGCGGCTCCGTCGCTCAGTGAATGACGAAAACAAAAAAGCCCGGAAAGCTTGGAGCCTCCCGGGCCTCGTGGTTCAGGATCTGGAACGCGATCAGCAATAAGCAATCGATCGAAGCGGGCCTGAACTCGTGGCGCGAGGGCTCGAAAGGGTCGCCCGACAACAACAGCAACATCCCCGGGTCATCGTAGGCTCTAACTATCTCTCTGTTTGGGGGTTCGGTCAAGGTTTCCGGTTTGCCGGGCCGAACCTCCTGCGGCATGCGCGCGGCGCGGCCGCAGTTCGCTCACCCGGTCCCCGGACACCGCCGGATGCCCGGCAAGACAGGCCCGCCACAACCGCTCGGTCCCGACGCGGATGCCGATGCGCGGTGTCCAGACCACCTCTCCCGGCGCGGAGCTGGGCGTCCCTACGTCTTCGATGAAGAGCCGCCGCCCCAGCAGGTCTTCCCGGTTCCTGGCGAGCGTGATGCCGAGTGCCATCGTCAGGTTGCCCGGCCCCCGGCAGAGGTCGGCGTCATCGAGCACGCGTGGCGGCGGCCGTCGTCCCACCATCGCTCGCCGTCTCCGTCGTCGCATGAGCTCGAGGCCGTCGCGCGCCTCGAGCGCTCTGATGAGGACCGCCGCCGGCCGTCCCTCCGCTTCGGTCACGACGTTCACCAACGAGTGAATACCGTAGTTCAGGTATACATACGCGAAACCCGGCGGACCGTAGAGCGGTTCGTTCCGCGGCGTCAGTCCAGGCGCGGCATGGCAGGCTGGATCAGATTCTCCGATGTACGCTTCGACTTCGACGATCATCCCGCTCGTGCGATGGCCGTTGACGCAGTGAACGAGGATCTTGCCGAGTAGATCGGCGGCGACGTCGAGGGTCGGCCGGTCGTAAAACGATCGGGGCAAGACGCGGCCGCCGCTCGCATGCACTCCGGGCAGAACGTCCCGACGCTCAGCGGCCGCTGGCGTAGGCATGCGATCGGCCCTCGGCCAGGATGGCGCGCAGGTAACGCCCGGTGTGCGACGCGGGATTCTGAGCCACCTGTTCCGGCGTTCCCACCGCGACCACTTCGCCGCCGGCGGCGCCGCCCTCGGGACCGAGGTCGATGATCATGTCGGCCGTCTTGATCACGTCGAGGTTGTGCTCGATGACCACCAGGGTGTGCCCCGCCTCGAGCAACTTCCTGAACGCGGTCAGCAACTTCGCGATGTCATCGAAATGCAGGCCGGTCGTCGGCTCGTCGAGGATGTAGAGAAGACGGTCGCCGGCGTGGGAGGACAGATGCGCGGCGATTTTGATCCGCTGCGCCTCACCACCCGAGAGCGTCGTTGCCGGCTGTCCGAGCCGGAGGTAGCCGAGGCCGATCTCGTCGAGCACCTGCAACCGGCGCAGCACCTTCGGCGAGCTGCTGAAAAACGTCAGCGCCTCGCGGACCGTCAGGTCCAGCACCTGATGGATGTTGCGGCCCCTATAGCGGACCTCGAGCACCTGCGGCTTGAAGCGCTTGCCGTCGCACTGGTCGCACGGCACGAAGACGTCCGCGAGGAACTGCATCTCGACGCGCACTTCGCCCTCGCCCTGACAGGCCTCGCAGCGGCCGCCGGGCACGTTGAAGGAAAAGTGACTCGCCGTCAGGCCGCGCGAGCGTGCATCTTTCGTCGCGGCAAAGATCTCGCGGATCGGATCGAACGCCTTGAGGTACGTCACCGGATTCGACCGCGGCGTCCGGCCGATCGGTGCCTGATCGACGAGCACCACGTCGCTGATGAGCTCGATGCCCTCGAGCTCCTCGAACGCGCCGACGCGCTTGTCCCAGTCGCCCTTGGCCCGCTTGATCGCGGCATACAGAACGTCGTGCACCAGCGTCGACTTGCCGGAGCCGCTGACACCGGTGACACAGGTCAGGGTGTTGAGCGGAATCGCCACGTCCACGCCTTTCAGATTGTGTTCCGACGCGCCGAGCAGCCGGATTTTCTGCCCCATCCCGCGACGCCGCGTCGTCGGCACCGGTATCGCCAGCTCGCCGCGGAGATACTTCGCGGTCAACGATCGCGGCTCCTGCATCAGGGCCTCGAGGGTGCCGGAGAACACGACGCGTCCCCCCTGCTCGCCTGCGCCGAGGCCGAGGTCGACGATGTGATCGGCGACCTTGATCATGTCGGCGTCGTGTTCGACGACGAGCACCGTGTTGCCCTGGTCGCGGAGGAGCCGCAGGATGTCGATGAGCCGGAGGTTGTCTCGAGAGTGCAGCCCGATCGACGGCTCGTCGAGCACGTACAGGGTGCCGACGAGCGCCGCACCGAGTGAGGTCGCGAGGTTGATCCGCTGCGCTTCGCCGCCAGACAGCGTTGACGACAGGCGGTCGAGCGTCAGGTAGTCCAGGCCGACGTCGCTCAAGAACGAGAGCCGGCGGCGAATCTCCTTCAACACCTTGTCGGCAATCGCGGCTTCTTTCTCCGACAGCGACAGGGTCGAGAAGAAATCCTGTGCCTCGCGCACCGTCAGCGCCGACACCTGGTCGATCGTGCGACTGGCCACTCTGACGTCGCGGGCTTCACGCCTGAGCCGCGCGCCGCCGCAGTCGGGGCAGGTCAGATACCCGCGGTACCGGCTGAGGAACACGCGTACGTGGACCTTGTACTTCTTCCGCTCGAGCCACTTGAAGAACCCGCGCACCCCCGCGAACTCGTCGTCGCCCTCGATGACGAACGTTTTCTCTTCGGCGGTCAGGGCGGACCAGGGCACGTCGAGACGCAGCTTGTGCTTTCGCGCCGAACGCTTCAGCGCCGCCAGGTACGAGCGGTAGTGCGGCTTGCTCCACGGCTCGATCGCGTTCTGCATGATCGAGCGGCTTGGATCGGGCACGACCAGATCCATGTCGAGCTCGATGATGTTGCCGAATCCGTGACAGGTCGGGCAGGCGCCGAAGGGGTTGTTGAACGAGAAGAGACGCGGCTGCGGATCCTCGTAGGCGATCCCGCAGATGCGGCATTCGAAGCGCTCGGAGTAGCGAAGGAACTCGGGACTGGGGGTTGGGGGCTGGGGCGTGGGGATCAGGGCCCACGCAGCGCCGGCACCCTCGCGATACGCCGTCTCAATCGAGTCGGTGATTCGCTGGCGCGAGTCGTCGTCGACTTGCACACGATCGACGACCACTTGCAGGGTGCCGGACCCGCCGGCCTGGACACGATCGACGTCGTCGAACGGGACCGCCCGGCCGTCGACGAGCAGGCGCCCGAATCCCTTGCGGCGCAGGGTGTCGATGAGCGACGAGACGGCAGCGGCTGACGCGGCGGCTGAGGTCGAAGCCACCGTGCCACCATTCTCGTCGGTCTCGTCCGCCTGCTCCTGGACCTCGTCGACGGTGTCCGAGACCTCGGCGCTGGCGAGCGGGGCGGTCACCACGATCGGAAGATCGAATCCGATGATGAGGCGCGTGCCAACCGGCAGTGCACTGAGCTCGCGCGCGACAACCTCGGCCGTCTCTCTGACGACTTCTCGGCCGCATTGCCGGCAGAATGTCCGGCCGACTCGGGCGAACAGCAGCCGCATGTAGTCGTGGATTTCGGTCGTCGTGCCGACCGTCGATCGGGGATTACGGACGCTGTTTTTCTGACGGATCGCGATGGCCGGCGAGATGCCTTCGATCGCGTCGACGTCGGGCTTCTCCATCCGTTCGAGGAACTGGCGGGCGTAGGCCGACAGCGATTCGACGTATCGACGCTGCCCTTCCGCGTAAATGGTGTCGAAGGCAAGCGACGACTTTCCCGAGCCGCTGACTCCAGTCACGATGATCAGCCGCCCGCCGGGCAGGGTCAGATCGACGTTCTTGAGGTTGTGCGTCCGTGCGCCGCGAACCACCAGGTCTGTGGCGTCGACGGCGCCGGCAACGGGGGTTTCAGCCATGAGCCCTAGGGACGGTTTCCGGCCGCCTGCTTAAAAGACTGATCGTAGCGCAGAGGACGGCCGACGGCTAGGGCTCAGCTCGGAACCGCGTATTTTCTCGTGGTGCCCGCCTAGGTCGCGGGCTTCCCCAAGGTCTTGACATATTCGACCACGCGCCAGACGTCGTCGCGAACCAGTTGGACTTTGAACGCCGGCATCTGGCCTTTCGAGCCGGCATGCGGCTGGTGGCCATTCCAGATCTTGTAGAAGAGGACGCCGTCCGGATTGATGTCCGGCTTGATCTGCGTCAGGTCCGCCGGCTTGACATTGGGGTCGGCTTCGGGCCCGTTGCCCTTGCCTTCACTGCCATGACAACGCTGGCACTTGCCCGTGAAGACGGACCTACCCTTTTTCGCCGCGTCGGCGACGCCAGCCATGGGGTTCTTTTCGGTCTTGGCTGTCGGCGGTATCGTCCAGCCTTCGTACTGAGCCGCGAGTAGAGACGTAAAGAACAAGATACCGATGGTCGAGCTCAGGAGGCGGACTCCAAACCGCTGACTTCCAAGAATGGAATGTACTTTCTGCATGCGTAAGACTCCTTCGGCCGCGGCCGGCGTAGAATGCGGCAATCGCTCGACCGGGCAAACCGTTCCACGATCTGGGGACTGCGGACTCTGCAGTCCCCACGCGGACATTTGCAATCTGCATACTCATCAACCCTGCCATGCGCATCTTTCGATCACTTGCAGCGCCAGTCGCGCCCGTCGATCCGGCGACATTTGTGGGATCGGCGACTGTGCAGCGCCTTGCTGAGGACGACCAGACGGTCCCGGTTGGCGTGTATCGCGTGAGCTTCGCGGACGGCGGACGGACGAACTGGCACAGCCATTCAGGTCCGCAGTGGCTGTTCGTCGTCGAGGGCAGAATCCGCGTCCAGCGACAAGGTGAGTCCGCTCAGGATGTCGACGCGGGCGATGCAGTCGTCTTCGCGCCTGGCGAGAAGCATTGGCACGGCGCCGTACCTGGAGGAAGAGGCACGCACATCGCCGTCAACGTCAACGTTCAGACGACCTGGCTGGAGCCCGTGAGTCAGGTCGAATACGAGGGAACCGCGCTCTAGCTTCCACTTGGAGTCGCGTTGCCAGACGCCGGGCATGTGCGCGGCTGCCTCCCGACCGGCTCTCAGCTCCTGCATCGCCTTACACTTCCTGCATCGCCTTACACTAGGGTTCATGTCAGACTCCCCCGCCTATGTGATGGGGCACGATGACCGGGAACGGCGCCGCCTTCTTCTGCAAGCCTCAATATTGAATCCGCTGACTGAACAGCTCTTGCATCGCGCGGGGATTTCTTCAGGGATGAAAGTGCTCGATATCGGCTGCGGCGTTGGCGACGTCTCGTTGCTCGCCGCCCGATTGGTCGGGCGCTACGGCAGCGTAACTTCCGTGGACATTGATCCGGCCGCACTGGAGACCCTCGAGGCTCGCGCGTCAGCTGAAGGGATGAAAAACATCGAATGCATACAGGCGAACATCCAGGGGTGGAAGCCAGGCCGCAGGTTCGACGCGGTCGTCGGCCGTCACATTCTCATTCATTCAAAAGATCCCCTGGCCGTCCTGCGAGACTGTGCGGCTTTGCTTCATGAGCGAGGTCTGGCCGCCTTCCATGAGTACGATTTTTCTGTCGTCCATCGCGGCTCGCCTCCCACGCCGTTGCGCGACCGGCTCATGGAAGTCTTCGATCTGTTCTTCGCCCGAGCCTCGTGCTCCAACATCGGTTCGCGGCTCTGGACGCTGTTGATGGAAGCCGGATTCGAGCGTCCCGATTGCCGCGCGGAGTATTCGATCAGCGGCGGTTCAGATTGCGTCTACTACGAGTGGCTCACCGAATCCTTTCGATCGATCCATCCTCGGGCCATCGCTCAGGGCATCATCGCGGATGGCGAGTTCGACTTCGTCACACTCGAACAACGAATGCGCGAGGAGGCGACTGCTGGTAACAGCTGCATTCCGGCCCCCGCAATGGTCGCAGCGTTTGCACGTCTGCGCGAGTAATCTCACGCTGGTCCGCGGCCGCAATTTATTGAGCATCGACCGCGCCGACGCCCTTCGATGTCGGCCCAATAGGCGTCTTCATCTGGGTAAGCGGAAACGGGGGGACTTGAACTTCAACTGTCAAAGGAGGAAGCTGCCAGGAATCGGACGTGCGTGATGCTAATCGCCGATTTGCAGACATAATTGTACGAGCGCGAAGCCGAATGGCATACGCTGCGGGGCACAGAGCTCGTCAGGAGGACTCATGCGAGGCGTTCAGCGTGTGATGACGATGGCTGCCGCGGCGGTGCTGGCAGGCCCAGCGCACCTGTCGGCACAGACCGGATTCGCGAACATGGTGGACCATCTCCACCTTGCGGTTCCCGATCAGACCAAGGCGGTGGCCTGGTATCAGAAGCACTTCGGCGGCCAGCCCACCAAGGAAGCCGAAGAGCGGCTGATGTTCGGTGACACCCGCGTCATCTTCCAGAAGAACGACACGCCCACGCCGAGTAGCGGCAGCGTTCTCGATCACATCGGCTTCTCGGTCGCCGATCTCGACGCCGCGATGAAGTCGTTGGAAGCCGACGGCGCGAAGGTGGTGACCCCCGCACGCGATGTCCCCGGACTCTTCAAACTCGCCTTCGTGGACGATCCGTGGGGCACGCGTCTCGAGATCGTGCAGGACCCGGCCAAGCTCGGCCTGCACCACGTCCACCTGCGCGCACCAAATCCCGACACCGCGCTGGCGTGGTACGCATCCACGTTCGGTGGCACCGTCGGGAAGTTGAAGGACCGGATCGACGGCATCAACTACGGCGGCGTGTGGCTGCTCGCGCAGAAAGGCGAAGCGGTGCCGAGCGCCGGCCATGCTATCGATCACATCGGGTTCAGGCCGATCAACGTGGACAGCGTGGTGGCCGGGCTCAAGACCAAGAGCGTGAAGGTGACGACTGAGCCGAGGCCGCTCACGCTGCCGAGCGGAACCTCGATGCGGTTGGCGTTCATCGAAGGGCCCGACGGGGTCCGCATCGAGCTCGTGCAACGGAACTAACGGACACCGGACTCTGCCGCGAAACCCCGGCTCAGCCGGAAGGGAGACGCCATGCTCGCTCGAACGTTGTGCGTCGTTTCCGTTTTCATGTCGGCAGCGAACGCGTTCGCGCAACCGCCCGCGCCTCGGGCACCGGCGACCGGCGCGGCAGCCGAGGTTCTCGCCTTCGAGCGCACGATGGAGGCCGCCGTTGTGCGCGGCGATGTCGCCAGTCTTGATGCGATGTGCGCACCGGACTTCACGTTTACCCACGGGGACGGATGGACGACGGGCGGCGAGCCGCTGCGGGTGGAGACGAAGGCCCAGTGGCTGGCATCGGTCTCCAAAGCCCCGTACCTCTCGCGCGATCTCGATGCGGTGCAGGTGGAAATGCACGGCGACGTCGCGATCACCTATGGGAAGTACGTCGCGAAGAACAAGTCGGCCGCTCCTGGACGCGCCGAGTTCACCGTGTGGTTCGAGCGAGTCTATGCGCTGCGTGACGGGCGCTGGCAGTATCTGTCACACCGCACGGTGCACGGACCGACGTACAGAGCCGCCACGACCGCTGCGAAATAGCTGATCGATCCGAACCGCGCAATCTCGCTCTTCTGAATTGCTCGCACCTGGGGGCTGTGGTATAAGCGCCCCGCGGGGGCGAGCCGATGAAAGTGCGTCCGGCGGCAGCGTTCACCCTCTTCGTCAGTGGCTGGCTTGTCTGCAATGCCTTCCTGGCCCAGGGGCAGGCCCGAGCCCAGGGTCGAGGTGCGGCGCCATCCCCGTTTCCAATCATTCAAGGGAAAGAATCACGCTTCGAGCGGATCGCCGACGGCGTCTACTTCGCCACCGGTGCGGGCGGCGGCAGCAGCCCCGTCATCGTCGGGGATCGCGAAGCGCTCGTCATCGATACCAAGACGACGCCGGCGGCGGCCCGGGCATTTCTCGAGGACGTCCGATTGGTCACCAACGGGAGACCGGTTCGCTACGCGGTCAACAGCCACTATCACTACGATCATGCGAACGGCAACCAGGTCTTTCGGGCCGCGGGCATCGATGTCGTCGCACACGAGTTCGTGAAGTACGCGATCGACAACTACGACATCCTCCACCGTGAACCCTACATGACCTCTCAGGTCGTCAACGGGACGCGGCGCATCGACACCGCACGCAAGAGTCTCGCCGAAGAGCAGGATCCGCAGAAGAAGCCGGCGCTCGAGGCGGCACTCGCCGCGGCGCTGAAAAACTGGGACGACCTCCAGGAGATCAAGCCCACATCGCCGAACGTGACGTATACGGACAGGAAGGTCATCGATCTAGGCGGCCGCGAGGTGCAGTTGCTCTTCCTCGGCCGCGGACACACCAACGGCGACACGGTTGTCTACCTGCCCAAAGAACGGATCGTGTGCACCGGCGATCTGATGGAGACCGGCCCCGCCTACATGGGCGACGCGCAATTCGACGAATGGATCGCGACTCTCGAGGTGCTCAAGAACATGGACTACGGCATCGTGCTGCCAGGTCACGGTGCGCCGTTCACCGACACCAAGGCGCGCATCGGTGCGTTTCAGGGCTACTTGCGCGACGTCGTGCGACAGACGGCCGAGCTTCGAAAGCAGGGCGTGCTCGCCCCCGAAGCGGCCCAGCGAGTCGACCTGTCGGCGTACAAGGCCTTTTTCCCCAACACCGCTCGTCCGGGCGCCGAGCTCCGCGGCATCCGCCGTATTTACGAGTGGCTGTACGAGCAGGAGCACAAAGCGCGATAGTCGTCTCCGCGAAGGGCGTTGTCGGCTCCACGCTTTGTCGAAGACTCCCGATCGCTCACTGATCGTGTTCGCGTTGGCGTAACCCGCGTTCAGACAGGGGGACAGCATGAGCCCGAGTCGTTGGCGGCAGTCCATCGTGTCCGCGACGGGAATCGTTCTGATCGTTCCAGCGCTGGCTGCCGCCCAGGCGACCAGCATTGCCGGCGTGGCCAGGGATGCCACCGGCGCCGTGCTGCCAGGCGTGAGCGTGGAAGCCGCGAGTCCGGCCCTCATCGAGCGCGTCCGAGCAGCTTCGACCGATGATCAGGGGCAGTACAAGATCATCGAGCTCCGGCCAGGTACGTACACGGTGACGTTCACGCTCACCGGGTTTTCGACCGTCGTTCACGAAGACATCGATCTGCCGGCGGGCTTCACCGCCACCGTCAATGCCGACATGCGGGTCGGCGGCCTCGAGGAGAGCGTGACCGTTTCGGGCCAGACCTCGACCGTCGACGTTCAGAACGTACGATCGCAGACGGTGCTGTCGAACTCGGTGCTCGACAACCTGCCGAGTCAGCGGTCGCCACAGAGCTTCGTGCCGTATATCCCCGGCGTGGTCGGCGGCCTCGGCGACATCGGTCGCGACACTGCGTCGCTCGCGATCCATGGCGGCCGGCCCGGCGAAGCGAACGTGGCGATTGACGGCTTCAACGATCACACGTTCGAAGGGTCTGGTGGCGGGGCCGGATTCACCTACTACATCAACCAGGGAAGCGTGCAGGAGGTCACTGTGACCACCGGAGGCCAGTCAGCCGAACAGGCGGTCTCCGGCATCACGACAAACCTCATCCCCAAGGAGGGGGGCAACTCGCTCACCGGCAGCTTCGTCGCGGCCTACTCTGGCGAGAACGTTCAGGCGAGCAACTTGACCGATGAATTGATATCCCGGGGGCTGACGGCCACCAACCGGCTGAAGGAAATCTGGGATATCAATCCGTCGTGGGGTGGCCCCATCCTGCGCGACAAGCTGTGGTTCTTCAATTCATACCGCTACTGGGGCACTGACACTTATCTGGCCGGTCTGTTTCACAACGCCACGCCGCTCGGGTTCTCGTACACTCCGGACCCCAATCGGCAGGCGAGCGCGAAGGTAGTGGACGGAAGCATCAACCTCCGGCTGACATACCAGGCCACTCAGAACAACAAGATCAGCGCGTTCTGGGATGAGCAGCCTCATTGCACGTGCAACTACCCCGGCTTCGATGCGACCGCGTCGCCAGAGGCAACGGGGTACGGTAAGTGGAATCCCAATAGCTTCAGGCAGCTGTCGTGGAAGTCACCGCTGAGCAACCGTGTGCTGCTCGAGACCGGCGTGTCACAGGTGATGACGAATTGGTACGTGCACCTGCAGACCGATCCGGCGGTGGAGGATGACACCATTCCGGTCACCGCGCAGACCGGGGTGGTCCGATCGTTCAGGTCCGGTCCCATCAACCAGCTCGGCCAGCACAAGAGCAATCCGATCACCGCCAGAGCTGCGGTGAACTACGTCACGGGCTCGCATGCGTTCAAGGTCGGGTTCAGCAACCTGTGGGGCCGCCGCGACACGACCCAGGAGATTCCACAATCCGTGTCGTACCGCGTCAGCACCGCGACCAACGGCACTGCGAATCAGATTACCGAGTACGCGAACGCAAGGTGGATCGAGAAAGTCAACGCCAGCCTCGGCCTTTATGCGCAGGACCAGTGGACGATCAAGCGCGCGACGGTGAACGCCGGCCTTCGTTTCGACTATTTCAAGTCGAGTATTCCCGAGCAGTCGCTTCCAGCCACGCGCTTCCTCCCCGCACGCACGTACGCCGCGGTGGACCGGGTCCTCAGCTGGAAGGACATCAATCCGCGACTGGGCATCTCTTACGATCTCTTCGGCAACGGCAAGACGGCGCTGAAGGCGAATGTCGGCCGGTATGTCTCCGGCGAGACTGCGGCGACGACGCGCCAGAACAATCCCGTGCAGCAGTCGATCACGTCGACCACGCGCGTGTGGAATGACGTCAATCGCAACTTCGTTCCCGACTGCGATCTGAACAACACGCTCACCAACGGCGAGTGCCAGCAACTCGAGAACCTGAGCTTCGGCCAACCAAATGTGCTCGCCACCAAGTACGATCCGGACGTCCTCGTCGGATGGGGCAAGCGCGGGTACAACTGGGAGGTCTCGTCCGCCATTCAACACGAGCTGCGTCCGGGCGTCTCGGTCAACGCCGAGTACAACCGTCGGTGGTTCGGCAATCAGACCGTCACGAACAACCAGGCGCGCACGCCATCGGACTGGGATCCCTATTGCATCAACGCTCCGGCCGATTCACGTCTTCCCGACAACGGCGGCTACAGAATCTGCGACGGTCTCTATGACTTGAACCCCACCAAATTCGGCCTGACCGACAACCTGGTGACCTTCGCGAAGAACTTCGGCACGGGCTATCGCGAGGTCTACAACGGCATCGACTTGACGACGCGGGTCCGGCTCCCCGGCGGAATGCAGGTCAACGCCGGCACGAGCACCGGGCGGGTCGTGCTCGACCAGTGCATTGCCGTCGATGCGCCGATTGGTCAGTCGGGAACGTCCGCCGACCGCGGAGCGACGGCCTTCAACACGTCGCGCCAGTTCTGCCGCAGCGAACCGCCGTTCCGGACGCAGGTGAAGGGGTTCCTGCTCGTGCCGCTGCCCTGGGGCATCCAGACGAGCTCGGGCTTCCAGATCGTGCCTGGCCCGCAAATTACCGCGGAGTACACCCCGACGGCAGCCGAGATGAGAGCGGCGCTGGGCCGTGCGCCATCGGGGAGCATCGCACCGATCGCCCTCATCGAGCCTGGAACGCAGTATTCGCCAGCGCTCAAGAGCGTCGACTTCCGCGCGTCGAAGCGCATGAAGTTTGGCCGCGCCAACGTGACCGGCAGTGTTGACGTCTTCAACATTCTCAACCGGTCAGATATCAATACGCTGAGCACGTCGTACGCTGCCACCTCCTGGCTGCAGCCCACGCAGATTCTGGTGCCGCGGTACGCCAAGTTCAGCGCTCAGATCGACTTCTGAACGACCGTGGGGCTCATTTGAACGGGGACCGTGTGATGAACAACAGATCGGCTGTCTACGTCGCCGTGCTGGTGGCCGTCCTCGCCGGGTCGGCCGAGCCGCGATCGCAGTCGCCAGGCGCCGCGCCGTCTCGCGTCACCCCTGAGCAGTACGAACGGTGGAAGAAAGAGCTCTCCAACTGGGGACGCTGGGGCAAAGAGGACGAGATCGGCGCCATGAACCTCATTACGCCTGCCAAGCGGTTGCAGGCGCTGGCGCTGGCGAAGGAGGGGGTTTCGGTGTCGCTCGCCAGCGATCCTGACACCGAGAAGGCGGTCGACAACCCGTCGCCCTACGAGCACCAGATGCAGGGCATCGGCTCAGACCGCTGGGGCGTGTCGTACCACGGGATCGCGCACACGCATCTCGATTCCCTCGCACACATCAATGAGAGCGGCGTGTTCTTCAACGGGTACAAGCCTGACCCCGATGCCGTGCTCAAGGCGAACCGTCACTTCAAGAATTCGATCCACAACCTGAAAACGGGGGTCATCACCCGCGGGGTCTTGATCGATATCCCCCGTCTCAAGGGCGTGCCCTTCCTCGAGCAGGGCACGCCGATCTACGTCGAGGATCTGGAAGCGTGGGAGAAGCAGGCTGGTGTCAAGGTCGGCCCCGGAGACGCGCTCTTCGTGCGCACCGGTGTGTGGGCGCGCCGCAAGGCGCTCGGCCCTTACGCCCGCGGGCGTAATGCGCGAGACGCCGGCCTCGATCCCTCCGTCATTCCCTGGTTGCGGGCACGGGACATCGCCCTGATGGGCAGCGACCATCCGCAGTACGTGTCGCCCTCGAACATCACGGCCGCGGCGCATGACTTCGCCCTCGTCTATCTGGGCGTGCACCTGCTCGACAACTGCGACCTCGAAGCACTGGGCGACGCGGCAGCGGCGCGCAAGCGCTGGGACTTCCTGTTGACAATGGCGCCGATACCGGTGGTGGGCGGCACCGGATCGCCGATCAATCCGATCGCGACCTTCTAGCGGCAGGGCCGGCCAGTCCGGCCCGAACAACAGCTTCTCGCCTGGAGAATTCGTCATGCTCAAATGGAAGATTGCCACCGCCGTGGCGTTTGCCTTCGGTCTCGCGGGAATCGGCTGGGGCTATGCACAGACCGTCAAGGAGCCTGGCTTTTATGAGCTCCGCGTCTATACCGCGAAGCCCGGAAAGCGAGATGCCTTGGCGCAACGATTCGCCAGCCGCACGGCGGCCATCTACGCGCGGCACGGGATCACCAATGTTGGCTATTGGATTCCACAACAGAGCGACGCCGAACTCAGCGTTGACGCGGCCAACACATTCATCTATATGAGAGGGTATCCTTCGCGTGAAGAGCGCGACAAACGGCTCAAGGCCGCGCACGACGACCCTGAGTTTGCCGAAGTCGTGACCAAGCAAGAACGCAACCCGGATACGAAGCTCATCGAGAAAGTCCACAACGTCGACATGGTTCCAAACGGGAGCTATACCGCAATCAAGATTACGCCTTAGCCGGGCACGGGCTAGCAGGTCATGAAACACATCCTCATCTGCATCGTCTTGCTCACGCCGATTGTTGATGCCGATCAGACGCCCCAGGGCGGATCGTCACAGCCACGCGGACAGATGCCGGCGCTCGGCCGGCCGACGCAAAAAGGCGACGAGATCCCGCCCCTCGATTTCGATGCGTACTTTCTCGGCACATGGACACACGAAGGTGTCGTGCCGGACAGTCCGCTCGGGCCCGGCGGCGCGGTTTCCGGCAAGACGGTGTTCACGAAAGTGAGCGACACGCTGTACGACTCGGTGACCGAGGGCACGGGACCAAACGGTCCGTTCACGATCAAAGCGCGCATCGAGTATCACAAGGCCGAGAAGACGATCAGCCGGCAGGTCACCGACAGCCGCGGCTACTCGTACACGCAGCGCGCGCCGGTCGGCGCCGACCTCGGGGGGTTCTACTACATCTACTTCGAGAGCGATCCGTTCACCGTCGGCGGTCAGTCCGTGCGGCTGAAAGATTCGCTGCGGCTGGTCTCGCCTGGCAACTTCCGAGTCGCCAGCACGATCTCGATCGACGGCGGACGCTACACGAATCTCGGCAACCCCTGGTGGCGGAAGGAAGGCTTCGAGCCGACCGCCGCGAAGTGACTCCGGAGGAGCAGCATGCGACGTGTTCTCGGTCTCGCCATCCTGTTGACACTTATCGCCGCGGTGCCAGGTCCAGCGCATGCGCAACAAGCGAACAGCGGGTACACCCTCGTCCCGAATTGGCCGACGCTGCCGCCGGGGCTGTACTTCGGCCTGAAGGAACCGCCCCCGCCACCAGCTGAACGCGAGGCGCAGGCGGCGGCGCGGCGCGCGCGCGGCGGGACGCCCGCTGGGGGCGGCGGCGGCGGTGCGCAAACGCCGCAGCCGGGCATCTCGGGGATTGCCATCGACACGCGCGATCGCATTTACGTCTTCAACCGCGGCCCCAAGCCGGTGATGGTCTTCGATCGCGACGGCAAGCTGGTGTTGGGCGGCGCCGATCAGGAAATCAACGGCAAGACGCTCAACCCGTCGTATCTCCACTCGGGCGGCGTCGACTGGGAGGGTAACGTCTACATCATCGAGCGAGACGCGCATCGGATCGTCAAGCTGAATCCAACACTCGACAAGTTCCTGCTGCAGTTGGGGACGACAGGCGTCAAGGGCACGGACGCGACGCATCTCGACCTACCGTCGGGCATCGCCATCCTGCATAACGG
>JBKPSC010000471.1:0-32566 GCA_046734915.1 Acidobacteriota bacterium | reverse complement strand
CTCGTTGCCTGGCAGCGCGCTGACGACCTCTTCATCGAGGTCCACCGAGTTGTCAAACACCACTTCCCAGCAGAAGAGCGTTTTGAACTTTCGAGTCAGCTGAAGCGGGCCGCATATTCGGTTGCCGCGAACATTGTCGAGGGCGTGGCCCGCCGATCCTCGCGGGAAAAGCTGCACTTCCTTCACATCGCCCCGGGATCGCTCGCCGAAGTGAGCTACGCCCTTCACGCGGCTCGCAGGCTCGGCTATCTCAATGAGGAAGAACACAACCGCCTCTGTGCGATGGTGAATATGACCGGCGCGCCGCTGGCCGGACTCGTGCGGGCAGGGTAATTCGTCGAGGAATGGGGTAGCGACTACCCCGCGTTTCCCAGCCTCCCCTTCCCTCCCCGCCTTCCCTGCCCTCTTCGCCTTCCCGCCCAGGCTGCCCCATCTGCGGCCTTTCCATCGAATTGTCGCGTTAGCCTTCAACGGGGCATTGCCCTAGGAGAACCCCATGTTGATGACCACCTACGCCGACACACGACGCGACGTGAAGTCCCGGCTCGAGCGCGTCCTGTCGCTCCTCACCGATGTGCGTGCCGGCGAGGGTGTGACGGCGCTGTTGATGCTGTGCAACATCTTCCTGCTGCTCATCTGCTACTCGGTCATCAAGACGGTCCGCGAGCCGCTCATCCTCCTCGGTGGCGGCGCCGAAGTGCGGTCGTACGCGGCCGCCGGGCAGGCCCTTCTGCTCATCGGATTCGTGCCCCTCTACAGCTGGGTGGCGGCGCGCGTCGATCGGCTGAGACTCATCGTTGGGGTGACCACGTTCTTCGTCGTCTGCATCGAGCTCTTCGCGATGGCCGTGGCGGCCCGCGTGCCGTTCGTCGGGGTGGCGTTCTTCATCTGGGTCGGCATCTTCAACATTTCGCTGGTCGCCCAGTTCTGGTCGTTTGCGAACGACATCTACGTCAAGGAAGCCGGCGATCGCCTCTTCCCGGTCATCATGGTCGGCATGACGGCCGGCGCGCCGCTCGGATCCTTCGTCGCCGGAAACCTGTTCCGCCTTGGGCTGACGCCGCAGATCATCCTGCAGGTCTCAGCGCTCCTCCTCGCGGCGAGCATGTTGCTCTACCTCGCGGTGAACCGCCGCGAAACGGCGCGGGCGATCGCGCGGACAGCGCCGCTTTCTACCCGCGGCGGCTTCCGCCTGGTCATGAACAACGGCTACCTTCGGCTCATCGCGCTGCTGGTCGTGCTGCTCAACGTCGTGAATACCACGGGCGAATACATGGTCGCGCGACTGCTGACGGCTCACGTCAACGAGCTCGCGGCGGTGAACGCCGCCTTCGACAAGCAGGCGTACATCGGCGCGTTCAGCGGCGACTACCAGTTCTGGGTCAACGTGACGGCCTTCCTGCTCCAGGCGTTCGTCGCGTCGCGGCTGGTGAAGTACAAGGGCCTGCGCGGCGCCCTGCTCGCGCTGCCGATCATCGCGCTCGGGGGTTACGCTCTCATCGCGGCCGGCGTCGGGTTCTCGGTGGTCCGCTGGATCAAGACGGCAGAGAACGCGACTGACTACTCGATCATGAACACCGCTCGGCAGTTGCTCTGGCTGCCGACCACCCGTGAAGAGAAATACAAGGCCAAGCAGGCCATCGACACGTTCTTCGTCCGGGCCGGCGATCTGCTGTCGGCGGCCGTGGTCTTCGCCGGCACCGGCGTGCTGCACCTGACCACCAGCCAGTTCGCCATCGGCAACGTGATCCTGACGCTCGTGTGGCTGGGCGTCGCGACGACTATCGCGCGGCCGGCGCGGAATGCGCGGCGCGTGGTGCGATATCAGCTGGCCGCGGCGGCCGCCGCCGTCCTCGTGATTTTCGCCGTTGCCACTTCGGCGCACGCTCGCAGCAGCGGCGAACCGAGGCCGGCGCTTACGGCAGCTGCGAGTACTCCCGGCGGGCGCTGATCAGCGGCTCGAGTTCGTCGTCGGCGTTCTTCCACAGCCGCAGAAAGTCCAGGTACGCCTGCTTCGCCGCGGCGACGTCGCCGGCGAGCGCCGACGCGCGAGCCAGACCGAGATGCGCGAGCGAGTAGAGCGGTGAGTTCGTGTACTCGCCACGATGCGCGATGAGGCTCTGAAACTGCGCCGCGGCTGCCTTGCCGTCCTTCAACTGCAGATACGAGAGCCCGCGCACGTACTCGGTCCAGAACTCCGATATCGGCGCTCGATCGAAGGCCGTGACAGGCGCGAGCAGATCGATGGCGCTTTGGCTCTCGTGCTTCTTGTACGCAATGGCGGCGCGCGTCAACGGGACGGCGACACCCATGGTGAAGGTCGCCTTGCCGTAGCGGCTCTGGAGATCGCGAATCGCGGCTCCAGCTTCAGCCTCGGCACCGCACCAGGCAAGCGTCCGGCTGGCACGCTCCACGGCGAAGTTGTCGCGGCTGAGGAGGAGGCCGCCGTTCACTTCGTTCCGCGCGATGTCGCACTGGCCAACCATCGCGTGAACTTCCGCGTCCTCCACCGCAAGCTGCCCGGCCACTTCGCTGAACCCGTTCTGGACGGCCAGCTGTATGCCGCGGCGAAACTGCTCGTGAGCGCGCCGCACTTCCCCCGAGAAGGCGTCTGAATGCGCCTGCCAGCCATGCGCCGCGTTGGTCTGCCCGACGCCAATCGACGCTTCGAGCATCCGGTTCGTCATCGCCACGTCGCCGTCGTAGAAGGCGAGTCGATAAGACATCCGCTTGAAGAGCGACGAACTGATGCCTTGAGCGTTCCCGTCCCGCAAAACGATTCGCGCCTCGTCGAAGCGGCCCAGCGCCATCAGGGCGACCGCTAGATTCGCGTAAGGAGGTTCGAGCTTGGCATCGAGCCGCATGGCCTCGCGCAGTGGGGCGACCGCTTGCTCGAACTGCCCGAACCGTGCCAGTGACGCTCCGAGGCTGTTGAAGGCGAAGGCTTCTCGCGGGTAGGTGCTGGTCCAGGTGCGACTCAGCTCGAGCGCGGCGTTCCAGTCCTGCACGGCGTCGCGGTAATAGCGGAACGCGATGAAGTAGCGCTCGCGTTCGCTGACGCGGTCGCGAAGGTCGAATGCCTTCCGGGCGAATTCCGGCGCGAGGCTGGTCTGCCCGGTGTTCGCATATATCGTCGCCAGCAGCGCGTGGGCCAGCGCGAAGTTCGCATCGAGGTCGATCGCGCGGCGCAGATGCGGGATGGCTTCGAGACGCGGGTTGATGCGGCCGTTGTCGAGCGCCCGCGAGTAGGCCTGGAGCGCGTCGAGCGAAGTCGTGGTCGCCCTGGCGAGCGGCACGTCGAATTTCTGAACGGACGCGAGCGATTCGCCGAGTTTCTCGCGCAGACGCGAGGCAGCGGTGCCGAGCGACGTCAGGACGTCCTCCTTGCTCGTTGCTTCGATCTGCTCGCGCGCCATGACCTCGCCGCTCGCGGCGCCGACGGCCTCGAGGGTCACGACGAAGTTGCGGCCCAGCCCGGCAATCGATCCCGTCAGAAGCGCCTTGAGCTGTTCCCGCTCGGCGACCTCGCGTGCGACCGACCGCGTGAGCGGGGTGTCGGGAGGACGGCCCATGAGGCGCAGGGTCTCGCGAATACGCTCGTCGGGAAACACCCGGAGGAACGGCGATTGTTCGAGCGCGACGGCGAGCGCCACCTTCAAGGCGCCGTCGAAAACCGGATCGCCGGTCGTGTTCGTGAAGTCGGAAAGGACGATGGTGTCCTGCTCGGTCAGCGGCCGCGGCCCGGCCAACGAGACGAACGACCAGCCGACGCCGGCCAAAGCCGCGACAACCACGAGCGCCGCGGCAAACAACCAGGGCTTCGACCATTCCGTCTTGTTGTCGACCGGGAGCTCGGCGGCCATCTGCGCAGCCGATGCCGGGCGCAGCTGAGGATCCGGTTCGAGCGCCTCGAGAATCACCCTCTCCAGCTGCGTGTTCACCCCGGCGACGCGCGACGACGGCCGGGTCGGGAGCTTGGTGCGCGTGATCTGCGTGAACGCACGCTGACCGACGACGAGCTCGTACAGGATGAGGGCGAGCGCGTAGAGGTCCGTGCGTTCGGTCAGAACGCCGCCCTGAACCAGTTGCTCGGGGGCCATGTAGGCGGGCGTGCCGACGATCGCGTTCGGCGCCGCGTTGTCGCGCGGCACGGCAATTCCGAAGTCGGTGATCTGCACCCGGCCGTCGTCGTTGATGAGGACGTTCGCCGGCTTCAGATCCCGGTGCAACACTCCCTGGGCGTGAGCGGCCGCCAGCCCGTCGCAGAGCTGCCGCGCGATGTCCACCACTTTCTCGGACGAGAGCCGTCCGACGCGTTTCAGCAGCGTCGCCAGATCTTCACCCTGCAC
This sequence comes from Acidobacteriota bacterium, assembly GCA_046734915.1. Classification (GTDB taxonomy): domain Bacteria; phylum Acidobacteriota; class Vicinamibacteria; order Vicinamibacterales; family CAVVIG01; genus VFZL01. Next base: position 28,217 of record JBKPSC010000471.1, on the reverse strand, counting down.
CAGCTCCATCGTGAAGAAGACTTGGCCGTCGGTCTCGCCGACGTCGAACACGCGGCAGACTGCCGGGTGGGAGATGGGACGGGCGAGCCTGACTTCGTTCAGAATCTGCCGGCGCGCCTCAGGACCGGCGGAGCGAATGAGCTTGAGGGCGACCGGGGTCTCGAGGACCAGATCGTCGGCGCGCCAGACGTCGCCCATGCCGCCGCGGCCGATGCGCGCAATCATGCGGTAGCGGCCGGCGAAGACGTCGCCCCCTTTGAATGGCTCGCCCACCGCCGGCGGCACGACGGCACGGGCGGCGCTGTCGTCGTGGAATTCCAGCAGCGACTCGACCTCAGCGCGCAGAGCGATGTCGTTCCCGCACGATTCGGCAATGAACCGCGGGCGCTCGGCGGGTGGTCGATCCAGCGCGGCGAGGAACACATCCTTCGCGCGCTCATGTAACGACGGCATGTTAGTTAAAAGACGAATCGGTTCCGGGTTCTGCGGTTCTGGATTCCGCGCTGAGGAGTTGCAGCGCGCCCCCTGCGAACCAAGAACCACGGAACCTGGAACTGCGGAACTTCGAACCTAAAACCCAGAACTTCAGAACCCGGAACTGACCAGCGTTAGTTCCTTTAACGATGGAAGCGCGCCACCAGCACGGCTTTGCCCAGGACGTGGCCGTCCATCGCGTCGAAGACCGCCACGCGCGTGGTCGCCGCCTGCTGCGGCGTGCCCTGCGGGACGTCGAGTTTGATGTCGAGCGCGTAGAGCTCGAAGGTGTAGTGATGATACGGGCCGGCCGGTGCGCCAGGCCCCATGTACGCGTTCGCGCGCAGGCTCACCTGGCGGCTGCCGTCGGCGAGCTCGCCTTGCGCGACCCCTTCCGGCAAACCCGTCGATGTGCCGGGGATGTTCCAGATCAGCCAATGCGTGATGTCCATCTTCGAGCCCTTGTTCAACACCGGCTCGGGATCGTGCATCAGGATCGCGAAGCTCTGGGTTCCAGGCGGCACCTGCGTCCACTTGAGCTCGGGTGAGACCGCGTTTGGAACGGCTTGCGTAAACTTGTCGGGAATCACGCCGCCGTCTTCCCAGGCGGTGGACGTCATGATGAGTGGCGGCACACGGGCCGGCGCCGCCGAGGGCTGTTGCGCCGTCAGGGTCGAACCTGCCATCGAGACGATGGCTGTGATGGCCGTCGTCACGCCGGCCAGAGCAGCCAGTTTCACTCGGACACTCGCTCGCATTACCAGTCCTCCTCCCAAAGGGTCTTCTACGACAGCTGAACCCGCCTATTGTGCCGGAGATCGGAGGTGCTTCAGCCGATCGGCTGGGAGAAGCTCTACTTTCTTCCCCCGTGCCCTCACCTGGCGCACGAGATCGTCGGTGCCGCCCGGGCCGTCGGCGTCGGCCCCGTCCCAGAGTGCGACGAGCGTCAGGTCCCGCGGGTTCAATGCGAGCGCGTTGAACAGCACCCACAAGTTGTTGCGTTGCCAGAGGGAATAATCCGACAAGCCCGTGAGCCAGGCCGGCAACTCCGGGGTCTGGGCCAGGGTCCGTGGGGCGAGCCGCTCGCAGAGCCGGTTGAACCGGTCGACCCATCGCGGCCCGGCGTGCTGAACCGACGTGGTGATGAAGACGTCGCGGGGCAAGGCCAGGAACATGTGCGTCGGGATGCCGCGCTCGGCGCACACCTCGTGAAACAGGATGTCGCCGCCGCAGGCGCCGCTGGCGACACCCACGACCGAACCACTCGTCAGGGCACACTCGCGCCCCACTGCTTCCTCGATCATGCGGCGTGCCTCGGCTTCCGCTTCGGGCGTCGGAGGAAAGCGCGGGCGCGGACGATTCGGCGCGTCGACCATGTGCCCTGTGAAGAGCACGACGCGATCGAGACGCGGGGCCCTGGCCGCCTCGGGTCCTGCGAACTGGTCCACGACCGCGAGAGCGCCGGAGAGGAACGTGGAGCGAAGATCGAGTGTCTGGAAGACACGCAGCTGCTCCCGCACGGATCGAATCGCAAACACGGAGGCGCCGGTCAGGGCTTTGCGGTACTGATGGACGACGGTGGCCGGCCGCGAGGCGGTCACGAACGTGTGATCGGCGGCGCTGATCTCGGTCCAGCGCACGACCTCGGGGTCGGGCCGCGGCTGACGCGCCAGCTCCAGCCGGCTCGCCTCGATGGCGAGCTGCACGGATCCAGCGAGCCGCTGGAAGCGCGTCTCCATGTCCTCCAGAGTTCGAGCGGCGTCCGCGTCCGATGCGAAGAGTCCGGCCCAGGTGTCAGGCACCAGGGTCGCCAGGTCGCAACGAATCCGCAGCAGCAGCAGGGCGTTCAGGCCCGAATAAAAATGATTGAGGTTGTGCGCGAATCCCGTCGCGTACGTCTCGAGCGCCGCCTCGAGCTCCGGCATGGCGAGGCCGTCGCGCCGGGCGTCGGCCGCCGGACGGCCACGCAAGCGGCTGAACCACTGCGCTTTGATGTTGCGGCCCTTCAGCGCCCACGCCTCGGCGACGTCCCACCGCGATGCGGCCGGTGAATCGATGACCAGCTGAATCGCCGCGCTCGAACGCGCGAGGTAATCGTCAGGATGGCTGGCATCCTCCGCCAGGCGCCGGTAGAGCGTCCCCAGCCGCTGGTTGGCTTCGATGTCACCGGGCCTGATCTCGCGCAACCACTCGAACGTCTCCGAGGCGCCGGACCATGCATCGATGGCGAACTGGGCACGGCCGACGAGCCGGAGACCCTGCGACGCCCACGAAAACTGCCGGGCCTCGTGGGCCAGCAGGCGCAGGTCGCCTCGGTGGCCGGCGGCCCGCAAAACGTCGACCGTGTCGGCGAACTCGCGCGGCGCCACGTTGAGGACGTCGGGGTCTGGCGCGCGAAGGCCCGGCAACAGCTGGTAGACAGGACTGTCCACACGCGCTGACGCCAGTGTGGCGTCGAGTGCGGCAATCAGTTGCGGCAGCGATGCCTCGGGGTGCGCGGCGTCGTACTTGAGATAGCGATCGGTCTGCAGATCAAATGGGAACTGACTCACGCCGGCACGCAGCAGAAACGTCGCGTGTGGACGGAGGCCGTGCCTGATGCCGAGCTCGTAGAAGACGTTCGCGTTGTGAATGGACAGATCGGCGATGACGAGGTCGGCCGTGACCAACTCGCGAAACATGTCCTCGCGAATGTTGCCCTGCTCGACAATCGGCACCGTCGTTCCGCCCTCGAGGCCGGCGCCGCTGACGCCGCGAATCGCCGGCTGGATGAGCAGTGCTTCGACACGGTCGAAGTCGACGCCGTCCTTGACACCGAACGGCCGCACGATGAAGACACGCTTGGCAGCCATCAAGACTGGCGGACGTCCGCCGGCAGAAAGCCGCCGAAGTGTTCCGGCCGCACCTGCCGGCTCGCGGCGCGCCCGATGCGCATCAGGAGCGCGATGTGTTCCGGCGTCGCGCAGTCGAGACGCTGCGCTGCCGCGGCACTGACGTGGGAAACGTCGAGACGGGCCAACCCCTGTTCGGTCAGGTCGACGTTGTAACGGACGTAAAGGAAGGCACGGCCAAGGTCGGTCGAAAGCGGTACCATCGGTCGCGAACGTCTGACGTCCAATGAGCCGTCGTCACTACCTTCACGCGGGATCATGTCGCCCAACTCATTGTCGATCGGCTCCCCGTAGGTGCAGCGTCCGATCATGCGGCAGTTGACGTCCTGATCGACAAGGCTGCCAAACAGGAGCGCGTTCGGCACGGCGAGGCCGGTCGCAAACACGTTGCGCGCGGGCGCCTCTGCGTCCGCGCCGGCAATGGCGCCCGCGCCGGTGCCAACTGAAACCAGCAGTAGTTTGCGCTCGCCTCGAGACCATTCGAGCCGGTACGCGGGCTCGGTGGCGAACCGGAACAGGAGAAATGCCGGGTTGTTGTAGGGCGTCACGCCTCCGTCGACGAAGACGAATGCCCTGCTCGCGTTGTCTGGATCGAAGCGGATGACCTCAGGGGGGAAATACACCGGCGCGGCCGTGCTCGCGCGCACCAGCTGCCACAGCGGCACGCGTAGATTGCAGTCGCGCCTGGCGACGTCGTTGTACCGCGCCTCGGGATTGTTGCTGACCGGCCACGGTGAATCGGTCGTGACGTTGCGGGTGACGACGAGCAGCAGGGTCTTCAGCCGTCCGGGCTTCAGGTCGGTCTGCTCGCCAAAGACTTCCTTGAGCTTCCGCTCGAGCGGGCCGTTGTTGTACAGGCTGTTCAGCCGCTGGAGATACCGCGTGCGCTCGAACATGTCCGGACCGGTGTCGCGGTAGAAGGTCGTGAGCTCGTCGACCGACATGCCGAGCGCGAGGCCAGTCGCGAGAATGGCGCCGGTGCTCGTACCGGCGATGTAGTCGAAGTACTCGCACAACGGCTGGCCGACCAGACGTTCGATTTCCCTGAGGATGGCCAGCGTCAGGACACCGCGGATGCCGCCGCCGTCGAGCGCCAGCAGCCGGCGCGGCCGTAGCGGCTGATAGCGGGCCGCCAGCGGTCCCCAAAGCGACGGATCTCTCACGGCCCGAACGCCTTGTGAGTCATCAGCGGCCGCATCATCCAACGGGCGGCCACGGGGGTCAAGACCACAGCTGACGGGTGAATTGAGGGATCAATCCTCAATCCCTCAATTCAAGGTTCTCTGTGGTGTCGATCCTGAGGCCTCCCGTTCGACTACGCAGCAGACGGTCGATCAGGCTGCCGGTCCTTCACACCGGCCGGGAGAAAGGAAAGTCATGGAGCTCAGTCCTTACCTCAACTTCAACGGCAACTGCAACGAGGCGTTCAAGTTCTATGAGAAGACGCTCGGTGGACGGATCGAGGCGCTGATGACCCACGGCGACTCGCCCATCAAGGATCGGGTGGGCCCCGAATGGCGCGACAAGGTCATGCACGTTCGACTGATCGTCGGCAAGTTCGCGCTGATGGGCTCCGATGCTCCGCCTGACATGTTCGCGCCGGCGCAGGGATCGTCGGTGTCGCTGACCTTCGACACCGTGTCGGATGCCGAGCGGGTGTTCGCGGCGCTGTCGGCAGGCGGCGCGACGCAGATGCCGTTCCAGAAGACGTTCTGGTCGCCCGGTTTCGGCATGACGGTCGATCGGTTCGGGACACCCTGGATGGTGAACACCAATCAGCCGGCCTGACACCTTGCGCAAGGCCGAACGAAGGTGATGTGATCGGTCGCTGTGACAGCGACCGATTCCGTCATCGATACGGTCAACACCGTGTACCACGCCGAGTCGCGGCGTGTCCTGGCGACGCTCATTCGCTTGCTCGGCGATTTCGATCGCGCGGAAGAAGCCATGCACGACGCCTTTCGGGCAGCGCTCGAACAGTGGCCGCGTGAAGGTGTCCCGGCGAATCCGCGCGCGTGGCTGGTCTCGACTGGCCGGTTCAAGGGCATCGACGGACTGCGGCGCAACGCGCGCTTCGAGGCGCTCGATGACGCCGGGCCGCAGGCCGACGTCGCGGTCCACGATGCGCACGCCTGGGCCGACGAGGAGAGCGTGGAGGACGACCGGCTCCGGCTGGTGTTCACGTGCTGTCACCCGGCGCTGGCCGCGGATGCGCAGGTCGCCCTGACGCTCCGTGAGGTCTGCGGGCTGACGACGGAAGCGATCGCGCAGGCGTTTCTGACGCCGGCGCCAACGCTCGCGCAGCGCATCGTGCGGGCGAAGGCCAAAATTCGCGATGCGAAGATTCCCTATCAGGTACCGTCGCAGGCCGAGTTGGCCGAGCGGCTCGACAACGTGCTTCGCGTGATCTACCTGGTCTTCAACGAGGGATACTCCGCCTCGTCTGGCGCGTCGCTGACACGCCACGAGCTGTCGGCCGAGGCGATTCGACTCGGACGTTTGCTCGTGGAGCTGCTGCCAGAGCCGGAAGCCATCGGCCTGCTGGCGCTGATGCTGCTTCACGAATCGCGTCGCCGCGCGCGGGTATCCGCTGATGGCGAGGTCGTGCTCCTCGAGGATCAGGATCGATCGCTCTGGGACCGGGCGATCATCGCCGAAGGATCGCGGCTCGTTCAACGCGCGCTGGCAACGCAGCGGTTCGGTCAGTACGCCATTCAGGCGGCAATCGCGGCGGTGCACACCGACGCGGCGACGGCGGCCGACACGGACTGGAACGAAATCGCCGGGCTCTACGGCATCTTGTGGCGCATCGATCCGTCGCCGGTCGTCGAGCTGAATCGTGCCGTCGCAGTCGCCATGCGCGACGGCCCGGCGGCCGGTCTGGCGCTCATCGATGCGATTCTCGAGCGAGGCGACTTGCGTGATTACCGGTTTGCGCACGCGGCGCGGGCCGACATGTGCCGACGGCTGGGGCGCGCGGCAGACGCCCGCGCGTCGTACGAGCGCGCCTTGAAGCTCACACGTCAGGAGCCAGAGCGCCGGTTTCTCGAACGGCGGCTGGCGGCGCTCCCGAACTGAGGAGACCCATGAAGTATCTCTGCCTCGTATACCTCGAGCAGGAAAAGCTGCATGCCGTGCCCGATCGGGAGTGCATGGCGTACGGCGACGGTCTGCGGCAAAACGGCGGGCTCCTGGCCGCCGAAGCGCTGCAACCCATCGACACGGCGACGACGGTCCGGGTGAGGAACGGACGTCTCTCGGTCACCGACGGTCCGTTTGCCGAAACGAAGGAGCAGCTGGCCGGCTTCTACCTGATCGAGGCGCGCGATCTCAACGAGGCCATCCAGACCGCGGCGAAAATACCGCCAGCCCGCGAAGGGTGCGTCGAAGTGCGGCCTGTCAGGCAGTTAAGTCCTTGAGTTCACAGGCGGATACACGCTTCCCGGCAGTCTCGCTCATCCCCTAAATCAGTGATGACATCAGTGGCGCGGGCCGGTAGCATAATCCGGCTGTGCCAAATTTCACACGCCGCACCGCGTCCGGTGTGTTCGCGATTCTCACCGGCGCCTGGATGCTGGCGGCTGCGGGCTCGCTGCGCGCCGTCGACCAATCGCAACAGCAGCCTGCCGCCACACCTTCGGCAACCACCGCTGCGCAATCACCCACCCGTCCGCAGGTGCTGCGGCGTTACTGCGTGAGCTGCCACAACGAGAAGCTGAAGACGGCCGGCCTCGCCCTCGATACCTTCGACGTCGAACATCCGAGCGCCAATCCGGACGTGTGGGAGCGGGTAGCGACGCGGCTGCGAGCCGGCTCGATGCCGCCCACCGGACTGCCGCGACCCGACGCGGCGACCTACGACCAGCTGGCCACGTGGCTCGAGACCGAGCTCGATCGGGCGTGGGCGGCTGCGCCCAATCCCGGTCGAATCGCCGCGGTTCACCGCCTGAACCGAACGCAGTACAACAACGCGATCCGCGACCTGCTGGCGCTCGATGTCGACGTCCGGGCGTTGCTACCCGGCGACGAAACGGCCGACGGCAGCTTCGACAACTTCGCGGACTCCCTCTCGATTTCTACCGCCCATCTCGAACGCTATCTGTCGGTGGCCCGCCAGGTCACGAGGCTTGCGGCGGGACTGCCGCCGACGGTGCCGGCTCTCTCCGCCTACGAGATCCCGCTGCACATCGTGCAGGACGATCGGCAGAGCGACGACCTTCCGTTCGGATCGCGCGGCGGCCTGGCCGTCAAGTACGACTTCCCGGTTGACGGCGAGTACCTGATCAAAGTCCGGCTGCGCCGCCAGTACCAGGATTACTTGATGGGCATGGGCTGGGCGCAGCAGCTCGACGTTCGACTGGACGGCAAGCTGCTGAAGCGCTTCACGGTTGGCGGCGCCGCCCAGGGCCGTCCCGCCGCGTCCAGCTATGCCGGCGACGGCGAGCCCGGCTTCGCCGGCGATCCCGAGTGGGAAGAGTACATGCAAATCGGCGGCGACAAGCATCTCGTGTTGCGTTTGCCGATTCAGGCCGGACCGCGGACGGTCGGCGTGTCGTTCGTCCGCGAATTGTGGGAGCCCGAGGGTCTGCCGCAACCGGTTCAGCGCGGACGGGTCCTGACCAACGACCAGTTGTACATGGATTACGCGAGCGTCGGCTCGGTTCAGATTGGCGGACCGTACCAGACGACCGCTCTCGCGAAGGACACGCCCAGCCGCCGCGCGCTGTTCATCTGCCAGCCCAAATCGTCTGGCGACGAGCGCGCCTGCGCCGTGAAGATTCTGTCGCGGGTGGCGCGGCTGGCGTACCGCCGGCCGGTCGTCGGCAACGACCTCGAAACGCTGCTCGCATTCTTCATCGAAGGACGGCGTGATGGCGGCAGCTTCGACACCGGCATCCAGTTCGCCCTCGAGCGCATGCTCGTCGATCCGGATTTTCTCCTGCGCGTGCACCGTGATCCACCAGCGCGCGCCGCGGGAACAACCAAGCCCGCGACGTATCGGATGAGCGATCTGGAGATCGCATCGCGACTGTCGTTCTTCCTGTGGAGCAGCATCCCCGACGAGCGGCTGCTCGACCTGGCCGAGCGCGGCCAGCTGTCGCAGCCGAAAGTGCTCGAACAGGAAGTCCGCCGCATGCTGGCCGACCGCCGCGCGACGCCGTCGCTCGTCAGCGACTTCGCCGCGCAGTGGCTCAACCTGCGCCGCGTCGACGAAGTCGTCGTTCATCCTGAGATCTATCCGAACTTCGACGACAGCCTGCTCGAAGCCTTCAAGAAGGAAACGGAGCTCTTCGTCGGCAGCACGATCGACGAAGACCGGAGCGTGCTCGATCTGCTGCGTGCCGACTACACCTTCGTCAACGAGCGGCTCGCGCGCCACTACGGCATTCCCGACGTTTACGGCAGCCGGTTCCGCCGCGTGCAGCTGACCGACCTCGAGAAGCGCGGCGGCCTGCTCGCCAACGGCGCGCTGCTGGCGACGACGTCCTATCCGGATCGCACCTCACCGGTGCTGCGCGGCAAGTGGCTGCTCGACAACATCTTCGGCGTGGCGGTCCCGCCGCCGCCGCCGGGCGTTGATACCAGCTTGCCGGAGACGAAGCCCGGTGCCGCCCCGCCGACCATCCGCGAACGGCTCGCACAGCATCGGCGCGAGGCGGTCTGCAGCAGCTGCCATTCGGTCATCGATCCGCCGGGATTCGCCCTGGAGAACTTCGACGCGATCGGCGGCTGGCGCACGGTCGACGAAGGCGGCCGTCCGGTGGACCCCGTCGGCAGCACCGTCAGCGGCGCATCGATCGAGGGGTTGACCGGTTTGCGCGCGCTTCTCCTCAATCCCGCCGATCGGTTCCCGCGCACGGTGACCGAGAAGTTGCTGGCGTATGCCATCGGCCGGCGCCTCGAGTACTACGACCGTCCGGCGGTCAGAAAGATCGTCCGCGACGCCGCGGCGAGCGACTACAAGTGGTCAGCGATCATCCTCGGAATCGTGAACAGTCCGACGTTCCAGATGCGGGCAATGCCCGCGGCAACCAACTAGAGGAGCCGAGAGACCATGGCCTTCATCACGGCGAAATCCCTTCCGCGCCGGACCGTTCTGCGCGGCATCGGTGCGACGCTCTCGTTGCCGTTCCTGGAATCGATGGTGCCGGCGTTCGCCGTCCGCGGCAGCGCCGCCGGAAAGGCGCCGCACCGCTTCCAGACCTTCTACGTGCCGAACGGCATGGCGATGGAGTACTGGTCGCCGAAGGGCGAGGGCGCCGCGTTCGAGCTGTCGCCAGTTCTTCAGCCGCTGGCGGAATACCGCAACCAGATGCTCGTGCTGACCGGGCTGAAGGCGAACTGGAACTACATCCACGCCGGCGCGTCGGGATCGTTCCTCACGGGCACGACGCGCGGCGGCCGCAACGAAGTCGAAATCATCGCGGATGTTTCGATGGACCAACTGCTCGCGCGGCAGTTCGCCAAAGAGACGCAGCTCGCCTCGCTCGAGCTCGCGATGGATCCGCCGGCCAACGCCGGCGCCTGCACCGGCAATCTGAGCTGCGCCTACACGCACACGATCTCCTGGCGCAGCGCCACGCAGCCGCTGCCGATGGAATACAACCCGCGGGCAGTGTTCGAGAAGCTGTTCGGCGACACCGGCACCACCGATCGCCAGGCGCGTGAAGCACGGCTCCATCAGCACAAGAGCATTCTCGATTCGGTCACCGACAAGCTCGCCGGATTGCAGCGCGATCTCGGTCCGCAGGATCGGGGGAAGATCGACGAGTTCACCGAGTCGCTGCGCGACATCGAGCGCCGGATTCAGAAGGCCGAAGAGCAGAGCGAGCTCGAGCTGCCGTCGCTCGACCAGCCGCAGGGTGTGCCGCCGTCGTTCGAGGAGCACCTCGAGCTGATGCTCGACCTGCAGCTGCTGGCGCTGCAGTCCGACCTGACCCGCGTCATCTCGTTCATGATCAGCAAGGAGCAGAGCGCCCGGCCGTATCCGCAGATCGGCGTCCCCGAAGCGCACCATCCGCTGTCACATCACGGCAACCAGCCCGAGCTCATCGAGCGGATGTCGAAGATCAACACGTATCACGCGCAGCTCTTTGCCGGCTATCTGAAGAAGCTCCGCGAAACCCAAGACGGCGACGGATCGTTGCTCGACCATATGACGATCCTTTACGGGTCGGGCATTTCCAACAGCAACGCGCACTCGGGCGACAACCTGCCCCTGCTCCTCATGGGCGGCGGCGCGGGACGCCTGCGCGGCGGCCAGCATCTCGTCTACAAAGACAAGCCGACGATGGCCAATCTGCTGGTGACCCTGATGGACAAGCTCGACGTGCCGGTCGAGAAGATTGGCGGCAGCACCGGCAAGCTCCCGATCGACACGCTCGCCGGAATGTGAGCCATGCCGCGATCGACCGCCATCCTCGGCGCCTCGCTGCTCGGCGTTTTCCTGGTCAGCGGCTCCGTCTACGCCGCTGCGGAGGCGCCGTCGCTCATCGATGCCGCACGTAACACCGATCGCGATGGCGTGCGGCGGCTGCTCAAACAGGGCGTCAACGTCAATACGGCGGAAGGCGATGGTACGACGGCACTCCATTGGGCCAGCTACCGCGACGACGTCGAGATCGCAGACCTGATCGTCAAGGCCGGCGGCAACGTCAACGCGGCCAATGACCTGGGAGCCACGCCGCTCTGGCTGGCCAGTCTCAACGGCAGCCCCGTCATGGTTCGCCGGCTTCTTCAGGCCGGGGCCAACGTCAACGTCGCGTTGATCTCCGGCGAGACGCCGCTCATGGGTGCCGCCCGATCCGGCAACGTCGACGTGGCGCAACAACTCCTGGCAAAGGGCGCCAGGACCGACGTCTCAGGCACTCGCGGCCAGACCCCGCTCATGTGGGCGGTCGCGCAGAAGCACCCGGCCGTCGTCAAACTGCTGATCGACGCCGGAGCCGACGTCAAAGCGCGATCGAAGACCTGGAGCCAGGTGATGGCGGTGTCGCCGCACGGCATGCTCCAGTACAACCGCGACATTCCGCACGGCGCCGACACGGCGCTGCTCTTCGCAGCGCGCGTCGGCGACTTCGACTCGGCGAAGCTGCTGGTCGCGGCTGGTGCGGACGTCAACGAGACCGAGGCCGGCGGCGTCACGGCGACGGCGATGGCCGCTCACGCGGGATTTACCGAGCTGGTCGAGTTCCTGCTCGACAAGGGAGCGAATCCGAATCCAGGTGAGGCGGGCTTCACCGCGCTCCACGCCGCCGTCATGCGGCGTGACGACCGCATGGTCAGCGCGCTGCTCGCGCACGGAGCCGATCCCAACGCGCCCGTCACCAAGTGGACGCCGACCCGCCGTTCGTCACGCGACTGGAACTTCAACCCCGAGCTCGTCGGCGCGTCGCCGTATTGGCTGGCGGCCCGGGCAACGCACCCCGGCATCATGCGCCTGCTGGCGAAAGCCGGCGCGAACACCCGGTTCGTTCACCACGTGGATTATCACGCCGGTGAGCCGGCCGAGGCGCGCAGTCAGACGACCAACGCGCTCATGGCCGCAGCAGGAATGGGTGGCGGCGGGCCGTGGGTGCCGGTCGAGCGCGCCGCACGCGAAGCGGCGACGCTGGAGTCGGTCACGCTCGCCCTCGAGCTCGGGGCTGACGTGAACGGCGTCAATGACGACGGGCGCACGGCGCTCGATAACGCGCGGCTTCTTCGTTTCGAGTCGGTGGAGAAGTTCCTTCTCGAAAAAGGCGCGAAGGCTGGCGCCGGCAATCAGCGGCAGCGACCGGGTCCGCCCGTCGACCGGTAAATTCCTCTATTTTTTCGTGCGGCTCTGGCGCAGCGTCTTTATTTGCTGCACGGCGGCCGCAATCTGCCTCTCGACGATCTGGCGTCCGAATTCGACCGTCGATCGGGCCGGGTTGCCAACCGTGCCGCTTCCGTCGTTGGCCTTGCCCGGCGCCAGTTTGTCCTTCCGGATCATCGACGGATTCAGCCACAGCAGACTGGCCGTGTCGTGGATGCTCGCGTGCGAACCGACATCCTCGTCCGACACACCCTGCGATTTCAGCCAGTCGTCGCCGGGTCCGGGATAATAGTCGCTGAGGTGATCGACCCGGACGTCGGTCGACTCCCACTCCTTGTTCAGCGCGTCGGCCACCAACTTCTGTCCGGCCTGGTTGCCGCCGCTGTCCCCGAGGAACACAATCTCCTTGAAGCCGTGCTGCTTGAAGCTGCGGGCGGCGAACTCGAGGACCTTCGCGAACACGTCCTGCGGCGTCGTGATCGTGCCTGGAAAGCGCATGTGGCCGGTCGGCGGGTTGATTTCCCCTTCCGGAACATAGGCGACAACGGGAGCCACCAGCGCGTCGTTGAGTCGCTTCGCAACTTCACCCGCCTTGTACTTGACGAGCCAGTTGTGCTTGCCAAGCACCATGTGCGGGCCGTTCTGTTCCGTCCCGCCGGTTGGAATGATGACCGTCGTTTTGCCCGCCTTGAGCGCATCGCGGACTTCCGGCCACGTCATGTCCTCGAGGAATACCGTGTCGGGCGCCTGCGCCCGAGGCATCACGGCGAAAGACAGAACTGCCGCGGCGACACAACCGACGAAAGCGATGAGGTGATGAGCGCGCATGTCGGGCCTCAGTTGGTCCGGGCGGGAGCGGCGGCAGCACACGCGGCCTGCCACTTGGCTTTGAGCGCCGGACGATCGAGTTCGTTTCCGTGCAGGAAGACCTGAGAGATCCGCCGGGTGTTGGTGATGTCGTCGAGCGGATTCGCGTCGAGGACGATGAAGTCGGCGCTCTTGCCCGGCGCGACGGTGCCGAGATCGTCCTGCACGCCGAGCGCCTCCGCGGCCAGGCTCGTCGCCGACACAATCGCTTCGCGCGGCGTCATCCCGACCCAGTTCACGAACGCCTCGAGCTCCATGTGCGTGCCCCAGCCAATGATCCGGTTGCCGCCGGCATCGTGGCTGCCGAGGACGATGCGAACGCCGGCCTTGCGCAGTGCGGCCACGTTCTCGACACCGAGGCCGCCGGTCGGCGGCGGTACGCGGCCGCTCCTCTCGAACGACTGCCCCCACTGCTCGAGATAGGCCGGGCACTTGATGGCGCCGAGCAGCGAATCGGTCAGCCACGCCGGCCGCTGACCGGCGGCGCGCGGGGCGCTGCCGCCGCTGCCCGCCGGAGTGATGGCCGGGATGTACCACAATCCCGGGCGCTCCTTCAGCAGCGACACGAGCTCGGCGTCGAGCGGGAGGTCACCGATCGGATGCGTCCAGCCGTCGATCCCGGCGCGAATCATGTCCTTGAGGTCTTCGCGTGTTTTCACGTGGGCGAGCGTCCGCACGTTGTGCTTCTTCGCTTCGTCGATCGCCGCGCGATAAATCTCCGGCGTCAGCTGATAGGGTTTGCCGGCATGCGGCACGCCGTGTTCCGCAATCAGCTGATCACGCTTGGTCGTTCCAGCGGGCAACTCGTAGCCGCCGCGATCCTCCAGCCACAACTTGACGAAGGGCACTTTGCGGGCGGCCAGCTCACGAACGGCCAGACGCGCCTGCCACGTGCTGACGATGGGATATGCGGTGTCGTTCCGCGACAGCTCGATGGGCCCGGTGCCCGGCCACGCCAGGCCCCTCCCGACGGTGAAGAAGCGGGCGCCGGTGAAATCGTCGCGGCGAGATTCGTCGCGGACCTGCCAGACGAACTCGTCGGGCAGATCGGACCCAAGGCTCATCGTCAGGGCATGACCGGTGTAAGCGTACCGCTGCAGGTGGTCGATGAGGTTCTCGCGCGTGTAATTCTCTTTCTCCTCCGTTGCCGTCGTCGCGTTCTCGAACCCGACGTGGCTGTGCAGATCGACGAACGCCGGCATGACCGTCTTGCCCGCCAGATTGACGCGCGCGGCGTCGGCGGATGCCTTGACCTCGCCGGCCCGCCCGACTTGCCTGAAGCGGTGGTTCTCGACAACGAACGCGGCGTTCTCGATCGGCGTGCTGCCGTCGCCGGTGATGAGACGGCCGCCTTCGAAGACCGTGACGGCACTTCGGGTCTGGGCGTCACCCGTCGATGTACAGGCCACGGCCAGTGCCGCTGCACCAATCGCCAGGATGCAGCCCCACGTCGTTTTCTGCACGTACATTTTTCCCCCGCGCGCGGACTCGTACCCGCTCGTCAGATTCGCCGTCGCTACTGCGTCGGCCTCTTGGCCCACTCCGCCTGCCACTTCTCCCGTAGCGCTTCGCGGTTCACTTCCTGGCCGCGCAGTACGACCTTGTTGATGCGCCGGGCATTGGCGATGTCATCGAGCGGGTTGGCGTCGAGCACGATGAAATCGGCGCTCTTACCCGCAGCCACGGTGCCGAGCTGATCGAGCCGGAGCGTTCGCGCCGCGACGCTGGTGGCGTCGATGATCGCTTCGGCCGGCGGGATGCCGGCCATCACCAGGCTCTGCAGCTCCCACGCCGCGTGCCAACCCACCAGCCGCGACGGATCGCCCGCCGAGTCGCTGCCGAACACAATCGGCACGCCGCTCATGCGCAGCTTGGCGATGTTGCGGACCGCACGGTCCCACTCCTCGCGGGTACGCGCCAGTACATCGGGCTTGCGATTCGAGAAGCTTTTCTCGAGCGGCGCTATCTGGCTCGGCGGAATCGTCTCGTGCAGGAGCGGATCGTCGAGCCACTTCGGCCGACCCATTTCGATGCCGCGCGAAGTGATGCCGATGTTCGGAATGAAGAAGACCTGCGGCCGCTCCCTCAACAGAGCGAGCAGCTCATCGTCGATATCTGCGTCGCGGACGAGATGCGTGAAGCCGACGGCACCGGCACGGACCAGGCCCTTGGCGTCTTCGAGGTCGTAGACATGGGCGATGGACGCCAGATTCAGCTTCCGAGCCTCGTCGATGGCGGCACCGTAGAGGGGCGGCGTGAGCTTCTTCTGCCGGCCGTTGCGGTCGTCCACCCAGATCTTGACGAAGTCTGGACGCTTCGGCGCCAGATCCCGCACCGCCGCGCGCGCTTCCTCCTCGGTCGTGACCGAGTACGGCACGTCGTTCCGCGCTGGATCGAAAGGACCGGATCCAGGCCATGCCAGGCCGCGGCCGACCGTCCGGAACAGCGCGGCGTCGGGAATCACCTCCTCGCGCAGCTGAAACGGCAGGTCGCCCATGTCGGTGCCGACGCTGATCACGGCGGCGAATCCGTGGTAGGCGTAGCGCTGGAGATGGTCGATGAGGTTCTCGCGGGTGAAGTTCTCCTTGGACATGGAGCCGTCCAAGGTCTTCAGGAAGCCGAGGTGACTGTGCATGTCGACCATCGCCGGCATGACGGTCTTGCCGGCGAGGTCGACGTGCGTCGCGGCTGCGGGCATCTGAACGTCGCCCCGGCGCCCCACCTGGGCGAACTTGCCGCCCTCGACCACGACGACGGCATCTTCGATCGGTGGATGCTGGTCGCCGACGATGACCCGGGCGCCTTCGTACACGGTCGTGGCGTCCGCCGTTGCCGGCGCGTCCTGCATTTCGTCAGGAGATGACGAGCACGACACGAGGAGCGCGGCAGTCAGTGCCACCGCGCTCATCCTCGCAACGTGGTTTACGGACATCCTGCCCTCCCTGGGGACAGATGCCTCGCTCGAATCAGGCACACGTGCGCTCTCCGAGCTGAGGCAACTGTCGGCGGACGTCGTATTGTCGGTCGGGTCTGCTGGGCTTAGTTGCTGCCCGCCATCACGAGCGTGCCGTTGCGCTTCGGCACGTAGCCCACTTTGATCCGCGCCACGACCTTCAGCGTCTTGATGTCCACAGCGGCGGTCTCGTCCTCGCCGGCCACCGCCACGTACGCCGTCTTGCCGTCCGGCGTCAGCGTGATCCACTCGGGATGGCTGCCGACGACGACCTGGCCGATGTACTTGAAGTCGGGCAGCGAATACGTATACATCGCGCCGTACCACTTGCTCGTCGCGATGAGCGTCTTCTGATCGGCGGTGACCGCCAGCCCGTGTGCCGGCGAGCCCTGCAGGCCCTCGAGCTCCTTCTCCTCGCCCGGCACCGCCGGCAGCTCCCACCGCTTGACTTCCTTGCGCGTGGCGAAGTCGACAGCGACGACGCCGTGGTAGTTCGAGAGCTGAACGAAGATGTGCCGCGTCGACCCATCCGGATTGGTGTCGAAGGTCATCGGCCGGATGCCGGCGTCCAGCTTGAGCTGCCACGCTTTCGTGTCGGTCGAGGTGTCGATCACGCTGATGATGCCGGTCTGCACCGATCCGGAGACGGCGAATTTGCCGTCTGGCGTGACGTACACGTTGTGAACCGAACCTTCGACCGGCACGCTCTTCACGTTGGTCAGGGCTACTGCGTCGATGACATCGACTGCACCCGGCGCCTGGGCGATGCCGGCGTACACCTTCTTGCCGTCCTTGCTGACCATCAGGTTGTTGGGCCGGCCGCTCAGGTGAATCTGCTTGATCACCTTCCAGGTCTTGGCGTCGACGACGTCGAGCGAGTGCTGCGACTCGTTCGTGATGTAGACGCGGGAGCCGTCGGGCGCGGCCGAGATGCCGTGCGGCACCTCGATGCCCTCGATCGTCGCGACGACCTTGTTGGTCGCCGGGTCGATCACGTGACTGTTGTCACCGGCGGCGTTGGTCTGGATGATCCGCGCGGTCTTGCCCTGTGCGAAGACCGGTCCGGCCACGAGCGCCAGGACGCCGACGATGGGAAGCGTTCGACGGATGTACGTAGACATCATGTCCATTACCTCGATGAAGTCGGAGCTTTATCACCGCGGACCCAGCCGACGAGCGTCTGAAATTCCGGATCGTCTCGCGACTGCCAGTGTTTGCCGCCGGCGTGGAACGGATCGCCGCCGGCCTGCTTGGCGAGCGGGTGCATCAGCAGACGGCTGGCGTTCGGATCGCCGGGGGCGACCACCTTCTGCCAGGCTTCGAAGTTCTGGCGCGACTGCTGTTCGCTCCAGCTCGATGCGCCTTCGGACAGCGCAACGAGCCGCGGCTGGCCGGTCGCGTGACACGTGATGCACCGGGCGTGTCCTGGCCGTTTGGCCAGGAAGATCGGCTGCACCCGCGTGCGGAAGTATTCGAAGTCGAGGGCGCTCGTCGTGGCGGCCGCACCGGATGGCTTGGCGTTCTTGATCCAGGTCGCCACGCTCTGCCACTCCGCGTTCTCCTGAGTCGTCCAGAACTTCCCGCCGGTATGCTGAGCGTCGCCGCCCGCCGCCTGCGCGAGCGGATGAATGGCCAGCGCGCTCTTCATCACGTCGCCCGGAACGACGACGCGGGCGACTGCTTCGAAGTTCTGCCGTGACTGCTCGGCGGTAAACGCCTTCGCGCCCTCCGGCAGCGGCTGCAGCCGCATGCGCGTCGCGATGCGCGCGTGGCAGTTGATGCAAGCGCCGTTGCCTTCATCCGGCGCGCGCTCCTTGAGGAAGATCGGCTCGATGCGGGTTCTGTAGAACTCGAAGTCGAGGCCCGATGCGCTGGCCGCCGTGCTGGTCGCCTGAGCGGCGCCGGTCTTGATCCACGCGACGAGCGTCTGGAATTCGGGATCGCTCTGCGACTGCCAATGCTTACCGCCGGCATGGAACGGATCGCCGCCGGCCTGCTTGGCGAGCGGATGCATCAGCAGGCGGCTGGCCATCGGATCGCCAGGCACGACGACTCGCTGCCACGCCTCGAAGTTCTGCCGCGACTGCTCGTCGTTCCACGCAGTCGCGCCCTCGGGCAAGGCAACCAGGCGCGGCTGGCCGGTGGCATGACAGGTGATGCAACGCGCGTGTCCCGGCCGCTTCGCGAGGAAGATCGGCTGGACCCGGGTTTTGAAGAACTCGAAGTCGAGCGTCGAAGCCGCCGGCGGTGACGCCGGCCGCTGAGCGGGGGCCGGCTGCTGCCCCCCGAACCAGGCCAGAAACACGAAGATAAACGACATAAAGGACTGACCTCCGATGATGTCAGGCCAAGGCTACCACTTCACCTGCGCGCCCAGGCGAATGATTCGACCCTGGACGGCGCTGGCGACCTGCTGGTACGCGGCCGTCCCGAAGTTGGTTCCACGCACCGTGTCGGCCGCGTCAGAGTTCAGCAGATTGAAGAGCTCGATCTGCGCCTCGATCCGGTAGGCGTTGAGTGTGAACGTCTTCGAGCCGCGGACATCGACTTGGGTCAGACGGTCGAGGAATTCCGTCCCGTACGGCCGGAGCGGCACGGTCAGCGACGCGTCGGTCAAGGTCGGAATCACGAGTGCTCCTGGCGTGCATGGTCCGGGGCAGTCCGCTGCGTACCGCGTCGTGTTGGTGAGCAGCCAGTTGGAGCCCGATTGGTTCGGGATCGTGACGGGCGGTGGCGATGTGCCGATGATCGCTCCTGGATAGCTCTGCAACGAGCCGCCAAGTTGAATGCCAAACCACGGCAGGGGGTATGTGCCGGCAATCTTCAGCTGTGTGCGATATGGAATGCCCGTTTCACGTTGATCGCAGAACCGATCGTTGTTCGGATTGTCCGGATCATCGCATTGCACCGTCACGTTCTGGTCGGTCGACGTACCGCCAAAGAGCGTGGCGCCGCCGGGGAGTCGCGCGTTGAATGTGAACTCGAAGCCGGTGAAGATTTGTTTGCGGTCGGACGTGGCCGTCGTATCGACCTCGGAGACCGCCGACAGCTTCGAGCGATCAAGGTTGTAGACCGTGATGAGCTCACCATCGAGCGGACTGACGACTGTAACAGGCGCGTAGTCAGCCCGCGTCCTGAGCACGTTGTCGCGGATCGGCAGCTTGTAGAACTGGTTCTTCACGAACGAACCCGTCACCGACAGCCGCGGCAGCAGCTGATGCTGAATGCCGACGTTCGCGATGACGTTGTACGGCCGCGCCGTCTCCGGATCGTAGGTGCGCAGCGACCGGACACCGAAGTTCGCCGGCATCTGACGCAGGTCGATCTCGCAGCCCGTTGTCAGGTAGACGCAGCCGAGCTCGCCCTGAGCGATATCGTCGTTGTTGAGGTCGCGCCAGGTCAGACGCGCGGTGGCCAGCGCCAGCGGGTTGTACATCCCCGCGATGCCGGTCGTCCGCGAGTCGTTGTAGCGATTCAACGAGAACTTGAGCGCCGTCTTGGCATTGCCGAAGAGGTCGTAGGCCAGACCGAACCGCGGCGCGATGTCATGCCAGTCGGGCAGGTCCGGCGTCTTCGGGAACGAGCGCTCGGGCGCGAAGCGTCCGGCGCCCGACGTCAGCGGGCTGTTCTCAGCGTTGAGGCCCTCGAAGCGGAGGCCGCCGTTGAGCGTCAACCGTCTGAACGTCCACGAGTCCTGGATGTAGAGGCCGAGATCGCGATTCATCGTGTCGCGATAGCGGAACGGCGTGTTGCGGATGACGACCGAGTCCGGAACGCCGGTGCGGTAGTTCTGCTGGAGATCGGCCAGGGCGTCCTGCCGGGTCTCGAACCAGCCGGTCCCGAACTGCACGCCTCCTTTGATGTTGTGCGAGCCGGTCACGTACGACACCGCGCTCGTCAGGTAGTACTTCGTCGGCACGAACGTCGGAATGTTGTCCGGCGCGGCCCAGGTCGTTCCCAGGTCGCGGTCGGTGCGTGACGCACCGGCGTACCACGCCGCCGTCCCTCGCGGCTGCTCCACGCCGTCCTGCAGGGACTGCACGGTGACGTTCACGTTGCTGCCGTATCCGGCCTCGAGCAGCAGCTTGCTGCTCAGCGTGGACGTCCACTTGATTTGCGTCGTGTAGTACACCGGCGAGCGCCACTTGAACGACGCGGTCGCGGGATCGAAGCCGGCGGTCATGTCGTGGCCGCGCGTCTTGTACAGCCGGTCGTAATACACGCCCAGCTTGTTCTTCGAGCTGATCTGCCAGGTCAATCGGAGGAGGCCGCTGGTAATCTGCTGGTCGTCAAGCCCCTGGTCGCACGAAATCGTCCCCGCCTTGCACTGGTTGAACGCCGTTGGGAAGGGCACGCCCGGCGGGGCATAGAACGAATCCGCCACCGGCGAATCGACGCCCCACTTGCGCGCCGACGTGAAGAACCAGAGCTTGTCCTGCTTGAGCGGACCGCCGATGGAGAAGTTGAAGTCGTAGATCCTGTCGATCTTGCCCACCGCCGACAGCCCACGGTCCTTCAGATCCTGCGTCAGGTTATCGGCCTGCCACGCACCGTCGGACCAGGCCGTGAACACCGCGCCGCTGAAGCGGTTGCCGCCTTCGCGCGGAATCATGTTGATGCGTACGCCGCCCGCCGACACGTCCGCCCCGGCGCCCGTCGTCTCGTAGGTGATCTCCTGGCTCATCGCGTCGTTGAAGTAGGGGTTTACCTGATTGTCGCCGCGCGTCGAGTTCATCATCATGCCGTCCACCTGGACGGTCGTGTTACGCGACGTCATCCCGTGCACCGAGAAGTACGTCTGCTGCATCGCCTGCGAGCCGCCGACGTCAGGACGACTGAGCTGAACACCAACGACCAGCTGGCCGACGGACTGGAACGAGCGGCCAGTCGGAATCGCGTCGAGGACGTCGCGGCTCAACACCTGCGATCGCGCCGTGCTCTGCACGTCGACGAGGGGAGCGTCGCCAGTCACCGTCAGAGTTTCTTCGAGCGAGCCGACGCGCAGCTCGGCGTTGATGGAGGCGATGAAGTCGGCCGGCAGCTGGATGCCTTCGCGCTTGACGGTACTGAAGCCGGCCAGCGAGAACGTCAGCTGGTATTGGCCGGGACGCAGATCGACGATGCGGTATTGGCCTTCGCCGTCGGTGACAACCGAGCGCGTTCGTTCGATCAGGGCATCGCTCGAGGCTTCGACGGTCACACCAGGCAGGACGGCGCCGGTCGCATCGCGGACGGTGCCGGCCATGCCGCTCTGGGCCATGACGAGACGCGGTGCCAGGAACAGTCCGCACGCAAGCAGAATCCGCACCAGTGCTCTTCCTCTCATCGACTAGCCTCCTAGTGCGGCTCGCAGGACGCGCCGCGGGGGATCTGTTCCAAGCCCAGTGTTTTGAGCGGCGCTACTCTAGTAGGGGCACCCAGGGCGCGCATCCCTGAAAGCAGGCACGCTCGGGCTTTCGACGCCGGGCGTCTCCGGGTTAATGGATGTGAAGAATGCCGCGTCGCAAGGCGACGTCGATAGCGGCCGTCCGATCCTGAACATCCAGCTTGCCCAGGATGCTTTTGACGTGCGATTGGACGGTTTCCTCGGAGATGCCCAGCGAGGCGCCGATCTCCCGGTTGCGCAGCCCTCCTCGAACGAGCTCCAGCACCTGCACCTCGCGCGGCGTCAAGGCCGGTCGCGCCGCCCGCCCGGCAAGCTGCGCCTTCACCTCGGGACTCACCTCGGGGTGCTTCCCGGCGTACACGTCGCGGATGACGCGAGTGAGATCTTCGAAGGCCGTGTCCTTGAGGAGGTAGGTCACCGCGCCCGCCTGGAGGGCGCGGTAAATGTCCTCGTCGCCCCGGGACATCGTCAGCACCACGATCCGCGCCATTTCGTCTAGGGCGCGGATGGCGCGGATGGCCTCGACGCCGCTCATCCGTCCGAGCTGCAGGTCCATGAGCGTCACGTCGGGCTTGTGCCGCTGATAGAGCTCGACCGACTCTTCCCCGGTGGCGGCGAGACCGACGACCTCCATATCGGGTTCACGGCCGATGACGAGCGCGATACCTTCCCGAACGATCCGATGATCGTCGACGCAGAGAATCCGGATGGTGTCGCCGGCCATGGTTACGCGTGCGGGATGATCGTGCGAACCACGGTGCCCTGCCCGAACACGCTGCTGATGTGGAACGCTCCGCCGACGGTTTCGGCGCGCTCGCGCATGGTGGTGAGCCCGTAATGCGGATCGGTGTCCAGCGGCTTGGCCGGGTCGAATCCCGCCCCGTCGTCGACGACTGAGAGCGACACGTCGTCGTCGCTGTAGGCCAGTTGCAACCGCACGCTGCGGGCGCCGGCGTGGCGCACGACGTTGAGCAACGCTTCGCGGGCGATGCGCAGCAACTGCTCCTCGACGTTCGGCGGACAACGCCGGATCTCGCCGGTGACGTTCAGCTGAAAGTCGATGCCGGACGGTGCGGTCACGTGAGCGCCCATGTCACGCAGCGCATCGACCAGACCGTCGCTCTCGAGCTTGGGGGATCGCAGGTTCCAGATCGATTGACGCGCCTCGCGGATGTCTTCCTCCACATCCAGACGCATCCGCATGAACTGCGCCTTCAGATCGGGCGCCGCCTCGGCGACGCGGTTGGCGATGGCGTCGCATTGAAGTGCGAATCCGAACAGGCTCTGGAGCAGCGTGTCGTGGATTTCTCGGCTCAAACGGGCCCGCTCTCCCAGCAGCAGCGCGAACTGCTTCCGCACGCGCAGCACGTGCAGCCGCCACGCGGCGCCGACGGCGAGCGCGGCGCCGACGGCGGCCGTCACGAGAAACCACATCGTCTGGTAGAACATCGGCTGAATCGCAAACCGCCACACCGTCGCCGGTTCGTTGAAGGTGCCGTCCGCGGCGCTGGCCATCACCCGAAACGCATACTCCCGCGGCGGCAGATTCGTGTAGAAAGCCTGCTGACGCGTGCCGGCGTCGATCCAGTCAGAGTCGAAGCCGTCGAGGCGATAGCGGAACCGCGTCTTCAGCGCCGACGTCAGGTTGAGGACCGTGTAGTCGATCTCGACTCGCGACGTCCGCGGCGGGAATGACGCTTGTGTCTGCGCGGTCAGCCGCCGGCCGTCGCCGAGCGCGCCTTCGATGCGGACCGTCGGTGTCGTCGTCTTCTCTTCGCGAAGCACCTGTGGATCGACGACGGTGACGCCGCGGCCCGCGACGAACCAGAGGCGGCCGTCCTTGGCGCGCATCGCTGCCCGGCTGCCGTACCAGCGCGACGTGCCGGCCGAGCCATCGAACTTGTCGAACGCGCCGTACTTCATCTGGTACGCCGGATCGGCGAGGCCCTGCGCGATCTCCGACGGTCGCACACGGAAAATACCGCCAGCCTCCTGACCCAGCCACAGCGCGCCCTCTTCGTCGTCGACGATGGCAATGACCGAGGCCGCTGGAAAGCGCTCGGATGCCAGCAGCGTCTGAAACGCGCGGTCGGCATAGCGGGTCAGTCCGTTGTTGCCGCCAAGCCAGATGTCGCCGGCGCGATCCTGATAAATGGCCCGATACACACCGGCGGTGAGCCCGTCGTCCGGGCCGTACACGTGTACGTTGCCCGACGGCTCGATGACTGCCACGCGTTGATTCTCGAAGGCGAGCCAGGCGCGTCCGCTGCGATCGGTGTAGCTCGCGAGCAGCGCCGTCTGCCTGAGATCGTGCGGCAGCGGCGCCGGTGACAGGCGTCCGCGGTTCCAGCGTTGCAGTCCCCGTTCCGCGTCGTGCAGCCAGACTCCACCATCGCCGTCCGAGGTAATGTCCGTGATCTGATTGAGGCTGACCGGGCTGAGCGAAACGGTCGTCACCCGCCCGCCGGCGACGCGGAGCAGCTCGCGGCCGGTGGCCACCCACAGCACGCCGCGATCGTCAGCATGCATGGCGGCGAGCGGCGGATGGCGCAGGGGGATCGGCGGCCGGCGCGAGGCGATGGTGCCGTCGGCGAACGGCACGATGGCATCCACGCTGCCGACCCAGATCTGACCGTCGCTCGTGCCGTCGACGGCGCTCACGAGGCCAAGGTTCGTGATCGGCGTCATCTTGTGCGGGGTCAGCCGGTTCAGTCCGTCGAGCGTGGACGCCCAGATGTTTCCTTCCCGATCTTCGATGAGCGCCAACACCCCGTCGTCGGAGAGGCCGGTGGCCGTCGAGCTCTTTTCAAATTGATCCGGAACCTGACGCGACGGCGTCTTGAATCGCCAGAGTCCCTGGCCGGCCGTACCGACCCACAGCCCGCCTCGCGAATCGATGAGCAGCCGCATGCCGCGGCCTTTCTCCAGGGCGTGTGTCGGCTCGCGACCCTCGTGCATGCGGCGGAACCCGACGATCGGATCCGTGACCCAGAGGCGACCCTGCAGATCCCGGGCAATCGATCGGGTCGGATCGGTGAACGTTTCGAACCGCGTGAAGCTCGTCTCGCCGATGGCGCGACGGAACACGCCAGAGGCAGTGGCCGCGAAAAGAGATTTGTCGGTGTCGATGAACAGCCCGAGAACGCCGACCGGAGGAAGGCCCGCATCGCTCCGCGTCCAGCTGCCGGCGGCGTATGACCGAAGACCGAAACGCCCGGCGGCCCAAATCACCCCGGTCGAATCTTCAATGATGGCGGTGACCATTCCTTCGGGAAAGCCATCGTCGGTGTCGAACGTGCGGACTTCGCCGCCGCGGAGCCAGCCGATGCCGCCCGGTTCGCCGAGCCCAAACCAGACGGTGCCGTCGCGCGCAGCGCAGAGCGAGCGGACCGCGACGTGCGGGTTAGGGACCGCCGCCAGCGATTCCCACGGCACGAAGCGGACACCGTCGAACCGGAGCATGCCGGCCTCCGTCCCGAGCCACAGGTAGCCGATGCTGTCTTGCGCCAGCGCGTCGATCCGCGTGGAAGGCAGACCGTCCTTCTGGGTCCAGGACGTGAGGCTGTAGTCAGCGAGGACGTTGCGCAGATCGGCAGCGTGCAGTGGCGGCCGCGCCACCGCCAGGAGCGTCGCGATCGTCAGAACCAGAACGCGCTGGGTCACCAGCGCTGGATTCTACAGCGCGCGTCAAGAAAGGCGATCAGCGCGTGATGGTGACCGCCCGCTGGGGATCGCAGCCCTCCGGGAGGGTTGTGTCCTGAGGCGGAACATTGCCCAAGTAGCACCCGGGTATGACGTAGAAAACGGTCGATCCGGGTTTCTGCGCGGGCATCGGCGCCTCCGCGACTGGCGGCGGCGGGGCTGGGGCAGGCACGATCTTCACCAGCACACCCCTATAGGTAACCGACCGGCCGGCCCCGACGGCAATGTCGTCCTGCAGCGGCTGGTAGCCGTCGGCGCGGACCTCGATGGTGTGGCTTCCGCTTGCGATGTCCATCGCACTGTCGAGGTCGCTCGTCGATCCAACGTAATAGCCGTCCAAGTAGACCTGTCCCACGACGTCCGGCTCGACATCGACGCGAAGGCGACCGCCCACTGGTTCGGCTTCCGGTTTCAGATTCTCTGTTTCCGGCGGAAGCACGTACGCCGGAAGGAAGTAGACGACTGCCGGGAACTTCGCCGCGTGCCGGCCGTGAAAGGGCGGGTACTGCTGCCGGCGATCTGGCTTGGCATTGGGTGACTGAGGCACAGGCAAGCCCGTCGGTGGATGCGGCAGACCGATTTGCGGCAACGGCAGACCAATCGGCGGCAGTTCCGGCACCGAGCCAGGCGCGGCGGTATTGGATTGCGCTGCCGCAACGATCGCCGAGCCGAGCCACAGGAGCAACGTCAACCGTGCGCGCATACGACCTCTCCCCCACTATACGCTTGGACGCCGAGCGTTGGAGTGTCTGTTCCTGATGACGAGCGCGCCCTCCACGATGCGGACAACCTGGAAACGAACTTGCTACCCGCACGACCACGGGAGGCATCTGTGAAGCTGACTGAACTGTTACTGGACGAGCTCGAGAACGAGGCCCGGCTGTCGCGAAGAGCGCTGGAGCAAGTGCCGCAGGGACAGCACGGCTGGAAGCCGCACGAGAAGTCGATGATCTTCGGCTACCTCGCGGATATGGTTGCCAACGTCCCGTCCTGGGTCAGCATGATCGTGACTCGTGACGAGCTCGACGTGAATCCTCCCGCCGGGCCGCAGATGAAGCGAGAACCGTTGAACACCAGCTCTGAGTTCCTCAACGCGCTCGACAAGTCGATGGCCGGCGCGCGCGAGGCGTTGGAGAAAACGACCGACGAGCACCTCATGACGCCCTGGCGCCTGCTTGCTGCCGGGAAAATCGTCAGCGAGGCATCGCGCTACAGGACCATTCGCGACACGATCAATCACTGGGTGCACCATCGCGGGCAGATGACGGTCTATCTGCGGTTGATGGGAGCGAAGGTGCCTGCCCTCTACGGTCCGTCAGCCGACGACAGCCGATTCGACTGACGATCGCGCACCGGGTGCGGTGAACACCTTCAACAGTGCCTCGAGCGCCGGCAGCTGTCGGCCGAGGCGCGGCGCAAGCTGGCGTCGGCACGTTCGGTCGAACGTCTGGACGCCCGACATGTGTTTCCAATCGCGCTGGCGGTTGTAATAGAGCGGACACCGCGATGACGGCCGGGCGTGCGTGCCGACGTGGCCGAAGAATCCGGCGAGGGCCGCGACCATCGCGTTGGCGATGACGCGATCGGTCTCGGGCCCGTCGGCTGCCATGTCGTCGAACCCCGCACACGAGAAGATGGCGACCGGCGGTTTGCGATCAGCCGGCCACCATCCATACAGATTCAGCCACTCTGCGTCGCGCAGCCAATGACGGGTGACGCAGGCGAGGAGGTTGACCCTCAGCTCTACGGGCTTGCTCTGCAGCCGCCGCGCCAGCTGTTCGGCCTGCAGGTATGGCTTCTTGGGATCGGTCGTCAGATCCCAGACATCGAGCGGCACGGACATGTCCACGAGCTCGAATCCGTACTCCGACTGGGCGGCATTCATCCGCTCGAGCGTACGATTCAACGCCGGAAACACGTCGTCGATGTCCCACACGGCGACGCGGATAGCGCGCCCGCTTGCTGCCCGCCGGCTCGTCGGACGGACGGTGGTGGCCGGCACTTTCATCGGCTTCTCCGGCCGGCTGCACAGCGCGCGGTTGGCGTCGCGGGCGTACAGCACCGGGACGGCCCAGTCGATGAGCTCGCCGTGCATCGAATAATTCACCGCGATGCGCGCCTCTCGCGCCGACTGGCCCAGGGTCATGCCCTGGGCGAGCGACCAGTAGAAATGTTGCGCAAACGAAGTCGCGGACGAGTCGAGCACGCTGTATTGGTTGGCGACAAGCGCCGGCAGTCCGTGCGAGACGAGCGACTGCGCCACGCCCTTGTTGAAGTCGGCGCTGCTGCCGCTGCCGCTCTGGCAGGCGTTCAGGAACACCAGGCTCAGGCCGCGCTGGCAGAAGATTTCACGCACCGACCGCTCGCCGAGCGGAAACGATCCGCCGCGCGTGTCCTCGAAGATGAGACAGCCTTCCTTCCGTGCCTCGTCGAACACGCCATGGCCGATGAAGTGGACGATGTTGTAACGGCCGGTCGAGAGGTAGCCATGGATTGCCGCCGGCGTGGCGCGCGGCAGCACCTCAACGGCCGCGAGCCCGGCTTCGATCAGCGGCTCGAAGCCGCGGCGGACGACCGCTGTTTCCTGATCGATCGACAGATGTCCGAAACCTACCGGCTGCGCCGAGGCGACGAGAATCCGCAGCGGTCCGTCGGCTGGAATCATCGGATCGGCCGGAATGCTGGTGAGGACGTTGCGGACGAAGTGAATTTCCTCGGTGGCCAGGAAGCATTTACGACCTGTGTCGTAAGCAAACTCCCACGGCTTCTCGCCGATCCACGAAATCATCGACGTGAGCACGAGATCCAGTTTGCGGCCGCGTTGCAGCGACCGCGCTTCGTCGTAGAGACGCCGCACGTCGCCCTGGAACAGCGTCTCGAACAGCTGACCGCCGAACTCGATCATCTCGACGTCTGTCGGCAACGAACCCTGCTCACGGTTCGTGTAGTTCTTGATCCGTGTGTGAAAGGCGATGATCTTCCCGAAGAGCGTCCGCGGCTCGCCTTTCTCCGATGACAGACGCATGGCGCTCGTGACGCGGGCGCCGCCATAGGTTGCGAACACGCGCGCGAAGCGTGCCGCCTTGCCCCGGCGCCGCTCGCCGGCCGCGGCGGGCTCGAACTGATCCATGACGACGATATGGAAGG
>JBKPSC010000470.1:0-7770 GCA_046734915.1 Acidobacteriota bacterium | reverse complement strand
CTACAACGCAGTGCTGATGGGCGAAGACGGCGCCAAGCGAGTGGTCGTCAACAGCGTCGGCCGCGAAATCCGGACCCTCGAGGAGATCGAGGCGAAAGAAGGCAAGCGCCTGAAGCTGACGATCGACGCCGACGTCCAGCGCGCGGTCGAAGAAGGCTTCAAGGCGTTCGGCTACAACGGAGCGTCCGTGATGCTCGATCCGCATACCGGCGAGGTGCTCGCGTTTACGAGCATGCCGGCGTACGATCCAAACGCATTTGCCGCGGGCATCAATCGCGCCACGTGGGCCGCGCTCAATACCGACGAGCTGCGCCCATTGAACGACCGCGCAATTCAGGGTCGCTACTCGCCAGGGTCAACGTTCAAAATGGCCGTTGCGACGGCTGCACTCGAGGAAGGCGTTATCACACCCGACTTCCGCGTGTACTGTCCCGGCCACGCGACCTTCTTCGGGCGCAGCTTCAAATGCTGGAAGGCCAGCGGCCACGGGTCGGTCGACCTGCGCCATGCCATCGAGCAGTCGTGCAACGTGTACTTCTACACGATCGGCAACATGACCGGCATTGACAAGATTCACAAGTGGGCGACGCTGCTCGGGCTCGGGGAACGCAGCGGTATCGATTTGCCCAATGAGGTTCAAGGCCTCGTGCCGTCGCCCGAGTGGAAGAAGGCGCGGCTGAACGAGAAGTGGTACGCGGGCGAGACCATCTCGGTCTCAATCGGCCAGGGCCAGGTCAGCCTGACGCCCGTTTCGATGGCCGTTTATATGGCGACGCTCGCGACCGGCACGCGCGTGACGCCGCATCTCGTCAAGGCGGTGGACGAGGGATCGGGCTGGAAGGCAATCGAGGCGCCGCCGGCGCACGCCACCGTCGAGCTGAAACCGAATACGATTCAGGCCATTCGAGACGGACTTTGGCTCGTCGTAAATGGCGCGGGCACGGGCGGCCGAGCACGCCTCATGGGTTACGACGTGTCTGGGAAGACCGGGACCGCGCAGGTCATCTCGCTCGAGGGTGGCCGCGCGGCCAAGGGTAAGACCACGCGCGATCTTCGTGACCATGGGTGGTTCGTCTTCTTTGCGCCGCGTGACAATCCGCAGATTGCCGGAGTCGTCTTCGCCGAGCATGCCGAGCACGGCGCCAGTGCGGCTCCGATCGCGAAATACGCGCTCGAGACGTTTTTCGCCAAGAAGGAAGGCCGGCCCCTGCCGCCGCCATTACCGGTTCAGGGGAAGCCGCAGCCGGCTCCGGCGGGCGGGGATGACCCCAGGCCAGTGGCCGATCCCCCCATTGCCGCTGTGATGGAGCCCGACCGCGCGGTCCTGATGGCCGGCAGCCAGCGCTGACCATGTTCGAACGCCGCCTTTACTATCACATCGACTGGGCGCTGCTCGCCTCCGTGCTAGCGCTTTGCGGCATCGGCGTCGCGATGATCTTCAGCACCTCGGGCGCGTCAGCGTCGACGTCACGGCTCTACATCACGCAGCTGTATGCCATTGTTCTCGGCATCGGCGCGATGATCGTGACGCTGTCCATCGACTACCGGGCCTTCACCGACAAGTCACATCTCATTTACGCCGGCCTCCTTGCTGCCTTGCTGTATGTCGTGTTCATGGGTGACGTCCAGATGGGTGCCCGGCGCTGGATTCCCATCGGATCGTTCAACCTTCAGCCGTCCGAGTTTGCGAAGGTCGGCGTGGCGCTGGTTCTAGCGAAGTTCTTCGGCGAGAACCGGGGAGAGCCATCGTGGACCGATCTCGCGATTGGCGGGGCACTGACATGCCTGCCGCTCGCGCTCATCGCCAAGGAACCTGACCTGGGGACGGCCGTGACGCTGGTCCCGGTGTTCCTGGCCGTCGCATATCTGGCCGGGATGCAGATGCGCATCCTCGGCTTCCTCTTCGCCGCGCTTCTCGTGGCGTCGCCGATTGCGTGGAAGTTCGCGCTCAAGGACTATCAGAAGACCAGGATTTCGACCTTTCTCGATCCGTCCCAGGATGCGAAAGGCGCCGGATACCAGCAGATTCAGGCGCGCATCACGGTCGGCTCGGGTGGGGTCAAGGGCAAAGGATTCAGACAGGGCACGCAAGGCCAGTTGCGGTTCCTGCCAGTTGCCCACAACGATTTCATTTTCTCGGTGCTGGCCGAGGAACAGGGGTTTGCCGGCGTCATCGTGGCGCTCGGCTTGTATCTTTTCGTGATTCTGCGCGCGATCGAGTCGGCCCGCCTGGCCAAAGACCGACTCGGCTCGTATCTCGTGCTCGGCGTGCTGGCCAGCTTCACCTTCCAGGTGATTTACAACATCACCATGTCGGCCGGACTGGCACCCGTTAAGGGTTTGACGCTCCCGCTCATGAGCTACGGAGGTTCGTCGATGATCGCCACGCTCGCTGGGTTCGGGCTGGTGCTCAACGTCCGCATGCGCAGATTCACGAACTAACACGGGGCCCTTCGCGCCCCCGGAGTCTCTCAGGCTGCGGGCTTTGGGCTTCAGGCTTCAGGAGGCATTTCCTGAAGCCCGAGGCCCTCAGCCCGAAGGTCGGTCAACTCCCGGGGGCCACGCAGCGGCTCCTGGGAGTTCGCGAATGACCAAGGAGATGATCATCTCCTCAAATGGCCACGAGACCATCGTGGCCATCCTGGAAGACGATCTCGTCGCGGAACTGTTCGTCGAGCGCGAACGCTCGCGCGGCGTCGTCGGCAACGTCTACAAGGGCCGGGTCTCGAAGGTCTTGCCCGGCATGCAATCCTCCTTCATTGATCTCGGCCTGGAGCGCGACGGCTTTCTGTACGTCGCAGAAGTGCTCGATACCGCTGCCGAGTTCGAGAAGCTCGCCGCCGAGGAAGAGGAGGAGAGCCGCGGCGAAGCGGGGCGCGAGCCCGCCAAAGAGGCATCCAAGGACGCCACGCGGGACTCGGCTCCCCGCGACGGCGACGCGAAGCGCGAGCGGGAGCCTCGGCCGCAATCCAAGATCGAAGACCTGCTGCGTGAGGGGCAGGAGATTCTGGTGCAGGTCGTCAAAGAGCCTCTCGGCACGAAAGGCGCCCGCCTGACCTCACACGTGACGATGCCCGGCCGGTTCCTGGTGTTCATGCCGACCGTCGACCACATCGGCGTGTCGCGCAAGATCGAGTTGCGCGAGGAACGCGCCCGCCTTCGCGGCATCGTCCGCGAATTCCGCGAGGCACAGGGCTTCGGCGGGGGCGTCATCATCCGGACCGCGGCGGCCGGGCGGCCCAAGGAAGACATCCTTTCTGACCTCGAGGCGTTCAACGCCATCTGGAAAGAGATCCATCACCGCATGGAAACGTCCAAAGCGCCCGCGGTCATCTACCGCGAGCAGAACCTGGTCGGCAAGCTGCTCCGGGATCTGTTGAACGACGACTACCAGGCCATCCGGATCGACAACGCCGTCGTCTATCAGCAGACGGTCGACCTGGTCCAGCGCATCCTGCCGTCGCTGGGCCCGCGCGTGAAGCTCTATTCGAAGCCATTCCCGATTCTGGACGAGTACGGCGTCCAGGGTGAGATCGACAAGGCGCTCAAGAGCAAGGTCTGGCTGAAATCGGGGGGCTCGATCGTCATCAACCAGACCGAAGCCCTCGTGGCCATCGACGTCAATACCGGCCGCTACGTCGGCAAGAAGTCGAGCGGCCGGCTCGAGGATACGATCGTCAAGACCAATCTCGAGGCGGTCAAGGAGATCGTGCGGCAGATTCGTTTGCGCGACCTGGGCGGCATCATCGTGCTCGACTTCATCGACATGGAGGAGAAGAAGAACCGACAGAAAGTCTTCCAGGCCGTCGACCAGGAGTTGAAGAAGGATCGGTCGCCGTCAAAAGCGCTGCAGGTCTCCGATTTCGGCCTCATCATCATCACCCGCAAGCGCGTGAAACAGAGCCTCGAGCGCGTCCTGACTGAACCCTGCCCTTACTGTTCCGGCACCGGGGCCATCAAATCGAGCTCGACGATCTGCTACGAGATCCTGAGCGAAGTGCGGAAAATCAGCCCCGAGCTGAATGGTCACCGGCTGCTGCTGCGCGTCAACCCAGATATCGCGCGCGCGCTGAAGGAAGAAGAAAGCGCCGTGCTGCGCGATCTTCGTCAGGCGATCGGCAAAGAAGTCCAAATCCGGCCGGACCTTCAGCTCCACCACGAGCAGTTCGATGTGATGGCGATCTGACCGGGGCAGGTAGGGCGGGTGGGGCAGGTAAGGAGGTACGGCAACGTACAAGAAAAAGGCGCGCTGAACACCAGCGCGCCTCCTACCTGGCTTACCCGACCTACCGGCCCTACCTGACCTATGAAGACGCCGGCAAGTTGATCAAGTAGTTGGTCCCGCCCCGGTTGATCCAGATGCGGACGTAGTCGTCGCCCTTCAGCTTTTCGACTTTCATCGAGCCATTTGCCGGCTTGCGGCTCTTGGCAACCTGGTCGATCTCGGCCGCCGGGATGACGGTGGCTACTTCGCGGGCGATGACTTTTCCACCGCGTACGAACTCGACGTAGCGCTCGGCGTCGGCCGTTTGTCCGGCGCCCGGTTTGGCGTCCTCACCCGTCAGCCGAAGCTGATAGGTGCCTGGCGCCAACGGCTTCCCGTCGGCCATCACTTTGTGCGCGATCGTGACGCTACCGAGTGACGTATTCGCCGGCTTGGCCTGCGCCGCCGCGAGCGTGGGCACGGCCAAGGCCGTCGTCAGGGCTGCCACTAGGATGAACTGCTTCATTGCTCCTCCCCCATGCAACAGTGCAGGGTTTTTGGATTGCAGAAAGCGAGCCACTTCAGGATTGCAGAAAAGCCGAAGACTAGGAAGCAGAATGTTATTAGCTCGACCATATTTTGGTGTCAGCTTCATGGTGGCGTCTTCCTTTTTTCCTTCCCTCTCCTCCTGGACGGAACGGCGCGCGTTCGGGTCGAATGTGCAGTTCTGGTCTTCGACGACCGCGCGCCCACGCGAAATGCAGCGATGGCCTCGTAGTTTCTGACGCGCTTCCCCACGACCGTCACGCCCTCCGCCAGCAGGAGGGCACGTTTCAACGACTCATCGCCTCCGTAGCCGCCAAGGCGTCCGCCGGCGGCGATCACCCGGTGGCACGGGACGTCCGGGCGGTGGCAGTCGCGCATGATGTTCCCGACGGCTCGCGCCGCCCCCGGTCGACCGGCGAACGCGGCAACCTCGCCGTACGAAGCGATGCGCCCGGCCGGAATCCGCCGGACCGCCATCAACACGCGTGTCGTGAAGTCCGGTTTCACCGGGTCGAACGGGCCCGGTCAATGGCCACGGAGAGCGCGCGCCCTTCGGCGGCGGGCAACGAAATGCCGGAAATCGAGGCGAGCGTCGGTGCGACATCGGCTGGAGTCACGGCGTCGGCATACGTGCCCGGCTTGATGCCGTGACCCAAGAACAGCAGCGGAACCCGCTGATCGTCGGCGTTCATGCTGCCGTGGGTCGTGCCCTGGACCGAGAACATCCAACCAGGTTTGGTCACGAGGATCAGATCGCCGCTGCGCTCCGGCACATAGCTGAGGGCCGTGGCGGTCGCGACGATGTCACTCGAGGCGTCGCCGTTGGTCAATTCGTCGCTCCTCAGCACACGACTGACCCCTTCTTGATTCGTCAGCGCCGTGATGACCGTGTCGAGCGCGCCCGTCTGTTGTCGAAGCCGATCGTACACCCCTGGGTGAAAGTAGATATCGTTGCTCACGACGCGCGCCACGTATCGTCCGGGACCGAGAACCGACTCGGCGGCTTGCTGCGCGACGCCGCTGATTGTGGAGGCGATGAGACGGCCGGCGCTGGTGCCCCGGCGCTTCAGTTGTTCTGGGATGTCGGTGACACCATGGTCCGCGGTCAGCGCGACGACGTACTGGTTGCGGCCGACGAGGGCATCGAGCCGGTCGAGCAGTTGACCGATAGTCCGATCGAGTTGCGCGTACATGTCGCGCACTTCTTGGCTCGCCGGACCGAACTGATGGCCGACGAGATCCGGAGAGGAAAAGCTGACCGCGAGGACATCGGTCGCGCCCCGCCGGCCCAGTCGCAAACTTTGGGTCAAGCCGGCCGCCATCCGGCCGATGTACGCGTCGGCGAACGGACTGTGCTGCCAGAGATCGTGGAACTGCGCATCGGGTACACGAGCCTTGCCGATCAGAGGATGCGGGAACGTAGTCGTCCAGCCTTCGGGAGGCGCCTCGCCCTCGCCAGCATCGGGCTCCGAATACTTGCCTGGCGGCAGGACCCGTGACCACACTTTTCCGTAGTCGGTGTCGATTGGGTACCGGTCCACGTACGTCTTGACCGCCGGGACCTGACGGATGGCGTAAGACCTCGACGTCTGCCAACCGTCCAGCGTGTCCGCGAGCCACGTAACCGCGTCGCCGCCGTGCCCGGCCAGCATGATGGCGCTGCGGGCCTTCAAGGCCAGCGACACGACACGGGCCGAGCGCTGCACGCGCATCTCGTCGGCGAAGGTCGCAACCATCAAGCGCCCCGGTCCATCGCTGCGACCGCGGCCGGGGCCGTACGTCACCGGTTCACCGGCGGGGTCGTCCGTGCAGGTGATCGCCGCGTCGCGAGCTCGCTCGTACCAGGTGTTCTGGAAGATTCCGTGGACGTGCGGGAAGGCGCCTGTCGCAACCGTCGCGTGGCCGGCGCACGTGTAGGTTTCGAGGTACGGGTATGCGGCGTTGGTGAACCGGGCGCCCTGCGTGACCAGCCGCTTGAGCCCCGCCGTCCAGTCTGCCTGGAAGCGATCGACGTAATCGGCGCGCATCTGATCCACCACGAGGAGAACCACCAGCCTCGGGGAGGTCTCAGTCACGGTCGTTCCATCGCGCTGACCGGCGATGGTCGTCGGACCGACGAGCGCGATCGCGACGAGCAGCACCAGGCCGAAACCGGAGCGCCGAGATGTGAGCCGGGACATAGCGTGCCGCGGAAATTCTACCCGATCCGATATACTCCCAGACACATGCGCGCCATCGACGTGATCGTGAAAAAACGCGACGGCGGCAGCCTGTCTTCAGATGAGATCGCGTTCTTTATCGAGGGTGTAACCCGCGGCACGATTCCCGATTACCAGGTGTCGGCGTGGCTCATGGCCGTGCTGCTGCGCGGGATGACCCCCGAGGAAACCGCGTCGTTGACCGAAGCGATGGTGGACTCCGGCGTGCGCGTCGATCTCAACGATATCTCGGGGCACAAAGTCGACAAGCACAGTACAGGGGGCGTCGGCGACAAGACCTCGCTCGTTCTGGCGCCGCTCGCCGCGGCCTGCGGTGTGACCGTTCCGATGATGTCCGGCCGTGGACTGGGACATACGGGCGGGACGCTCGACAAGCTCGAAGCCATTCCCGGATTCCGCGTCGACCTGTCGCTCGATGAAATGAAAGCGGCCTTGCGTCGCACGGGTGCGGCGATGCTCGGACAGACGGCGCAGATCGCCCCGGCCGACAAGAAGCTGTACGCCATGCGCGATGTCACCGGAACGGTCGAAAGCATCCCGCTCATCAGCGCGTCGATCATGAGCAAAAAAATCGCCGAAGGGATCGACGCGCTTGTGCTCGACGTCAAGACTGGGAACGGCGCGTTCATGAAGACACCCGAGGCGTCGCGTCGCCTCGCCGAGTCGCTCGTGTCCATCGGCAAGGCGGCTGGAGTCAGGACCGAGGCAATCATCACCGCCATGGACGCGCCGCTCGGCCGCGCCGTCGGCAACGCCCTCGAGGTCGCCGAATGCATCGAGGTGCTGAAGGGCGGAGGCCCG
>JBKPSC010000469.1:0-21081 GCA_046734915.1 Acidobacteriota bacterium | reverse complement strand
CATCCACGGCATCCAAACCTTCAACGTGCTCAAGGGCGGCGAATATTTTTTTGTGCCGAGCATGAGTGCATTGAAGTGGCTCGCAGACCTGAAATGACGCGACATCGACGAAAGGACGACACCGTCATGGCCACGCAAATGGAAACACTGACCGAATCGGAACGTACCCGGAAGGGCAGGGAGAAGATCCAGCAATTGCGCGAGCTGTTTGCCGACGCTCCGGAGTTGGGCAGAAAGGCGCTGGACAATGTGATCCAGCTGCTGACCGCGCAAGCCACGCAACCGGCACCACAGCCCCTGGAGAGTGCCGGCCGGGCCGGCGTCCGCCTGGGACACGTGTCTGAACTGACCATCGTCGTTCCGTTCGCGCCTGGCGGGGCAAAGCGGCTGCGCGCGTTTCTGCGGCTGATCGGCGGCAACCTGAGCGGCGGCGCAGAGAAGGTCGGCACGCTCCACGACATGCGCTTCGTGTTCCTGGAGAACGACACGAAGATGCTCTTCGCCACCGCCTACGACGGCGACTGGGACGCCTACATCGACGACTTCGCCACGAAGATTCCAGACTTCCTGGACATCATCGACTCCGCATGGGAAGGCTGGCCCGGGATCCGCAGCCCGCACGCGAAAGACTATCTCGCGAAGTATCAGGTCGCGGCGGAAGGCTGGTTCGTCGCCCATCCGGATCTGACCGTCGCGGAGACGGAACGGCTGAAGCGCAACGGCAAGGCGCTGGACGAGTTCCTGGACAAGATCAGCAACTAGAGGCTCACCATGTCCGATCATGTTGACGGCCCGCGGTCGATTGGCGACCCCGCGGCCGATATCAGCGACCTGTTCGCATTCACGAGCCCGGAGGATTCCGGGCGTACGGTTCTCGCCGTGTGCGCGTTCCCTTCGGCCGGCGAAGACGTGATGTTCTCCAACGTCGTGGACTACGCGATCGCCGTTCGGCGGGTGACGATTGGCGGCGTCGGTCATGCCGCCAGGTTTCAACCGGCGGACGACGAGATCCGATTCAGCTTCCGGTTCGAGGTCTTGCAGCGCGACGCCGAAGGACATGTGCAGCAGCGCGGCGTCGGCACACTGCCGGGCGGTCGCACGCTGTCGCTCACGGTGAACGACGAGCACGGAGCCTCGACACCGGACGGCGACTTCCGGGTGTTCGCCGGGCTGCGTTCCGATCCGTTCTATCTCGCCTGGATCGCCTCGTCGCTGACGAAGGTTCCCAATCTGCTGCAGCACGACAACGTGCTCTGCATCGTCGTCGAGTTCGACACCCGCCGGGTGCTCGATCCCGCGAAGGGTTCGTTGTTCGGCGTGATCGCCGAGACCGTCCCCATCCCGCAACCGCCCGGCCGCATCGGACATCCACCCGCGCGCATCGACTGGATCGGCCGCCCCGAGCAGACCAACGTCCGGCTCAACAATCCCGGGCTG
Organism: Acidobacteriota bacterium; assembly: GCA_046734915.1. GTDB lineage: Bacteria > Acidobacteriota > Vicinamibacteria > Vicinamibacterales > CAVVIG01 > VFZL01. The sequence goes on along the minus strand of JBKPSC010000469.1, from coordinate 19,644 downwards.
TTGGTGGCCGACGACTTACGCGACCTGTGGAATCAGCAGACGCCGTTCGCGATCGCCACAGCGCTGCAGCCGCTGTTCCTGCAGCGGCTCAAGGACAGCTTCGCGGATTGGGACATGCGCGACGGCACGGCCGATTGGACACCGGAAGCGCTCGCTACCAACGCGAAGGTCTTTCTCGATGATTTCATGTTGTTCGATGTGGCCAAGCCGATCACCAACGACAGCCACCTCGAGATCGAGAAGAGCACGATCGACGGACGCCCTTACCAGACCGGGGGCGGTCGCACGGTCGACGCAAATTCGATCGACATTCTGCTCACCTGGCTCGTCAATCACGATCGCGAGTTCCTGCAGGGCGGCGCCACTGGTGCCACGAAGCCGGGCATGACGAGGTTCCCGTATCTGGCGACGCCGAACTCAGAGCTGCAGACGGTCGCCAAATCGGTCGCGCTCGACGCCGACCCCGACGAAATCTGGTCGGTGATCGGATCATTCGACCTGAGCTGGCATCCGCGCGTCGCGAGAGTCCGATTGACCGGCACGGGCATCGGTCAGCTCCGCACGATGGAAACGCTCGACGGCAGGCAAATCATCGAACGCCTCGAGGCGATCGACAACGCGAAGCGGTCGATGCGCTACACCAGCATCGCCGGGATTGCCGCGTCTCGGTACACCGGCACGCTCGAAGTGAAGCCGAACGGCCGCGGCTCGGTCGCCGAATGGCGCGTGCAATACCTGGCGAACGGCCAACCCGACATCGTCGTGAAGACCATCGTGTCGGCACTGCAGAAGACGGGTCTCGACAGTCTGACGACTCGTTTTGGAGTTCCGGCGTGAGCGCCATCGCGGATCTCGACGATCGCTGCCCATCGGCGACGGATGGGGAGATCGCCGCAATCAACCTGGAGAGTGCCCGCCGTCGCGCCTGGTCACGATTCGCGCAGGACCCTGGCCGTCCGGGCGTCGCCGAGGAGATTGTCGATCACGAACGTCTCGCCGCGCAATTTCTCGGCGATCTAGAGGCACTCGATCGCCTCGAGGCGCTCGCCACGGAATTCGCGCGCGTGGACGACTCGTATCGATCGGCACTTGTGAGCGCCGAGGTCGCGTCGACCGTCCATCGCTTCTGCGCGGCACGCGTTCAGCTTGCGCGCGCCGCGCGGATGGGCGGACCTTCGGAGGCAATCGAGCGCCACCTACTGGCGATCGATCAGGCGTGTGGCGTGGATCTCGAGACGGTGCTCGCTACACGCCGCCGAATCGCCGCGGCCAGCAGCCGGCTCGAAGATCTTGTGCCTCTCGGTGCCGTGCTTGCCGATCTCGAGCAGTTCGCCGAGGCGGACGCCGTCTATCGGCAGGCGTTCGATTCGTATCGGGACCTGTCGCCGTTCGCGCTGGCCTGGGCCTCCTTTCAGCTGGGCATGCTGTGGGGAGAACTGGTGCCCACCCCGGATCGGGACCTTGCCGCGCTCTGGTATCGACGCGCCCTTGGCTACTTGCCGCGCTATGTGAAGGCGCGCGTGCACCTCGCGGAGATCTACGCGAGTCAGGATCGAACCGGTGACGCCGAGACGCTGCTCCGGCCAGCGCTCCCGAGCGGCGATCCGGAAGTACGGTGGCGTCTGGCCGACGTGATGCTCGCCCAGCAGCGGCTCGAAGAGGCCACAACCCATCTCGACGCCGCTCGGCGCGGGTACGATGAGCTGCTCGGGAGACACCTGCTCGCCTTCGCGGACCATGCCGCGGAGTTCTACGCCGACAGCGGCAACGACTGCCTGCGCGCGCTCGAACTCGCCCGCACGAATGCCGCGAACCGTCCGACGCGTCGTGCGCTCGAGCAAGCGGATGCGATCGCCGTGAAATGCCGATAACACCGCAGGTGCACATGACTGTATCAACGCAACAGGATCAACCAGTGATGCTGCTATGAAAGCCGTTTCGGTCGATTCTCTCCTGATGCTTGGCTTCGTCCTGGGACTTCGCCATGCGATCGAAGCCGATCATCTTGCGGCGATTTCAACGATCGTGACGGAGCGTCGCAGTCTGCTGAGCTCGTTGTTTGTCGGCGCCTTCTGGGGTGTGGGCCACACGCTGGCCCTGCTGGTCGCGGGCGTGGGCGTCCTGCTTCTGCGCTACGAGTTGACCGACCGGATGGCACATGGCCTCGAACTGTGTGTCGGCATCATGCTCGTTATCCTCGGCGCCAACGTGCTCGGCACGCTGGTGCGCCACGGCGCGGGCCATCGGCACGTTCACGCATCTGGTGCGCCGCATTCGCAGTCCGACGCGTGGATCGCCGCGCGGCCGCTTCTGGTCGGGATGATTCACGGACTGGCCGGCAGCGCGCCATTGCTGCTCCTCACGCTGACGGTCATGTCATCGCCCCTGGCCGCGTTCTCTTACATTGCGGTTTTCGGGGTCGGTTCGATTCTTGGGATGAGTGTCATGAGCGTACTGGTCGGTCTGCCTGCGCAGGTCACAGTGGAGCACTTCGCGCGCACCAACCTGGCATTGCGGGGTCTCTCTGGATTGTTCAGCGTCGCTCTTGGCCTTGTCATCGTGTATCAGAACGGCGCGTTGAACCTTCTGTCCGCATGATACGAAGTTCCCGTCACGTGTTCTCGAGTCCGAACTTTCGCAGGCGGCCGTAAAGCTGCATCCGCGAGATGCCGAGCTGCTTCGCCGCCTGCACCTTGTTGCCGGCAGCATGCCGCATGGCTTGCTCAACCGCCTGTTTCTCGAGCGTCCCCAGGTCGGTCCCGCTCAACGGGGACACATCCGGTCTGGCTCGCAGGCCGAGCTGCTCGGTATCGATGCATCGCCCGTCGCAGACGATCAGCGCCCGCTCGAGCACGTTGCGCAGCTCACGCACGTTGCCCGGCCAGTCGTGGCGGCACAACGCCTCCCTCGCGGCCGGCGTCAACTCCGCAGTCGAGCCGGCAAACTCGCGGAGCAAGCCGGCGGCAAGCGCCAGGATGTCCTCGCGCCGCTCGCGCAGCGGTGGAATCCGAATGTCGAACACGTTCAACCGGTAATACAGGTCCTCACGGAACGTCCCCTGTGCCACCGCTTCGTCCAGATTTCGATTGGTGGCGGCAATGACGCGGACGTTGACTCTGACCGGCCGCGTGCCTCCCAGTCGCAGGAACTCGCGCTCCTGGAGCACGCGCAGGAACTTCGCCTGCGCCGCCGGCGTCATTTCGGTGACCTCGTCGAGGAACAGCACGCCGCCGGCGGCCAGTTCAATCTGGCCCGGCTTCGCCTGCTGCGCGCCGGTGAACGCGCCGCGCTCGAACCCGAAGAGCTCCGACTCGAGGAGCTGCTCCGGCAACGCCGCGCCATTGATCGCGACAAACGGCCCCCGCCAGCGCGGCGACCGCTGATGGATGAACCGCGCAATGACTTCTTTACCAGTGCCCGACTCGCCTTGAAGGCACGTCGTCGCTTCGGTCGAGGCCACCTGCGTCGCTTTTCTGATTACTTCATGCCACGCCTGCGATGTGCCAAGCGGGACGTCAATATGGCGACCATCGTCGATTGACGAGATCGGACGGCGATTCGTCGTTTGGGCCGACAGCATCGCCGTCGCCCGGAGCGCGTGATAGTGACGGTCAAGGAGATCGGTTGCTGCATGCGGGACGGTCATGGGCCACCCTCAATCATCAACCCGAGTCCATCTCATCGCGTGCCGTGCCTGCGGCGCAATCACGGCGATTGCATTGAAGCATCGCGCCTGGACCGAAATCTATTGGACGATGGTGTCGATCTATGCATCACTACCTTCGTCGCAAGACCATCGTCCAATAGATCCGCCTGCGATGTCTTGTGTAATGCCGCACGGGAGTGGAAGCGAGCACGAGTTGACAAACTCATCACGCATCGCACCGGTGACGGCCGGTGCATGAGATCGGTTCATTCAATCCGATCAACAAGAAAGGAAATCACGATGGCGACTCCCCAGACGGACATGCAGGCGGGATCGAAACAGTCCGCGGACGCTCGGCAAAAGATCCAAGAGTTGCGTGAGCTGTACGCCGACGCGCCGGAGTTGAGTAGAAAGGCGCTCGAGAACGTCATCCAGGAACTGCAAGAGCAGGTTGCGCTAACGCCGCCGCCACCCGTGGAGAGCGCCGGCCGGGCCGGCAGCCGCCTGGGAAAAGTCTCGGAGTTGACCCTCATCATTCCGCTCGCGCCCGGAGGCGCCAAGCGGCTGCGCACGTTCCTTCGGTTGCTGGGTGGCAATCTGAACGGCGCGGACAAGGTCGGCACCGTCCACGACATGCGGTTCGTGTTCCTCGACAACGACACCAAGCTGCTGTTCGCCACCGCCTACGACGGCAACTGGGACGCCTACATCGACGACTTCGCGACGAGAATTCCCGATTACCTGGACGTCCTGAATGCCGGCTGGGAGGGCTGGCCGGGGATCCGCAGCCCGGAGGCGAAGAACTACTTGGCCAAGCATCAAGTGACCGCAGAAGGCTGGTTCGTCGCCAATGATCTGACGGTGGCGGAGACCCGACGGCTGCACCGCATCGGCAAGGCCGTGGATGAATTCCTGGACAAGATCGACAACTAGTCGCACCGGACCACATCCGCGGTCAGGCGGCGTCGGTGCACATGCCCGACGCCGTCTGTTTCGATTCGTCACCACGAGGCCCGCGTCGCAGGGCTTCGAGTCAAGAGGACGCGACTCACCATCAGGACCCACAGGATCAGGAGGAGCGGCGACACGAACCGCGAGTACCCTCCGTCAGGTGCCCAGAAACCTCCGCTGATCCAGGTCGTGCCGCCGAGCACTCCGAGCAGGACCGCTCCGACTATCGCCCCGAACAGCGCATTCGAGATCAGCCCGGCCCGCCAAAACCCGAAGACGCCGGACATGATGAGCATCGCGCGCGGGAACGAAATCAACACGACGAGCGCCCACGAGAAGTCGTTCAGTGCTGATGTAAGCGTGGGATTTCCAGCGGCCGCGATCGAGTACGCGAGGGCCGCTGCCACGGAGATCTGCAGGATGGAGAGCGCTCCCAAGGCCGTGCTGGAAGCCGTCGCCGCTGCACCCCAGCCGCCTTGCCCCATTTCGGAGAGGGTGCTCCTCAGCGCCGCGGCGAACCACAGAAGGTTGAGGAGGTTGAGGCCAGTGAACGTCGCGGCGATCAGGATCCGCGTGCGATGACCGTTATAGAACGCGGTGAGAGCGTCGGGGTGACGCGCCGACCTGCGGCTGATAGCCGTAGATCACCTACGCGATGATGAAGAAGCCGACGAACTGGAGACCACTTGTCCGCCACAAGTATTCCCAGAACGCGGGTGTGCTGTACCCGGTTGACGAATCCATCGCTGTCGTTGACTCTGGCATGGCGGCCGTTGACACGCTCATAGCGATCTCCTCTCGACGGTTTGGTATCGGGTGCCAAACGTTCAGTGTCACTCCGCGGGCAGCAGTCCGAGGCGCATGGCCATCGTCACCAGGTCGGGCAGCGAGTCGGCCGCCATCTTGCGCATGACCTGGCCTCGGTGCGCCTTCACCGTCGCCTCGTTGATGCCGAGCTCAGCACCGACCTCCTTGTTCAACAGTCCGGAAACCACCAAGGCCATGACCTCGCGCTCGCGCGGGGTGAGTGTTGCGTAGCAATTCCGCAACCATCGCACCTCCGAACCATGACGCAGTTCGGCGCGACTTCGCTCGATGGCCGCTCCGACTGCGCACAACAGGGCGGAATCGTTGACCGGCTTGGTGAGGAATTCGACGGCCCCGGCCTTCATCGCCTGAACAGCCATGGGCACATCCTTGTGGCTGGTGATGAAAATGATCGGCATGTCCGGCCGACCGGCGAGCTGCCGCTGCAACTCGAGACCGCTTAATCCTGGCAGTGTCAGGTCCACGATCACGCAGCACGGGAGCGTGCCGCGCGGGTGCGACAGGAACTCCTCCGCCGACGCGAATGGCTCGGGTTCCCAGCCGGCCGTTCTGATGAGGCGGTCGAGCGAATGGCGCACCGAGATGTCGCCATCAATGACGAAGACGGTGGGTGCCGTGTCGCCGGTGCCTGTGCGCTTGATGACCCGTGCGTCGTCCAGAGTGTTGCCGATCGTGTTGTGCGAGAGCGTGGCTTCCATATAACGTTCCTTGTCTGCCGAGTCACGCGTTCTCGAGTCCGAACTTTCGCAGGCGACCGTAAAGCTGCATCCGCGAGATGCCGAGCTGCTTCGCCGCCCGCACCTTGTTGCCGGCCGCGTCCCGCATGGCTTGCTCAACCGCGTGTTTCTCGAGCGTCCCTAGGTCGGTCACGCGCAACGGTGACACCTCCGGCCTGGCTCGCAGGCGGAGGTGTTCGGTATCAATGAATGGGCCGTCGCACACGATCAGGGCCCGCTCGAGCACGTTGCGCAGCTCACGCACGTTGCCCGGCCAGTCATGGCGGCACAAGGCCTCGATTGCGTCCGGCGTCAACTCCGTTGTACTGCCGGCACACTCGCGGAGAAAGCCGGCGGCGAGCGCCAGGATGTCCTCGCGCCGCTCGCGCAGCGGTGGAATCCGAATGTCGAACACGTTCAACCGGTAATACAGGTCTGACCGGAACTCCCCCTGCGCCACCGCCGCGTCCAGATTGCGATTGGTCGCCGCGATGATCCGGATGTTGACGCGGACCGGCCGCGTGCCGCCCAGTCGCAGGAACTCACGCTCCTGCAGCACGCGCAGGAACTTCGCCTGCGCCGCCGGGGTCATTTCGGTGACCTCGTCGAGGAACAGCACGCCGCCGGCGGCCAGTTCAATCTGGCCCGGCTTCGCCTGCTGCGCGCCGGTGAACGCGCCGCGCTCGAACCCGAAGAGCTCAGACTCGAGGAGCTGCTCCGGCAACGCCGCGCAATTGATCGCGACAAACGGCCCCCGCCAGCGCGGCGACCGCTGATGGATGAACCGCGCGATGACTTCCTTGCCGGTGCCTGACTCCCCTTGCAGGCACGTCGTGGCTTCGGTCGCGGCCACCTGCGTGGCACGCCTGATGACATCACCCCAGGCAGCCGATGCGCCGATCGGGGCGTCAATGTGTCGACCATCGTCGATTGACGCCATCTGGCGGCGATTCGCCGTCTGTCCGGCGAGCATCGGAGGCGCCCACGTCGTCTGATGTTGACTGTCCAGGACATCTGTCGCTGCATATGTGGCGTTCATGGCCAACCTCAAGGCTGCTCTTCTTCGCGCGCGATCCATTCGCGGATGTAGCCCGGACAGTTGCGAAGCGCGATGCCGTCGCCCTCGCGTGCCCGGAGAAAACGAACGACGTCTCGATCCACGAGGACGACGTCCTTGAGATCCAACACGAGGGTCCGGCCCATCGGTTCGGAGGCGAGCAAGGCGGACAGGTCGGTCACGTTCTCGGCGTCGAGGCGACCGCTCACGGTGAACACGACGTCGCCATTGGCGCTGCGCTGGATTTTCAACATCGGCCCCTCGCTGCACCTCAAAGTGGCAAGGATTGCGCCAGCGTAAGACGTTGACTCTAAACAGGTTGAATGGACCGACTATTGGCGAGTCTCGCCAATTGGCGAAATGCTGGACAACAAGAACGACGCCGTTACGACCGATAGCGGTTCTTGTTGATCTTGAGTGCCCGGATCTTCGATTCGAGGGTGGAGCGCGGAATGCCGAGCCGCGCCGCAGCCCCCGCTGGCCCGTAGACCCGTCCGCCGCAGGCCCGCAGCGCATCCTCGATGACGGCCTTCTCGTGCGCTGAGACGGTGCCGGACAACGCCAGGTGCCCTTCGATCGCCGGCCTGGCGGAGAGCCAGCTCTCGTCCACCGTGAATTCGTCCGTGTCGCACACAATGACCGACCGCTCGATCACATTTTGCAGCTCGCGCACATTGCCCGGCCAGGGATACGAGCGCAGGTGGTCGAGGGTCCGCTTGTTGACCCGCCGAATCGTCTTGCCCGCCTTCCGCGCATAACGGTCGATGAAGTACTCGACCAGCAGCGGGATATCGTCGGTCCGCTCGCGCAGCGCTGGGACAGCGATGGGAAACACGTTCAGCCGATAGAACAGATCGCTGCGGAACGTGCCGGCCTCGACCGCCGTCTCAAGGTCGCGGTTCGTGGCCGCGACGACGCGCACGTCGACACGAATTGATGTGCTTCCTCCGACGCGCTCGAACTCGCGCTCCTGCAGAACGCGCAGCAGCGCCACCTGCGTCTCCATCGGCAATTCGCCGACTTCGTCGAGGAAGATCGTGCCGGTGTGCGCCAGCTCGAAGCGGCCGAGCCGCCGCTGCGTCGCCCCGGTGAACGCCCCCTTCTCGTGGCCAAAGAGCTCCGATGCGATCAACTCGCGCGGAACGGCGGCGCAGTTCACGCTCACGAAGGACTGGGAGGCACGCGATGACCGCCGGTGGATCGCGCGGGCCACGAGTTCCTTGCCCGTGCCGGTCTCGCCCGTGATCAGCACGGTGGAGTCAGTCCGGGCGACCTTCGCCACGCGGGCGAGCACCGGTTTCAGCGCTGCCGACGTCCCGACGATCTCCTCGAACATCGACGTCCGGTCGACCTCGTCCCGCAACACGAGATTTTCCTTGTAGAGCTGATCCTTCAGCGCGCTGATTTCGTGGTAGAGCCGCGCGTTCTCCAGCGAAATGGCGGCATCCGACGCCAGCACTTCGAGGAGCGCCATGCGGGCGGGCGTGAAGGCGTCCGAGGTCAGGTTGTTTTCCAGATACAGGATCCCCGCCAGCCTGGCTTGCTTCAGGAGCGGCATGCACAGCACGGAGCGCGCGTGGTGCCGGCGCAAGTACTCGTCGTGCGCAAACTCGTTCTCTGCCGCTGCATCCTGCAGGAGGACGCGCTCTCGCGTGCGGAGCACGTACTGGAAGACTGACAGGGGCAGCTTACCGGCCTCGACGCTTTCTTGACGCAGGTCTACCGTCATCCCTTCATGACTGCTTCTCGCGTGGGCCTCGATCCGATATGCGTCGCCGTGCGGAAAAATCAACAGACCGCGCTCGGCTCCGGCGTGCTCCAGCCCCAGGCGCATGATGGCCGCGATCAACTTCTCCAGATCGATCTCACCCTGCACCGCCTGCGACACTTTGAGCACGGTTGACAGGTCCAGGTGTTCAAACGGCGTCATCACCGTGTGCGTTGGATCGGACGCCGGTTGTTCGTGGGTGAGATAGGGATACTGCGCCTCGAGCTGCCGGACCTTTCCGTCGGCGCCCCACTGCCGGTAGCCGTCGCGGGCGTTTCGCAGGTAGGCCCTGGCGATCCGCTCGAAGCCTCGACGCGCGTAGAAGCGCGCCGCCAGTTCGTTGGCAAGCGCCTCGTCGTGAACCAACTCGTTCTCACGACCTGACGTGACTGCCACTTCGTACAGGCGCTCGGCATCGAGCTCTCTCCCTTCCAGGCGAGCGATCTCAGCGCCGACCAGCGTCGCGCGAGCCTCGAAATTGACCGGACAACTCGCCGCCAGACTCCGAAGCTCCCGTTCGAGCGTTTGAAGCGCTTCTTCGTGTCGGTCGTAGGGGTCCGAGCCCGTGGGTTGGCACGATGCCGCATGAGACAACGCCGCGTAGAACTGATATTCGCTCTTCTCCACCACGTGGAGCGACAGTGACGCGGAGGTCGCGTACCAGATGCGGACCTTTTCCGCCGCAGCGAGCGCCGACACGTAGTCGCCAGCGAAGAAGCGAGCCTGGAGCTTCCGCAGCCAGTAGTAGCACTCCAGAAACATGCGGACGGGTTCACCCGTCGCCCGCTCCTCGAAGGACTGTTCCGTGAAGCGACCATCGTCGAGAAAGCCGAACGTTGCGGTCTTTCCCCGTAACGTCCGGACGAGGGCAAGCGGCGCGGATACGCGGTCGAGATAGCTGCCGAACGGCAGCACGAACGCCAATCCCTGTTCAGCCTCGCGCTCGACCTGGTCCAGTGGATGGCCCATGGCAAGCAGAACGGAGACGAGATTGCGGCAGGCGTATGAAGCGAATGCCGGTTCGCCGTGGCGCGCCGCCAACTGGAATCCACGACGCGCCGGATCGATCGCCTCCGCCAGCGGTCGGGTCCAGGGGACCACCACCGCGAAGCGGTTATAGACTCGCCCGGCGAAGTGACTCAAGCCGCGACGCTCGACGAGATCGCAGGCCATCCTGGCGATTCGATATCCTGTCTCGAGATCGCCGAAGCGAGCGCTGGCGATCATCGCCATTCCCGCGTAGCTCACCGGCGCGACGTCGTTATTGCCGCGCTCCAGGCTCAGGATGGTTGCCCTGAAGATGCTCAGCGCAACGAGATTCTCATCGACATACTCGGCAGGCAGACTCAGCTTGGCGAGGATGTCGAGCGTCGCCAGGACCTCAGGATCCTGCATCAGCGGCAACTTGATGAGATCCTCGATCGCACGCGTACCAAGCAGGGACCAGATGCGCTCATAGTCGGCGCGGGTTTCAGCGTCGCCGGGATGCGCCGCCCAATCGATACCCACATGCCGCAAGCACTCCAGGGCCACTGCCACAGCCCGCTCGCCCGCACCGAGCAACGTGTACAGCTCGACACGCCGGCGGGCGACCGCGGATCGTTGGACCGTGCCGGCTGCTCGCGCTGCGAGCGCCGCGAGACGCTCTTCGGCGGCCTGCAGTGCGCCAGTGCAGACCTCGCAGTCGGCCGGGTGCAGCTCCAGCTCAAAGGCCAGCTCCTGCCGCCACGCCCACGCGCCTTCCGGCAGCATCGCCGCGCCGGCGGTGAGATATCTCAGGGCGGAGGCATAGGCTGACGATGCCTTGGCACGCTTGCCAGCAGCCAGGTTCAGCTCTGCGAGCTGCTCGCGTTCCTCGTCTGACGTGATCAGCCGCGCGCCGAGGTTGAGTTGATTGACAATCTCGAAAATCGCTTCGTCTCGCCTCTCGAGTGGGATGTTCGTGACCAGCAGCCTCCCGATGCGGAGGTGGGCTTCAGCACGCTGGTCTTCCGGGATCAGCGAGTAGGCGGCTTCGTGAACGCGGTCATGGAGAAAACGGTAGGACCCGTCTGCGTAGAGAACGAGTTCGGTTCGCAGCGCTTCCTGTAGATGACTTCGCAGGTCTTCCTCTGAATCCTCGTGGACCATGGCCAGACGCGAAAACTCTGCGCTGTTGCCCAGGCAGGCGAGCCGCTGCAGGACCGTCTGGATCTCGAGTGGCAGGCGCGTCAGCCTATCGACCATCAGGTCCACCACGTTGTCCGTGTATCCCTGGGCATGAATGCGAGCCAGGTCCCACGACCAGCGTGCCGCGCCGTAATCGAATGTCAGCAATCCTTCGTCCGCCAGCGCGGAGACAAACTGAATGACGAAGAATGGATTGCCGGCCGTCTTTTGCAGTACCAGTTCCGCCAGCGGCGCCGCGCGCTCGTGGTCACAGTGGAGCGCGTCCGCGAGGAGTTCACTCACGTGTTTGCCGGCGAGCGGTGCGAGAACGATGTTCAGCACCGGTGCTCCAGCGCCCCGGATCCGATCCAGGGTGCGTATGAGTGGATGGGTCGAGGTGACTTCGTTGTCCCGGTATGCGCCGATCAACAGCACGTGTCGCACATCGGTATGAATGAGCAAGTCTTCGAGCAGATCCAGCGTGGCCGCGTCGAGCCATTGCAGATCGTCGAGGAACAGGGCCAACGGATGTTCCGGTCGAGCGAATACCGCGAGGAAGCGGCGGAAGACCAGTTGAAAACGTCGCTGGGCGTCCTGCGGTGGCAGTTCACGGACCGGCGCCTGTTCGCCGATGATGAGTCTCAGCTCCGGAACCAGGTCCAGCATGAGTTGGCCGTTCGGACCCAGGGCTTCACGAAGCGCCTTACGCCAGCCGTCGAGTTCGACATCGCTCCTCGCCAGAAGCGGACGGACCAGACTCTGAAAAGCCTGCGCCAGGGTGGAATAGGGAATATCGCGCTTGTACTGGTCGAACTTGCCGGCGGTAAACAAGGCGCGCGGCGGAACGAGCACCGGCTGCAGCTCGTTGACGACCGATGATTTGCCGATGCCGGAATAACCCGAGACGAGCACCAGCTCCGGCGCGCCCGTTTGGACGACGCGATCGAACGCCGCGAGCAGCGTTTCGACTTCGCGCGCCCGACCGTACAACTTCTCCGGGATCAGGAGCCGGTCGGGGATGTCGTGTTCGCCGAGCGGAAAGTCGTCGACGCGTTGTTGGGCCTCCCACTCGGCGAGGCAGCGCCGCAGATCCCGCTCCAGACCGGCCGCCGTTTGATACCGCTCCTCCCCCGTTTTCGCCAGCAGCTTCATGACGATCGCCGACACCGGAACCGGGACAATCGCCACCCGCTCGACAGGCGCCATCGGCTGTCGCGCTATGTGGCAGTGCACCCACTCGATCGGCTCGGCGGCGGTGAATGGCAGCGAGCCTGTGAGGACCTGGTAGAGCGTGACGCCGAGCGCGTAGAGATCGCTGCGGCAGTCGATCGAGCGGTTCATGCGTCCCGTTTGTTCGGGAGCCATGTACGCCAATGTGCCCGCGAGAGTCTCAAGAGGCTCCGGCGTCTGTCGCTCGCGCGGAAGTCGCGAGGCAATCCCGAAGCCGGTCAGCCACACCTGACCAGTCGCGGCGTTGACCAGGACGTGCGCGGGCTTGACGTTCTTATGGACGATGCCGCGGCGGTGCACTTCGCCAAGCGCACCCGCAAGACGAATGGCGAGCCGCAGGAAGAGGCCCAGCTCCATCGCCGGTTCCGCAGATCGCTGGTGACTGAGAGCGCGGCGGACCGGGGACTCATCTAGAAGTCGCGCGAGGGGCTCGCCTTGCTGGTCCTCGAGGATCAGGGCCGCACGGCCCCGGTAATGCGAAAGGACGAGCGGCCGAACCGCCCAGGTCGAATCAAGCTCGGGCTCCAAGGCCAATTCGTGTTCCAGCATCCGAACGTGAGCGGGCACTGGATGCTCGGATGCCGGCATCGATACAAGGACGGACGGTGGATGCGGTGTCGGACTCGTCACGGCACGCCCTCGATACAGAACGAACTCGCCGTCCTGATAAAGCGTCGCCAGCGTGTAACCCGACAGATCCACTAGAAATCCTCAGGTCTCTTCAACCGCTTCTGTGGGGCCATGGTTTCAACCGAGATCGGTCGTCCCGTCTGGCCGCCGTTTGAACGTGTAAACGTGGCCTGAGGCTCCTCCCCGGATATTGGAGTCGGTCGTGGTCCAGACGACCCGGTGGGGATCGGACCTTCCTCGAGGGAAGCATGCTTGTCCCCAGCCCAGGCGTCCATTCGACCTTGGTATCGATCGATACCTTTGTTTGACAGACAGTGGAGGTGGCGAGAGCCGCCACGAATTGGAGCCGCAAAGACGCGATGCAGGGTGCTTATCTTCGAACAGTACGTGTCTCCGCGCGCACACTTCGTCGGCTGTTTTTCCGCATGCGATGGAGCGCGGGCGACGTAGTACATCGCTAACTGATTGACGCGCCTTCAGAACGGCCCGAGGCGTCAGCGGGTGCCCTTCGCGCCGCATCGGGCATGCCGGTTGCCTTTGGCCATGAATCGAGGTGAACGATGTCGACGGCCTCTTGGGTCGTGTCAATCCTGCTCGCGACGGTATCAGTGGCCTCCGCCCAGGCGCCCGCGGATGAGATCCAGGCGCCAGACGAATCGAGAGGGGCGCTTCTTTCTGCCGCTCGGGAGCAGAAAGCAACCGAGCTGACGCCGCCGCAGCGGTCGAGGATCGAGGGCGCGCTGTACCGCTATGACAATGGGTCGGGAGCGCTGCCATTCGTCCTGGAAAGCTGGCATGGGTTCCAGCTCGCGAGCGGCAGCTTTCCAGCCGGCGCCGGCACGGGATTCGGCACGCGTTTCATGAGCGATCTCGGGCACGTACGCACGGCGGCCGATCCTGAACGCCCCGACCGCGTCCAGCTCGACGCGATCGCTGCTTACAGTACACGGAGCTATTCGCGACTGGCGGCCGGGCTCACACTGTATCGCGTCAGGGGCATACCGCTCGACCTGCATGTGCACGGGCAGCACTTCGAGTTTCCGCAGGAAGATTTCTTCGGCCTGGGCCAGAATAGCGACGAAGGCGACCGCACGAACTATCTGCAACGAAGCACGGAAGGCGGTGCCGACTTGCGGTGGAGGCCCGTGCCGTTGTTGGAGATTGCCGGCGGCGCCGCTTACCTCGACCCGCGGATCGGCAGCGGCACCGACAATCGCTTTCCATCCACTGACGAGCTCTTCCAGCCATCGACCATCCCGGGTTATCAGCAGCAGCCGAATTTCGTACGCGGCGACGCTGCTGTGGCGCTCGACTGGCGCGACAACCCACTTCATCCCCATGCTGGCGGGCGCTACAGCGTGGGTTTTTCCGACTTCCACGATCGGGATCTAGACGCCTTCGGCTTTCGGAAACTGACGGTCGATCTGCAGCAGTACGTGCCGATTCCGAACCGGTATCGGACGATTGCCCTCCACGCCGCGGCAACCTTTACTGATCCCCGCGCCGGCCAGGAGGTCCCGTTCTACTACGAACCAACACTGGGCGGCGCGCAGGCGTTGCGAGGCTTCCGCGAGTTTCGCTTCCGGGACCGCAACAGCATGCTGCTCACGGCTGAATACCGGTGGGAAGCGTGGTGGGCGCTAGACGGCGCCGTGTTCGTCGACGCCGGTCAGGTCGCCACCCGCCGGCAGGACTTCGCGCTCAGTGAGTTCGATGTCTCCTACGGCGTAGGCTTCCGCATTCACAGCAACAGCGCCTTCAGAGCACGTCTCGATCTGGCGTTCAGCCGCGAGGGTTTCATTCCGCTCCTGAGGTTCGAACATGCATTCTGAAGACATCGTCTCGGGGTCTCACGTTCGGGTGGTTGCGTGCTCGCTGATTGCAATCGGTCTGACGCTGTCCACCGGCGTCGGCGCTCAGCAGGTCGTGTCGTCCCCGATCGGTGACGCACAAGCCTCCTGCCAGCGTTTCTATTTCGACGATCCGATCTGGCACGACACCGATATGAGTGACATTCCGCCCGTCGCCGCGCTCGATCTCTCGAAGAGCTACGAGTTCCTGCACGAGACGTTCGGCGAGACTGTGCAGTCGCGTGGGTCGGCGGTCAACGTCAACACGCTCGGCGAGGTCCCCGATTCGAGCTGGTTTACCAACCGTCTCGGCATCCACGACATGACGATCGCCGACGTCGTCCGTGGCCCCAACCAGGTGGACGGGCCGGCACCAGGCACGTGGCACGTGACCGGACGCCCCGACTCAGGCATCACGCCGAAGTTCACGATCAAGGACGCGCGCGGCGATACGTATCTCATCAAGCTCGACCCCGCCAAGTTTCCGGAGTTACCTTCGTCGGTCGAATTGATCTCCACGAAAATCTTCCATGCCATCGGCTACCACGTGCCGGAGGACTTCATCGTCACCTTCGACCTCTCGAGACTGGATGTCGCGCCGGGCGCAAAGATCACGACCCTGTCCGGAAGAAAACGGCTGATTGACCTGGAAGACGTCGCGCAGTGGCTCAAGAACACGCCGCGAACCCCGGATGGCTCGATTCGTGCGCTCGCCAGCCGCTACGTCCCGGGGAAGGTCGTCGGTCAGTATCGCTACACCGGCATGCGGCCCGACGACCCGAATGACATCCATCCGCACGAGCGGCGCCGCGAGCTACGCGGACTCCGTGTCTTCGCCGCCTGGCTGAATCATGACGATGCGCGGTCGATCAACAGCATCGACACGTACGTCGAAGAGAACGGCCGTCGTTACGTGCGTCACTACCTGCAGGATTTCGGTTCAAACCTGGGCAGCGGCAGCACGTCGGCCCAACAGCCTCGCGGCGGGAACGAGTACTTGATCGAAGGCGACAAGATCGTCAAAGGCATTTTCACCCTAGGGCTATGGCAACGGCACTGGATGAAGGTCAGCTATCCGGACAGTCCGTCTCTGGGCAACATCGAGGCCGATTTCTTCGACCCGGCGAAATGGAAAACTGAATACCCTCAGCCCGCCTTCAATTCGATGGACGCGGCTGACGCGTTCTGGGCGGCGCGAATTGCCTCGCGCTTTACCGATCCAATGATTGAAGCAGTCGTCAAGGCGGGTGAGTTGTCCGATCCCGAAGCCGCACGGTATCTCACCGACGTCATCATCCGGCGGCGTGACAAAGTGGTCGCACACTGGATCAGCGGCGTCAATCCGCTTGACGGATTCACGGTCGGCCGGAACGCAACCGGCGCCGAGCTCACCTTCGACAACGCGGCGACGCGCCTCCAGGTGGCGAAGGGGGGCAGCACCTATAGAGTGCGCTGGTCATCCCGCGACAACCAGTCATGCCGCGAACAACCGGTTGGCCAGCCAATTGTCGCCACCGATCCGCGCATCGCCGTTCCCGACGGGGCTTGGGGTCCGGCTGACGCATCCGGAGACCGGTATGCCGTGGCCTCGATCGAGACCATCCATCCCGACTTTCTTTCGTGGTCAAGTCCCATCGTTGTAACCATTCGGAACCGGACCGGCGTGCTGAGCGTTGTGGGAATCGAGCGCACGGTGACGCCACGTCAGCGGGGATAGGGCTCTTCTCAGTCACGCCCGAAAGCGGTTCTTGTTGATCCCCAGCGCCCGGATTTTCGATTCGAGGGTCGAGCGTGGAATGCCGAGCCGCGCCGCGGCCCCCGCTGGTCCGTAGACCCGTCCGCCGCAGGCCCGCAGCGCATCCTCGATGACGGCCTTCTCGTGCGCCGCGACCGTCCCGGACAACGCATGGGCGCCTTCGATCGCTGGGCGGGCGGAGAGCCAACTCTCGTCCACCGTGAATTCGTCCGTGTCGCACACAATCACCGACCGCTCGATCACGTTTTGCAGCTCCCGCACATTGCCCGGCCACGGATAGGAGCGCAGGTGATCGAGCGTCCGCTTGTTGACCCGCCGGATCGTCTTGCCCGCCTTCCTCCCGTAGCGATCGATGAAGTATTCGACCAGCAGCGGGATGTCGTCGGTACGCTCCCGCAGCGCCGGTACAGCGATGGGAAAGACGTTCAGCCGATAGAAGAGATCGCTGCGGAAAGTGCCCGCCCCGACCGCCGCCTGCAAGTCGCGATTCGTGGCGGTGACGACCCGCACATCAATGCGAACGGATACGCTCCCGCCGACGCGCTCGAACTCGCGCTCCTGCAGGACACGCAGCAGCGCCACCTGCGTCTCCATCGGCAACTCGCCGACTTCGTCGAGGAAGATCGTCCCGCCGTGCGCCAGCTCGAACCGGCCGAGTCGCCGTTGCGTCGCCCCGGTGAACGCCCCTTTTTCGTGGCCAAAGAGCTCCGACGCGATGAGATCGCGCGGTACCGACGCGCAGTTGACGCTCACAAACGCCTTAGAGGCACGCGGCGACCGCCGATGAATCGCGCGGGCGATGAGCTCCTTGCCCGTGCCAGTCTCGCCGGCGATCAGCACGGTGGAGTCGGTCGGGGCGACTTTTGCGACGCGGGCCAGCACCGGCTGAAGCGCCGATGATGTCCCAACAATCTCCTCGAACATCGAGGTCCGGTCCACCTCGTCCCGCAGGACTAAGTTCTCTTTATAGAGTTGGTCCTTCAGCGCGCTCAGCTGTGTCTCGGCCCGCTTGCGGTCGTCGATATCGGAGAGCAGGGAGTACCAGCGGACGATCTGCCCGCCCATGTCGCGCAGCGGAAGCCCGCGAATCTGAAACCACCGATACACGCCGTCGAAACGCCGGACGCGCGCGTCGAGCTCGTATGGCTCGCCTGACGTAATTCCCTGGATAAAGAGTTCGATGGTATGAGGAAGATCGTCAACATGAACCGTCCCGTTCGTGCCCCACTGTTTCATCGCGTCCAGCTGCTGACCGCAGTACTCGATCAGGCCCTTGTTCACGAATTCAACCTCGCCGGCTGGTGACAAGGTGGCGACCAGGCCAGGAATGGTCTCCACGATCAGGCGCGACTCGCGCTCGCGTTCTTGGAGATCCTGGTAAAGGAGCGCATTCTCCAGCGAGATGGCCGCGTCCGACGCGAGCACTTCGAGGAGCGCCATTCGGGCCGGCGTGAATGCGTTGGACGTGAGGTTGTTCTCGAGATAGAGGATCCCGGCCAACCTCGTTTGCTTGAGAAGCGGCATGCAGAGCACGGAATGCGCATGATGGCGGCGCAAGTACTCATCGTCGGCAAACTCGCTGGCGGTCACCGCATCCTGCAAGAGCACGCGCTCTCGCGTGCGGAGCACGTACTGGAGAACCGACTGTGGCAGATCACCGGCACCGACGGGGGTTTGCCGCAGATCGACCGTCACCCTTTCATGGCTGCTTTTGGCTTCGGCCTCGATCCGATACAGGTCGCCATGCGGAACGATCAAAAGACCACGCTCCGCGCCGGCATGCTCCAGACCCATGCGCATGATGGCCGCGATCAACTTCTCGAGGTCTGTTTCTCCCCGCACCGCTTGCGACACTTTGAGCACGGTTGAGAGGTCCAGGTTTTCAACCGGCGTCAGCACCGTCCGCATCGGATCCGGCGACGCCCCCTCGTCTCTGAGGTCGGGATATTGCGCCTCGAGCTGGCGGACCTTTCCGTCGGCGCCCCACTGACGGTAGCCGTCCCGGGCGCCCCGCAGCGATGCCCTGGCAATCCGGTCGAGGCCGCGAGCCGCGTAGAACCGCGCGGCGATCTCGAGGGCGAGCGCTTCGTTGTTCACGAAGCCGTTCTGCCGCGCAGAGTGAATCGCGTTTTCGTACAACCGCGTCGCGTCGAGATCCCTTCCCTCGATGCGCGCGATTTCCGCGGCCACCAGGAGCGCCCGGTTTTCGAAGTTCTCGGGGCAGTGCCGGGCCCACACTTCGAGCTGCCGCTGATGCGCCACGATCGCCTGCACATGCTCCCGGCCTTCGTCGCTCGATGGGGAATCGCACAGGGCGGCACGCGTGAGAGCGCTGTAGAGCTCGTGTTCGGCGATTTCGAGCATGCCGGCCGACTTCGTCAAGGAGCCTTTCGCGTGATGCGAGGCATCGTGGGCCGTTGCGTAGTCGCCCGCGAAGAAGCGTGCCTGCAGCTTGCGGGTCCAGTACCAACACTCGAGAGCCGCGATGTGAGGATGCGTCACAAACCCGTTCTCGATCCGGCGCTCATCGAACCGTTGGTCGTCGAGCAAACCGAACTGTGGTGTCACCCCACGGAGGCCTCGAATGAGTGCCGCCTGGGTGTTAAGAGCATCGCTGTAGTCGCCGTAGCTTCCCGTTCGACAGAAGCTGAGGCAGACTTCAGCTTCCCGTTCTGCTTCGGGGAGCGGGTCAGCCCCGAGCAGGAGATTCGAGAGCAGGATGTTGCCGGCCGCCAACGGTAAGAAAGGATCGCCAGTGTTATGAGCGACTTCGAAGATTCGACGGATCACCGACCGACATTCTGTGACGTGTCGTGCCCACGGCATCACCAAAGTCGAGAAGTTCAAGCACACAATCCCTTCGAAACGGAACAGACCTCTGCGCTCGATTAACTCGTAACCCAGCTGGCCGAAGCGAAAAGCTGATTCAAAGTCGTTGAAACGCCACGCGGCGAGGTATCCCAACTGTGCTAAGGCATGAGTCGCAGTGTCGTGAATGCCGCGCTCCAGAATGAGATCGATGGCAGCGCACACCGTCACGATCGTGGATGCCTCGGACACCGTC
>JBKPSC010000468.1:0-9602 GCA_046734915.1 Acidobacteriota bacterium | reverse complement strand
GTGATGCCGTTCAGCACGATGCGATCGAGCGGTTCCGGACGGGTCGGGTAGGGTTGCGTCGCCGCGGTGTAGTTTCCCGGGACTTCGGTTTGAATGACGCGACGTTCTTCGATCGGCCAGATCGGTTCGCCGGTCTCACGGTTGAGCGCGAAGATGAGCCCCTGCTTCGTATTCTGGATGAGCGCCGGTATCCGGCGTCCGTTGACGGTGAGGTCCATCAGGATCGGCGCCGTCGGGATGTCGTAGTTCCACTGTTCGCTGTGATGCACCTGAAAGTGCCACTTGCGCTTGCCTGTCTTGACGTCCAGCGCCAGGATGCTGCCGCCGAACAGGTTGTAGCCCGGACGATGACCTGTGTAGAACTGATAGGTGGACGCATTGGTCACGATGTAAACGAGACCGCGCTCGGGATCTGCGGCGGCCGGCGCCCACGACGCGATATTTCCAGAGAACACCCACGAATCCTTGTCCCAGGTGTCATTGCCGAACTCGCCCGGTCGCGGGATGACGTGGAACTTCCAGAGATGCTTTCCGGTCTTGGCGTCGTAGCCCTGGATGTCGGCGGGCACGTTCTCGATCCGCGTCTGGTCGTAGCTCGGCTCGTGGCCGGCGAGCACGACGATCACGCCATTCACCACGATGGGGGGCGACGAGCAGGTGATCTCACCGAGCTGTCGCGGAATTCCGTAGTCGGGATCGTACTTGCCACCCTTCCACGTCTGCCAGGGCCCCCAGTCTCGTATGAGGTCGGGGATCATGTCGATCACGCCAGTCTTCGGAAAATCCTTCAGTGGAACCGGTGTGGTGCCCCAGTTCTCCAGCGGCCGTCCGGTCTTGGCATCGAGCGCCCACAGGAAGAATGCTGGCGTCGAGATGAAGATGACGCCGCGCCCGTCGATCTTCGAGTACGCGACGCCTTTGCCGAAATCGGTCCTCGGCGAGCGGAGGTATCGCGTCGTGTCCGGTTCGCGGAACGTCCATCGCGTCTCGCCGGTCGCTGCGTCGATGGCCACGACCTGGCGACGCTGTCCGATGACCGTGTACAAGAGGCCGTCGACGAAGACGGGAGTCGATCGAGCGGTGAACTCGAGGCCCGGGCCGAAGTTGTCGCCGCGGAAGATCCACGCGACTTTCAGGTTCGCGAAGTTCGACGTGTTGATCTGGTTGAGGGGCGAGAATCGCGTGTGTCCGGCATCGCCGCCGAGGTAACGCCACTCGCCGTTCTCCACGCCCGTCATCTGGGCCGATCCGGCGACAGGCATGATGCCCAGTAGTGCGACCGCAGCCAGGATTCCACGAGCGAACCGGCATCGCGTCCTCATACCTACCTCCTCGGCAGTCGACCCCGCCGGGATCATAAGCGAATCGCCACGCTCCTGAGAGGCAGGAAGACTTCGTGTGCCGAGACCCGCGCATGGTCGTACAATGCGCTCGGCCACAGGCCCGAAGCCCGTCGTTTCTGGCCGGCCTCGTCTATGTGTATACTCCGCACCGCTGTTTAGTTGCATACCCTGTCGAGGAGGGAACGAATGATAAACACACGCATCGTCGTGGGCCTCGCGCTGGCCGTCGGTATGGCGGCCGCATGCGCCCCGCAGCAGGCCTCGCAACCGGCTTCGGCCCAAGAGGGCGGCGCGCCGGGGGCGCAGCCGGCGGCCCCCCCGGCTGGCCGGGGCGGTGGAGGCGGACTCGCCGGATCGCCCGAACAGCAGGCGAAACAGGCGGATCTCGAAAAGAACACGCCGAAGCTGAACATCAGGGAAGAGGTGCTCAGCCTGAACGTGCCGAATCAGACGATCGGTGAGGCCGTGGGCGTCGCCAAGAACCGGCAAGGCCATTTGTTCGTGTTCAGCCGCACCGGAAAGACGGCGACGGTCAAGGGCAGCGCCGCCTCGATGCTGTTCGAGTTCGACCCGAATCTGAAGTTCGTCAAGGAATGGGGTCCGAACAACTACGCAGCCGGGTTCGCGCACACCGTCCGTGTCGACGCTGATCAGAACGTCTGGATGGTGGACGAGGGCTCGAACATGGTGGTCAAGTACCGGCCGGATGGCACGGTCGCGATGACCCTCGGCCGCAAGGAAGAGCCGCTTGACTGGCTCGAGCGTTTCGTCGAAGAGGCCGAACATCTCGAGGGCACGCCGCCCGCCCGTCCGTGGGTGTTCAACCGTCCGACCGACGTAACCTGGAACCCGAATGGCGACATCTTCATCTCGGACGGCTACAACAACTCGCGCGTCGCGAAGTTCGACAAGAACGGCAACTGGGTGAAGGCGGTTGGTGAACGCGGCGCGGCGCCGAATCAGTTCAACACGCCGCACGGGATCACGGCGGACACCAAAGGCAACATCTACGTGGCCGATCGTGGCAATCGCCGCGTGCAGGTGTTCGACTCCGACCTGAACCCGGTCCGTATCATCGAGGGCATGGGCGCTCCCTGGACGCTCTGCACGAATCCTGGCGCGAACCAGTTCCTGTTCAGCGGCGACGGCAACGGCAAGATCTACAAAATGAGCCTCGACGGCAAGCTGCTCGGATGGGCGCAGACCTCAGCGAACCACGGTCAGAACGGCTGCCTCATTCACGAGCTCCACTGCGAATCGGACACGGTCCTTTACAAGGGCGACTGCTCGACCTGGACCGTCGAGAAGATCTCGATCACGCAGTAAGCCACGCCATGAGCCGGCAGCGTCCGCGCTGCCGGCGCCATTCCGTCGGGTGCTCGCATTCGCCGATTGCTGCGGATGGCGACACCCGGCGGCCACGACGCCTCAGACTTCGTCGATCAGCGGATTGACATTGGTGCCGGAGGAGGGAATCGAACCCTCACGGGGCGTAAACCCCACGGGATTTTGAGTCCCGCGCGTCTGCCAGTTTCACCACTCCGGCTCGTGGCAGCGGAAATCTATCGTATCAGGATTTGCCGGTGCGCCGTCTGGTGCCGGCGCCCGATTCGTATCGCCACAGCGACAAGTCGCCGACCTTGAAAAGGGTGGGACTGCAGCGGATCCGAAAAGGCGGCGCACTCGTGGCCTGATTCGTCGCCGTCTCGAGGGTGACGAACTCCTTCAGCGAACGCCAGCATCTCACCGAGCATCGCCGATTCCAGACCGCTGACTCGGGCGATCTCATCACCGATCGTGTTTACACGTCCGGCTTCACCCGCGTCGACGTCCGAGTCGTACGCGCCGAGGGCGACTCGAATCGCGGTCGCGATGAGTTCGGGGCAATCATCTCGGGCGTGAATGGCAGCGTCTGTGCTGTCCTGTACGCCGGCTCAGGCGAGTCCCGGTCAATAACCCGTTGAGATCTCCCAAAGACCGCTAGTCTGCCGGCCCGGTCATTCCGAAGTCCCAGTCGCCGCGGTTTGAACGCGCGGCGCTGCAGATTCGGCAGCAATTGTCGGCTGAAGAGTCGAATGGCCGATACGCTTCTCCAGGGCGCCAGGAATCATCACCGGCATGCAGTCGTGCGCCGCACACTGGAGAATCGCCGCCGTTTCTTCAGCAGCGCTGAAACGGCGGGCATTCACCGTTCGGCCCACTCGACGAAGGCAGGCGGAGCTAGGTTGCGCGCAATCATGACGCGCAAGACCCGATCGTCGCGCAGCATTGTCGCCGTCCCGAGCCTGGCCGCCTCGACCGTCGGATAGCGCACCCAGGCCTCCGGGAGGCTCGCCGCCGATCCGCGTCTCATCGTCGCAATCAGCCTGAACATGTTCTGGTCCCTCGAACAGAGCATGAAGCGGCGATCACGATCGCGATGTCTCGCATTGCACACGAGCAGGAGCCGTCGGGGCGGGTGGGATGAGCCTGCGCTCCCGGTGTGCCGAACGATACAGCCGCGCCCCTCTTCACCAGATACCGTTCGAAAGACGCAGCGCGCCACGGAGTTCTGGGCGCGCAGAGGACGGATGAAGAAGTGGCGACCAAGCGCGAGTCCGCACGCTGCATCATCGACAGCGATTTTAAACGCTCGCAGCTCAACTGCCGCGACAAGCGCAGCGCACGTTCCACGGTCGACAGCGGCTTCGAGACGCCCGAATCCGTTGGCGCCGCGACAGCTGAGGCGTCCTTAGCCATGCAGGACGAAGGCGGTCCCATGCGCCTTGACGATTGAGGGGAAGCCGGTGTTCTCTACTCGTCAGAAGATCTCAGGGCTCCTAAACGATGGCCTGATGCTGCTGCTGGTCGTGCTGGCCTTTCCGCTGGCTATCCTCGCCATAGGTGTCCCAGTCGCGTTGGTGGTGCGATTAGCCATCGAGCTCTCCAAGCGAATGTAGCGGCCCGATGCACAGAGAGGCTTCCGTACAACATGCGTGTGCAGTGTTGCACAGCGCGGAGTCGGGTGCGTTCGTTACACTTCCATTCATGGACTTCCAATTCACGAAAGCTATCGTCGCAGCGGTCTGGACACTCGCGGTTCTGGCCGTCGCCTACGCCTTGAATGTCGCTTCTCTATCCGGTTGGGCCGTCATCGCCTGCATCGGGTTGCTGCCGTCTCTCGTTATCACCAGCGTGTGGAGGGATTGGCCGACGAGCATGTCGGAGAGCATCCGGAAAGCCTTGAGATGACCGACACCGTTGAGGCGGTATCGCCCGATGATCTGGACATCCGCTGGCAAAAATGGCTGGTCCGCGGAGCAGAGGCGGATCGCAGTCGAGCGAAACGGGTGAACGTGGCGGCTATCGGGGTCGGTGTGGCGTTGGCCATCGCGCTTGTCCTACAGTTCGTCTAATTCGGGCCCCCGGTCGCCCGCGGTGCTATTACGTGTCTCGCGCGGGACGCGGAGAACCGGAATCTCACTCGAACTCAGACATGAATGGGCCCTTGACCGACCACTCGGCACTCGTCAAGCAGCTTATTGAGCTCGTCGCGGCGCTGGATCGCCGGATGCCGCAGGTCATGCGCGCCGGGGAGGCGGCAATCGCACGAGACGCCGCGGCCCTCCGCCGACGAACCGTACTCCGCCTCGAAGAACTGTGTCCGGATATCGAAAAATCGGCTGAGAGCATCGATTTCGACCCATTTTGAGTTCAGCGGGGTCGCCGGTTTCAGCGCCCCGAGACCAATTGTGTTTTCTCCTGCGGCCGGTCTAGCATCAAGGCGGCCGTGCTCCTGACCGAATCGACGTTCCTCTTTCTCTTCCTCCCGATTTTCATCGTTCTGCACGTAGCCGTGACGGGCGTGACCACGGCCGACTGGATGCATGGTCACGTTCCGCTCAAGGCCCTGAACCTCCTGCTCGTCGCAGGCAGCGTGGTTTATTTCGCGCTGCTCGATCCAGTCCTCGCACTGATCTTGCTGGGGGCCACGGTGTTTACCTACGGCATCGGAGCGGCGATCGTTCGCACCGCGGCCCGCCGCCTCTGGCTCGGTGTCGGTCTCGCCGGTGTGCTCGGTCTGTTCGCCCTCGTTCGCTACGGCAACGCCGTCGGGCCGAACATCAGTGTGGTGTCGCTGCCGCTGAATGGCCGCCCCGCAAATCCCTGGGGCCTGACTGCCGTCGTTATCTCATTTTTTGCGCTACTGGCTATCGCGCACCTCGTCGAGACGTACCGCAAGCCGTCGCTCGCCGATTTGGATCCGGTCCGGACGATATTGTCGCTGCTCTTTTTTCCGTTCCTCCTTGCAGGACCGATCGTCCGACGCAAGGAGATGGCAGAGCAGATGACTCGGCGTGTCGTCTCGGTCGCCAATTTCGCTTACGGGATGCGCCGCTTCGCGATCGGCCTGTTCAAGAAGGTCGCAATCGCGGATACCGTCGGCCTGACAGCCGACACGATCTTCAATCTCCCGCCGACACAGGTCGCCGTGGCACGGGCGTGGCTGGGACTGCTCTGCTTCGGACTCCAGATCTACTTCGCCGTTTCCGCCTACTCGGACATGGCGCTCGGGCTTGGACGGATGTTCGGCTTCCGACTGTCCGAAAACTTCAAGTGGCCGTACGTCTCGCGGTCCCTCCACGAGTTCTGGGAGAAGTGGTTCTCGTCCCTCGGCGACTGGATGCGGGAGTACCTTCGACTTCCGCTCGGCTCCGGGCACTTCGCGCCGATGTCGGCGGCGTTTCTACTCGCCGGCCTTTGGTACGGCACGCGTTGGACATTCATCGTCTGGGTTGCGTATCACGCGGCGTTCATGGCGCTCGAGCGCATCGGGCTTGCGAAGCTCCTGCGCGTTCTGCCAGTTGCCGTGGGCTACGCGTACGCGTTGCTCGTAGTCACGGTTGGATGGGTCTTTTTTCGAGCCGACAGCCTGCCCGCGGCTGGCGAGTACCTGAGGGCGCTCGTGGGCTTGAACAGGCCCATCGCCTCGGCCTACTACTTGAGCCGGTTTTTGACGCCCGAGGTCTGGCTGGCCATCCTCTCCGGCATCATCGGCGCTGCCCCGCTCGTGCGCGCCATTGGGCGATGGCGGGTGGCGATCGATGGAGCCACGACCGCTATTGCGGTCATGGCGTTCGCCGTCCTGGTTTACATCTGGCGGATGGGCGTTCGGGTCGTCACGGTCCCCATGAAACCTCATCCGCCGTCTGCCTAAGCTCTACCGCAACGTCACCGGGCGCTCCCGACGACCTTCTTGAGTCGCTACGGCCGGGCTGCGGGCAAGCGCCCGATCCGGGGCTCCAAACCCCATCCAACAAAGGGACTTACCCGCGTGTACGGCGACAAAAGTCATCGCCGCCGGTGCCGTCACTCGGGCCGGGAATCGCAAAAACAGCCCATTTTTCGGGGGTTTTCCGTTGTGTGGGCTGTGTGCGTCGGCTATACTTAAAGGACTGCTGGCACGACTCTAGGCCTACCGTACCGCGCTTCCAACAGGGGGAACCGTGACATTTGAAGTCGGCGATAAGGTTATCTACCCGAATCACGGTCTGGGTATCGTCATCCGAATCGAGGAGAAAACCATTCTTGGCACCACCTGCGGCTTTTATCACCTCCGCATCGTGGCCAACGAAACGACCGTTCTCGTTCCGATCAGCAACGTCGACGGCGTCGGACTGCGCCGGGCGATTTCTGACGATGAAGTAGAACGGTTGTTCGGGCTGCTCGGCGACGGCAAGATTGACAATCATCAGAACTGGAAGGGGCGGTTCAAGGACAATTCCGACAAGATGCGTAGCGGGTCCATCTACGACGTGGCCGACGTGCTGAAGAGTCTGACGTTCCTGGCCAAGTCGAAGAGCCTGTCGTTCCGCGAGAAGCGCATGCTCGACCGGGCCAAGTTCCTCATCATCTCCGAGGTGTCAGAGGTGATGCGAGAGACGGCGCCGGCTATCGAGGCCCGCGTGGATCGCGCGCTCGAGCGCTGCTTCACCACCAAAGCGGCGCGAACGGCGCCCGCTGCCCCACGAAAAGTGGCAACCAAGGCTCCGGCGCCTCGGGCCCAGGCGGCGGCAACCGCACCACGCCGCGCTGCACGCGCATAATCCACTCAGAGACCAGCAACCGAAATCAAAGCCCGTCGCGACTGAAACTCGCGGTGGGCTTTTTCGTTTAAGATTCCGTCCCGTTGATCATCGCCGGCCTGCGGTCTCTCGCGACATACATCCTCGTTTCCCTTTACGTCATCATCGTCGGACCCTTCGGCATGGCGCTGGCGCTTCTCTTCCAGTGGAAGGGCCTGCTGTACACGCTCGGGCACATCGGCGTGCGGCTCGGCTTCTTCCTGAGCGGCATCCGCTATGCGGTGACCTGGACCGAACCCCTCGACCACCATCGGGCCGTCGTCTTCTGCTCGAACCATCAGAGCAATATCGATCCGCCGGTGCTCTTCGAGGCGCTGCACTCACGTGTGCACATCCTCTACAAGCAGGAGCTCGAGGCGATTCCCATCCTGGCCCGCGCCTTCCGGCTCGGCGGGTTCATTCCGATCGATCGCCGTCACCGCGAAGCGGCGATGCGATCGATCGAAACCGGCGCGCGCTCGATCCAGTCGGGCAACTCCTTCCTGATCTTTCCCGAAGGCACGCGCAGCAAAACCGAGGCGCTGCTGCCGTTCAAGAAGGGTGGCTTCATCATGGCGATCAAGGCGCAGGCGCCACTCGTGCCAGTGGCGATCCAGGGCGGACGCGCCGCCATGCGCAAAGGCAGCTGGCTCATCAGGCCAGTGCTCACGAGAGTCCACGTCGGATCGCCAATTGAGACAACGGGTCTGGATCTGGAGCAGCGCGACGAGCTCATCGCGCGCGTTCGTGGCGCGATCGAAGCGTTGATGCAGGCCGATCCGCAGCGAGCCTAACCGCCGGCCACCTCGAACGCCAGCGTCCACGGCTTGAGCGGCTGCTTGTCGGTCCCGAGCACGCCGTCGTCGAAAGACAGCCGAACGGCTCGAAACGGCTCGAGCGGCTTGGTGAACTTCACTTCAAGGACACGCGCCGCGCCGCGATACTCGGTGGTGAATTCGGTGATCGGCGTCCCGCTTTCAGCTGTGCCGTCGGTGTAGAGGACCTTGATGCGCCCCTTCAGCGTCTCCGGATTGATATCCCGGGAAAACTGTATCCGGATGGTGGTGCCTGGAAGGACGTCGGTCTCTCCTTCGGTTGGCGCGCTGAAGATCACCTCGGGCGGCGGCGCAGCCGGTACGCGGACGACCGTTTCTTCGGACTGCTCGCTAGGTGCCTTCGCGAGCTTGAGCGAGCCGGTCTCAGCATCCAGCCACTGGAGCCCGCGCCCTTGCTGCAGCGTGCCGGTCACCTCGAGCCATCGGCCGGTGTCGATGCGTGCGTCGAGCGCGAGCTCGAAGTCTTTCCCGCGTGGCCGGAGGTTGGTTACCCAGACCGCCGCGTCGGCGGACCGCAGCACGAAATCGAACCGGCTCCGAGCCGGCGCGTCGGGGAGGTCACCCAGGAGATTGCGCCCGGCAAACTGGCCGACGACGGTGACCTTCTGTTCGCGATATCTGGCGGGAAAGAGCACCATGGTGCGGACCGAGGGCGTACTCGGGGGCGTAATCGACGTGATCGTGCTCGCCACGACAGCCAGGACCTGGCCCGCCCGCGGCCAGGGGCCTGTAGGATCGATGCCGAAGGTCGATTGAAGATTCATCGACGCCAAACGCGGATCGTCCGCGTTCATGCGGCCCACGTCCCAGAATTCGCCGCGGATTTCGGCAAGGCCGTCGGGCGGCGAGCCCTTGTAGATCACCTGCAGGGTTCCGGTTTCGTCCGAGACCTGAATGCGGCCTTTGTCGCTCATCGCCATCGTGCCGACGAGCACGACGGGACGCATTTGATAGAACGCCGGATAGTTCAAGAGCGCCGCGAGATTGGTGGCGCGGCGCGTGACGGGTTGCGCGGCGAGGCTCGTCACGAGGATTCCAGCAGCCACTGTAGCGATCGCACTCATCAGGGGCCGCGGACCTCGCGCTCGTGCCATAGCGGATACTAGCACGCGCGATTTCCAGCCGCCTCCGCTTGTTTTTGCTACAATTTTTCCGCCTTTGTGAAAACAGCGAACAAAGGGACGCGTTCGGCGCCGCGCCCGCGGCAGTCGGCCGAGCAGGTGTCCGAGCTGACCACCAACCGGTTGTCCGTCTACCTCCGCTGCCTGAATCAGCTCGAAGACAGCGGCGTCCGGACGATTTCCTCGCAGTCGCTGGCG
>JBKPSC010000467.1:0-9990 GCA_046734915.1 Acidobacteriota bacterium | reverse complement strand
ACGCTGCCTGTCGAGCCATTCGCGTCAAACGCAAGTCGCAGTCTGTGGATGCCTGCGGCGAGCGGCAGCTGCGCAACGGTGACGGTCGTCCACGTCTGCCACCCTCCGGTATTCGGCACCGGAATCGTTCCGGTGGCATTCACGCCATCCACGAGAACGTGCAGCGCGCCGCCGGACCCGGTCGACGCCATCCGCAGCATCAGGTCGTACACCCCGGTTGTGGTGACGTTGACCGTGTACTGCAGCCACTCACCAGGTTTGGTCCAGCCGATGTCATAGCCTCCGCCGGCATCAGCGGTCGTTTCGATGTCAACGTCAGTCGATCGAAACACGCCTCCTCTGTTGCCGCTTGTTGTGTCGTGATAGGCGACGCCCTCGCCGCCCTCATCGAACTGTTCCGCCTGGACGACACCGGGAATGAGTGCAGGCGTTCCACCGTATGGACTCGCGATCGACCCTGATCCCTTCACGATGGAGAAGTAGTCGCGGCGAACACCGGTGCTGTCGACGAACGACGCATCGAGACGGCTGCCGTTGACGTCGAGTACGAGCGACCCGAGCGTCGCCTGTGACACGTACATCGCAGGGTAATCGAGCGTGCCGCCGCTCGTCTGCCCGGCGACACCGGCGACGACGTACACCGCGCCTTCGTGTGGTGCCATTCCCGATGAGGGCTTCGTGTATGCGCCGGATTCGTCGGCACGTCCGCTGCCCGCGCCCTTCTTCATCGCCTCGGTAAACGTCGTCGACGTCCCGTAGTGCCCATCGAGCAGGAACGATCGCTCGTACGAATGACTGTGACCGCTGAGCACGAGATCGACGCCAAAGTTCTCCAGGATCGGAACGGCGTTCTGGCGCATCTCCATCAGCTCGATTTCCGTGTCGGAATCATGGGAGCCCTTCGAATATGGCGGGTGATGAAAATACGCAATCACCCACTGCTGGGTGTTCACGGCGAGATCGCGCTGCAGCCACGTCAACATCGGCCCATTGGGTGAACGGTCGGTTTCGAACGACTCGAGACAGACGAAATGCATATTGGCGTAATTGAACGAATAGTAGGCTTCGCTGCCCGATGGGACTCCGCCAGCCTCGCCCTGCTTCGGCAGCGTGAAGATGTCGAAGTAGGGTCCGGTGTTCGTCGCTGCATCGGACCCATACCCATCGTGGTTCCCGTATGCGGGCCAGAGGACGGTCTTGCGCAGCAGCGCCGGATACATGTCGAAGGCCGCGACCTGGTACTCCGGGTCGAGACCGTCGTTGTAGGCGTTGTCGCCGAGCATCAGCCACAGGTCGGTGTCGCGCGTTCCCGTGTACGTGGAGTACGCATCGCGGACCGCCTGTGCGTTCGCGTTCGCGGTGCCGGAATCCCCGATCACCCACACGCGCGTTGGACGCATGGTGCCAGGTAGTGGAGAGGTCCTGAAGCGGAATGTCGAGTCACCCGCGATCGTCTGTGTTGGAGTGCCGACCGAGTAGTAGTAGAGGGTGTCGGGTGAGAGTCCAGTCAGCTGCACCTCGTGATCCGTACGCGAGGACGCTTCCTGCGCCGAACCCGTGGTGACGCCCGGTGAGAGCCCGAACTGGACTCGCCCGATCACCGGCGCACTCGTCCGCCAACGCACGACGATGCTGTTCGGCGTACCGATCTGCAAGTACGGACCTCGCGTGAGGACGGCCGTCGAGCCGCCGATCAACTCCAAGTCGAAGCTGATATCGCTGCTGGTCGGGTCCGACTGGTGGATTTCCACCGCGAGCACGTTCGTGCCCGCGATCAGCAATGACGGACTAACAGCTCCAGCAACGAATGTCGACTCATCCGCTCCCGCGATCGTGGCCGACGCCAGCGTGGCATAGCCGATCGGCCCCGCAGGCATGTTGCTTCGTAACACCTCGACGCCATTCAGATAGACAACCGCTCCGTCATCGCGCAGCAGTCGTAGATTCAGCGACGAGAACTGCGTGGGGTCGCTAATCGAGAACGAGCGTCGGAAGT
Source organism: Acidobacteriota bacterium (assembly GCA_046734915.1). Classification (GTDB taxonomy): domain Bacteria; phylum Acidobacteriota; class Vicinamibacteria; order Vicinamibacterales; family CAVVIG01; genus VFZL01. The sequence continues at coordinate 7,994 of JBKPSC010000467.1, read as the reverse complement.
ACGTGGTGATGTACTTCGCCGCCGGATTGCCGCCGTATCCGACAACCGTCGCCTCGTCACCGTCGCCGTATCCGAATTGGCCACCCCCGCTCGACCAGGCGCTGTCGTTGAAGCTCGGTGTACGCCACGCCGTTCCCTGGTCGGAGCCATTGTCCAAGTACCGCCACGTGCTGCCGGTTGCCACCAGCACAGAGGTCTCACCGCGCACACCTGGCGAGACGCACACGAAGGCGACGACCAGCGTGATCGCGAGCGTGGTGACACAGCGGCGCGCGTACGACGGCGCGAAGGGCGATGACGGAAAAGGACGGACCACGGCTTGAGCTCCCGGGTTCTCGAACCCAGACGTGAAAAGAAGTTGTGTGAGAGGAGCCCGCCGGCACCGGCCAACGGTGGGAGCTCATTGTAGAGGTCGAGGCGACAGCGGTAAAACTCAGCCGTACGTGCTGCTTTACTTACTTACCGAAATCGCCGTTGCGACCACATCTGTTACGCGGCAGGTAATACCGCGCCGCAGAACTGTGCCCGCTGGCCGCTTTTCGTGATCGCGCCGACGGAATTACGGCGTTTCCGGGGTGCCATACCGCTCGAAATCACGCACCACTTTACAGCTCTTCCTTGAGGAATCTCTCTCGCAATACGAGTGGCTGCCGCGCTTCGGCCGCGCCGGAGCGCCACACCCAACCGATCACCGGAGAGACCGTTCTTGAAGAAGAAGATCATTGTCCCGGCGTGCGTGTGTTTGAGTGTCGCGGGCTTCGCCGCAGCGGCGCCGTTGAAGCTCTCGCGTCCCTCGAAAAACCGTTCGGTTTCAGTCACCGTGTCCCCAGGATCGATGACGATGACCGCGGCGGAGTCGACGACGTTCACGGCAACCGTTGGCGGTTCGACCAGCGCCGTGAAGTGGCGAGCCACCTGCGGCGTGATCGATTCGCGCGGTCGATACACCGCTCCCGGGACTGGGGCGACATGTGACGTACGCGCGACCGTCGATGCGGTGACATCGTCGCCGGCAATCGTGACCGTCGTTTCGGTGGAAGTGCCTCCACCTCCACCTCCACCCCCGCCTCCAGACTCGGGTGTCACGGTGATTTCGATCCCGCGCAGCGGTCCTGGCGTACTCGAGACCGCACTCGCGCAAGCGGTCACCGTCGCGCAGTCGGGTCCCGTCGAGATCGTCCTCGCGGCTGGCGATTATCCTGGTAACTTCGTTCTGCCACGGACCGGGTCCTCGTACGCCATCACCATCACTGCGGATCCGGCGCTCCTGCCCGCGTCAGGCGTCCGCATGACGCCTGCGTATCAGGGCGCTCTTCCGCGTCTGGTGCCCACGCAGTTGGCCTCGCCCACACTGTTCGTCGGCGGCGACAACTACACGTTGCGCGGCTTGCAGGTTGACGCGCCAGGCGTCGGCGTCACGAGCGTTGACGTCGCTGCTGATACCAACGGCAACTTTCCTCGCAATATCACGTTCGATCAGCTGCTGATTCGCGGCAACCAGTCGACCGGGGGCCACCGTGGCGTCGGGATGAATGGCGTCAGCGTGACGGTGTCCAACTCGTGGATCGACCGGATGTGGGAAGTCGGACGCGACTCACAAGCCGTCGCTGCGTGGGAGACGCCTGGTCCCCTCACCGTCGTCAACAACTACCTCGAAGCAAGCGGCGAGAATTTTCTTCTTGGCGGAGCCGTTCCCTACTGCGGCTGCGTTCCGACCGACGTCGTATTCGCACGGAACACGGTGCGCAAGGATCCCGCGTGGCGGACGATGACCGAGCAGCCACAGGTGAAGAATCTCTTCGAGATCAAGTACGGGCGTCGTGTCGTGGCCTCAGACAACACCTTCGATTACAACTGGCTGCAAGCGCAGACCGGATGGTCCATTCTGCTTACGGCGAAGGGTGTGGTCGGTACGGCGTGGACCGTCGTGGAGGACGTCACGTTCACGAGGAACATCGTTCGTCACGTCGCGAGCGGACTCAACATCGCCGCCGTCGACGGACCGGTCAGGCGCGTGCGCATCGACCAGAATGCCTGGCAGGACCTCGATATGAACACGTGGGGCGGTGATGGCCGCTGGGCCATCATTCAAACCGGAACAGCAGGCGCCGACGATATCGCCATCGAGCACAACACGGTGCTCGGCATCACCGGCAATCAGTTCCTCGGTTTGTACGGCAGTGTCCCGTTGCAGCGTTTTGCCATGACCCACGTCGTGGTCGAGCACCGCGATTACGGCATTCACTCGACGTTCGGTCTGGCAGGCACCGCCCTCACAGCGATGGCACCGGGCGGTCTCTTCACGGACAACGCAGTCGTCGGGCCGGCCGCCTACTGGCTCACTTGGCCCGGTGGCAACTTCGAAATCGACGCGAACGTCACCGATCAGTTCGATTCGCGGTACGGGATCAAGCCGGGTTCACCGCTGGGTGTACTGGCGACGAGCGACGCAACGCCGGTCGGTGCAGATCCATCCTTGCTCCCGCAGTAGTCCGACGGTCGCGATTCACGACCAATCTCAGCGATGGCTGCGCCGAAGGGCGAGCCATCGCACCCTTCCAAAACTCGATCGGTCGCCGATCGAAGACCGACAGCGGATCGGCCCGTGCTCGTGACGAAAAAAAGTGTGTTTTGCGGTAAGGTATTTCCGCCGGCGGGGCCGAGGGAGCTGCGTTTCATACGTTTGCACCTGGCATGTCGCTCGCAAGCAGCCCGACGATCGACTACCAGCTCTGTCGTAAGCGAGGCATAACACACATGGCGCCCGAGCACACGCTGAGGCGGTCTCCTATTGGATCCCACCGAACTGGGATACGGCCCGGCGGCTCCTCGCAGGCACAGACGAACGTCGGTGGCGAACCGCCACTGCTCAGCATCGTCATTCCTGCCCTGAACGAAGAAGAGAGCATTGCCAGCACGGTCGGGCGCTGCCTCGACGCTCGCGACCACATTCGGCACATTGGCGGCGTCCGCGACATCGAAGTGATCGTGGTCAGCGATGGATCCACCGATCGCACGGCGTCGATCGCCCAGGAAATTGCCGCCAGGGAAGCGGCGGTGCGCGTCGTCGTGTTCGAGAAAAACCGTGGATACGGAGCGGCGATCAAGGAGGGCTTCCGTCAGAGCACCGGCGAGTTCGTTTCCTTCCTCGACGCCGACGGCACGTGTGACCCGAATCACTTCGGCGATCTGTGCGCCGCCTTGCAATCCGAGCAGGCGGCGGTGGTGCTCGGGTCGCGCATGGGGCGAGGAAATCAGATGCCGCGAGTCAGGCGGCTGGGTAATCGCCTGTACGCGCTGCTTCTCGGATCGCTCAGCGGCCGGGCAGTCACCGACACGGCGAGCGGGATGCGTGTGCTGAGACGCGATTGCCTGACGGACCTTTACCCGCTCCCCGACGGCCTGCATTTCACGCCCGCCATGAGCGCCCGCGCCGTGATGAGCGACATGCGCATCGTCGAAGTGCCGATGTCGTATGCGGAGCGCGTTGGCGAGAGCAAACTGCACGTCCTGCGCGACGGCGTTCGCTTCCTGTACGCGATTCGCGACGCGGCGATGCTCTATCGTCCAAGCCGCATCTTCGGCCTGGCCGCCGCCGCCGCTGTCGTCATGGGTCTGTTCTGGGGCTCGTATCCGCTGGAGTTCTACGTTCTGAACGGCCGTTTGGAAGAGTGGATGATCTACCGGCTTCTGCTCTGCGGCTTCCTGACCACGTTCGCGTTCACTTTGTTGACCGGCGGCGTGCTCGCCGACCGGATTCTCGCCCTCGTCTATCGACGACGACACCAGCCGTTCTTCTGGGAGCTCCTCGATGGGCTGTTGACCGCGCGTCGGCTCCTGCTGGTAGCGATCGCATGTGCGGCGATCGCGACGGTACTTGTCTGGCCTGGACTGCTCGAGTACGGTCGCACCGGACACGTCACTCTGCACTGGTCCCGTGCCGTGACGGCTGTGTTCTTCCTGCAGCTTGCCGTGTTCTCAGTTGTGAATGCGGTGCTGCAGAAAGTCGTCGCCCTCTGGCAGGGGCAGCTCGCGGGTAATAGCGCCGAACTGGCCGATCCAGGAGTCGCACAGAGCGCGGGCAGTGGACTCGCTCCCGGCAATCACCTCGCGGCTGTGTGAGCGCGAAACTGCCACAGAGATTGCCCACGACAGCGCCCACGATCGACTACTTCAACGCGCGGCATCCGCTGCATGTGCTCAAGGAGCGCACCGCACTCGGCGCGCGACGGCGGATGTATGAGCGGGTGATTGAGCTTGCGCGGCCGGGCGCGCTGACGCGCATCGTCGACGTGGGCACGACGCCCGATCTCGTATTGCCGTACAACAACTTTTTCGAGCGGTGGTACCCGCACACCGACCATCTCGCCGCCTGCAGCATCGAGGACTGCTCGAATCTGGAAACGGAGTTCCCCGGGCTGTCGTTCCGACTGATTACCGGCAACCGGCTGCCTTACGAGGATCGTGAGTTCGATCTGGCGCTCTCGTTTGCGGTACTCGAACACGTCGGTTCGGCTCACAATCAGCGACAGTTTATGGCGGAGCTCGCGCGGATCGCGGATGCGTTCATTCTGTATACGCCGTACCGGTACTTTCCGATGGAGATGCACACGTTGCTGCCGATGCTCCACTGGCTGCCGGTCGACTGGCATCGCGCAATCTTGCGGCGCGCTGGCATGACGTTCTGGGCGGAGGAAGCCAATCTGAATCTGCTATCGGTTCGATCGATTCGCCGCCTTTTGCCACCCGGAACCGCCGACATCCGGCTCCTCTGGAGCGTGGGTTTCCCGTCCAACCTGGAGGTGCACTGGCGCAGGAGCGAATGACGGCGCGAAGACAATCTCCAGGGGACTAGCGTACGTTTGCCGCCGGCGTGGCAGCACTCGCCGCTCCACTTGCCAGGGCCACCATATCGCCACCGGCACTCATGATCATGAACCCTCGCGTCCCGAGCACGGGAATCAGCGGTGTAAACGCCCGCCGGTAACGCTCACCGACGATCGTCGTGTGCTCGCCGCCGCGCACCTGCAGGAACGCCGAAAACTCTGGCTCGAATTCGCGAACCTCACCTTCTTCACGGTTGACGAGCGCGGCATCGATGCGACGCTCCGGAAAATGAAAACGCGCCGTGCCGGGCGGCTCTTTGTTGACCAGCAGATGTTCCTCCACCGCGTCGCCGTTCAGACAGACCACGTTGTCAGGCAATCGGAAGCCGTTCAGCACGTACATCTGATTCATGGTGTTCACGTCGGTCACGAACTGCCGGTCCTGGTGAAGGCGCGCGTAACGCAGCAGCTCGCGCGACACGTCGACATTGGCGCCCCATCCCCCTCCGGCACTCAGGCTCGCCACGTGAAAGGCGAGCAGGCAGCCAACCATCGCCTTCGCCAGGAGCTGTCGATTCGCCAGCGCGCATGCGATGGTGAACGGCAGCAGTGCCGCGATGCCGAATGCCAGGCTGTTGTAGTAGTGAAACTGCCGGTAGATCGGTTTGTAGGCCCACGGCACCATCGAACCGTATCCGAGCCACAGGAACACCGCCAATGTTGCGGCGAACAACATGCGTTGTTCCCGGGTCAACCGCCGCCAGGCGACGATTCCAGTCAGGAGCAGCGCCAGGAGATCGAACCCGAACTGCTTGCTGAGAATCAGCACCTGCACGGGCCACAGGAAAAAACGCATCCCCTGCAGTCCGGTATCCGGATCGACGGCAAATTGAAGGTTGGACGTCGTCCCTGCCGACGTTCGCAGACGTGCCAAAGGATCGCCGAGGAGCGCGGCGTAGGTCGTTGCTTCGACGAGTACCAGAGCGCCGGAAAAGGCGACGCTCCACGCGACGGGCTGCCAGAATCGTCTCCAGTCGAACGCCAGCAGCGTGAGGCAGAACAGAGCGACGTAGAAGAACGAGATCTCGTGCGTGATGAACGCTCCGGCCAACAGAGCTGCGCCCAGCACTTGTACGCGGCGGCTGCCTTTGATGATGCACGCGCTCCCGAGCGCCAGCAGGCCGGCCGCAATCTGATTCGCTGACGGATACGATCGAAAGCCCACATCGATCGGGATCACCGCGACGAGCAGCATCGCGCTCTCGGACTGCCACGTCAGCGTCCGCGGCCAGCCGACGACCCACGCCACCGAAGCGAAGATGGCCAGCGACGCCAGAAGCGATGGAAGCACCGCGGCAAATTCGGTAGGACCGAAGAGGAGAAAGCTGCCGCGCATGGCGAGAATGGCCGGCATCCGGAACTCCCACCACACGGTGGGCGGCCGATGGAGCAGATACGCGTAGCGCGCATAGAACAGGTCATCCTCTCCCGTGTAGCCGACCCAGAAGAGTGCCGTCGTCAACACCCAGGCTATGAGCGGCAACGCAATCCAGAGTGTCTTCTTGCTCATGTCGGAGGCCACCTTTTCGGCGTCCAAGGGCGCGAATCGCGATGCAAATGTCGTGCGCTGATGAGGAACGTCGTGGAGCGGCTCTTGCTTCGAAACACCTCCCCCGAGCACACATTCGAAGAGGAGAAACGCCGGTGCGCTGTGGCGGATGGGCTTACCTTCACATTTGGGGTCTCACGGCGGCGATGGCGGTCATCGGCGCCATACCCTGTTCGGCGGCCGAACGGCGCGTTCGCCCCGGAGACGATCTGCAGGCGGCGATCGACTCGGCCAAACCCGGTGACACGATCCTGCTGGAACCCGGAGCGACGTATGTCGGTCATTTTCGGCTGCCGGTGCATGGCGGAACGACGTACATCACGATTCGATCGGCGGCCAGCGACGCGTCGTTGCCGACCAACGACGAACGCGTTTCACCCGCGCGCGCCGCCCAGCTCCCGAAGCTGAAATCGCCCGGCTCCGGTCCGGTCATCGCCACGATGCCGGGCGCGGCCTATTGGCGCCTGCTCCTCATCGAGGTGCTGCCGACGGAAGGGGCGGCCAGTGACCTCGTAACGCTCGGCGACGGGTCGATGGCGCAGGATGCAGCGGCGAAGATACCGCATCATCTGATCGTCGATCGTGTCTACATTCACGGCGATGTCCTGCGCGGGCAGAAGCGCGGCATCGCGTTGAACAGCGGCGAGACCGTTATTCGCAACTCTTACATCTCCGGCATTCGCGCGATCGGCCAGGATTCGCAGGCGATCGCGGGGTGGAGTGGCCCCGGTCCGTACACGATCGAGAACAACTATCTCGAAGCCGCAGGCGAGGTGCTGTTGCTGGGTGGTGCGGCGGTCCCGATACGCAACCAGGTCCCATCCGACGTCGTGATTCGCGGGAACACGCTGACGCGACCTGTAAGCTGGCGCGATCCCGTTCTCGCCTCGCCTGCAGGCGTGAGCGCCATCGTCATGCCTGGTGGCAAGCTCGCGGCGGGCAGCTACGCGTATCGCGTCGTTGCGCGCCGGCCCGCGTACGACACCGAGGCGTCATCCGATCCGTCTCTCGCGGTGAACGCCACCGCCGGCGCCAACGATCGCATCGTCCTCAGCTGGGCTCCTGTTCCGGATGCGAAGGAATACCGCGTCTATGGACGCACACCGGGCGCGACCGGCTACTGGACGGTGACGGCTCCCGCCTTTACCGACGATGGGCGTCCGTCGGCCGCACAAGGACAGCCGGAACACGCCACCCGATGGCAGGTGAAGAACCTGCTCGAACTGAAGAACGCGCGACGCGTCCGGATCGTCAGCAATGTGTTCCAGAACAACTGGTCCGAGGCGCAAAACGGGACGGCGATTCTCTTCACGCCGCGCGCGGAGGGCGGACAATGTCCGTGGTGCGTGGTCGAGGACGTCACGTTCGAGTACAACGTGATCCGCGGTGTCGGCTCCGCCTTCAACATTTTCGGGATCGACGACTACACGCCAAGCCAGCAAACGAATCGAATCCGCATCCGCCACAACGAGGTGTCCGACATGACGAAGCAATGGGGCGGCACGGGGTATTTTGCCCTCGTTCACGGCCGCCCGCGGGACATCGTCATCGACCACAAC
>JBKPSC010000466.1:0-11135 GCA_046734915.1 Acidobacteriota bacterium | reverse complement strand
GCAGATCGTATTCAGCCGGTAGTACAGCGCGTTGATGAACGAGCCGTCTTCGACGAGCGGCAGCAGCGCGTCGCTCGACGTGCAAACCACCTGGACATACCCCGACGCGCGATCGAGCCATTCGAGCAGGCGCACCTGCTCGCTGCCGCTCATCAAGGCGAGGTCGCGGATGACCAGAGTGCGAACGGTGGTGAAGTCGGGCAGTCGAAGGGGCTGCCCAGGCCGCCAGCTGACGATTGGCGATGCGAGGTTCAGTGACGTGCCGAGTACCCGCCAAACGACGTCATCGGCGCCGATGAGGAGGGTGTTGACGCGAGGCCTGCCCATCTGCCGGAGACTCTCTTGTGCCAGGCAGGCGCGCCGCCACGACTCGGGCAGTCGGACGCCATTCGCGTGCACATCCGACGGACTTTCAGCCTCGGCGGTGAGATCGGTTGGACTTTCCATACCGCCTCCTCGGGTATTGGGGTGCTGGCGGCACTCTACGCCGGTGAAAGCAGGCAGGAAATCGGGAAGGCGCCGAAGTCGTACTAGGGAGATTCCCTTAGGCGCCGGTCAGGCGTTCGTGAGCCAACCTTGAAGTACGGCGTACTTGACGATGTCGATGCGGCCGGTCAAACCAAGCTTCCGCATGGCGTTGGCCTTGTGGGCCTCGATCGTCTTGACGCTCAACCCCAGACGCGCGGCGATTTCCTTGTTGCTGTAACCGGCCGCGAGGAGCCGCAGCACCTCAATCTCGCGCTCGCTGGGCTGTCCGCCAGCCGGCTTTCCGCCATCGCGACCGAGGAAGCTGGCGGTCACCCGGCCGGTCAGGGACGAATCGATGTACTGTCCGCCTGCGGCCACGGCGCGAATGGCGTGCAGAAGCTCAGTGGGCGCACTTTGTTTGAGGACGTAGCCGGACGCGCCTGCGCGCAGCAGCTCTTCGAGGTACGCGTCGTCCGCATGGCGCGTCAGCGTGACGATGCCGAGCGTCGCCCCTTGCTGCCTGAGAAGGCGCGTGGCGACGAGACCGTTCATGCCCGGCATCGAGATATCCATGACGACCACGTCCGGCTTGATGGCCAGCGTGCGCTGCACGGCGGAGTCGCCGTCGCTCACCTCGGCGACGACCACCATGTCGGGCTGTTCTTCGATGAGCAGCTTCAGGCCATGACGGACAGTCACATGGTCGTCGGCGAGCAGGATTCGCAAGGGAGCTGATGCTTCAGCCATGAGTCGCTGGTGTGTCAGCGGGAATCGCCGTCAGCCGGACGAGCACGGTCGTGCCCTGTCCGGCCGACGATTCGATCTGCAGATTGGCGCCGACCAGCGCCGCACGCTCTCGCATGCCGAGGAGCCCGAAACCCTGGCCGTCACCCGGCGGGCTCTCGTGCGGTTCGAACCCTACGCCGTTGTCCTCAACCGCAAGGATCACCGTGTCAGCGCGGCGCTCGAGGATGATGTCGACGTGACTTGCGCCGGAATGACGGGCGACGTTCGTCAGCGCCTCTTGCGCGATGCGATACAGGGTCGTCTCGACCTCGGACGGCAGCCGATCGTCGAGCAGCCCGTTTGTATGCAGGTTCACCGGGATGTTTACCCGATTCGACCAGTCCTTCACATAGTTGGTCAGCGCAGCCCTGAGACCCAGGTCGTCGAGCGCGGTGGGGCGGAGCTCCCACACGAGGTGGTCGACGTCCCGATCGAGGCGCTGTGCCACGATCTCGAGCGCGTCGACCTGAGCCGCGAGCCCCGAGTCGCTCTGGCTCACGTCTTTGAGCACCCGGATGCGCCGCGCCAGCGCGGTGAGATGCTCGCCGAACTGATCGTGCATCTCGCGAGCGATTCGGCGCCGCTCGTCCTCTTGCGCGAACACGAGCCGGCTGAGGAGCTCGGTTCTCGCCCGTTCGGCGCGCTCGCGTTCCTGCACTTCCTCCGCGCGCTTGCGCTCAGTCAGGTCCAAATGGGTGCCGACGATACGAACGACGGTGCCCTCGGCGTTGCGCACCGGCAGGCCGCGGGACAGCACAGGGACGTAATGACCATCCCTGTGCCGGAGACGAAATTCCATCGCGTAATCGGGCTGCCCGGCGGCGACGCGGTGATTCACCTCTTCGGTCCGCGGACGATCGTCCGGATGAACCAACCGCTCCCACGCGCTCACGTGCGGTTCGATCTCGTGCTCGGCGTAGCCGAGCATTTCCTTCCAGCGCTTCGAATAGACGACGGCGCCGGTTTCGAGATTCCAATCCCAGACGCCTTCCTGTGCGCCCGCGAAGGCCAGCGACAAGCGCTCTTCGCTTTCGCGAAGCGCCGCTTCCGCGCACTTCTGATCCGTCAAATCGAGATGAGTGCCGACAATCCGAACGACACGGCCGTCGGATCCCCGGCGCACCGGAAACCCTCTGGAGAGTACGTAGACGTAATGGCCAGCCTTGTGGCGCAGTCGGCACTCGACGCGGTACGTCTCCTGACCGAGGGCGAGCCCATTGACGGCTGCCAGCGCCTCATCGCGATCGTCGGGGTGGAGCAGTCGTTCCCAGGCGCTCACGTGGGGGGCGACCTCATCGTCGTCGTAGCCGAGCATCGCCTTCCAGCGCGGGGAGTAAACGACCGCGTTGGTCTCGAGGTCCCAGTCCCAGACACCTTCCTGGGCGCCGGCGAGCGCCAGTTGGAGGCGCTCCTCACTGTCTCGTAACCGCGCGTGCTCGCGATGCCGCTCGGTCTCGTCGCGAAGAATCAGGTGCAGGGTGGCCTCACATTCCAGCCAGACGCTCGAGACCTCGACTTCCCGGCACTGGCCGTCGGGCCGGAGGATCCGCGCTTCTGTGGCCCGGGCGGTTACGTGGGTCGGGCCTTCGGCCAACAGGTCAAGAACGGCGCTGGGATTTTCGCGGACGAACAGCCCATCAAGGGGGCGTCCCATGAGGCTCTCGGGGCTGGTCAACCCAAAGAGATCCAATGCGGGGCGATTGACCCACACGACTCGTCCTGCTCGTCCAAGGACGATGGCTTCGGGGGACTGCTCGAGCAGGGTGCGATACGGTTCGGACGTCAGCGGCACCGGCTGTTGGGGGAGAAGTGTAGCAAGAGGTGTACGAGGATGGTGTCGCCAGGCTTAACCGACCGAAATGGTCGGCATTCAATGGCCTGCGAGCCTTCCGCCGAGGTTCGACCGACACGAAGGCGGTCAGACCTTCGCCACTCCAGTGAGAACGCGATCCACGAACTCGATGTCGGTCATCGCCTGCCAACCGAACCATCGGTTACGCAGCGTACGCCTCGCGGCCTTCCTGTACTATGACGGGCGCGATGCCCGCTGCCCGCCCCTGTGCGGCCGCGGCTGCGTCCCCGGACAACCCAGGAGAGCCGTCAATGCATGTCGACGTGTTGCGCGCGATCAACGTTCAGATCAATTCGGAATTCAGTGCCTGGTATCAGTACCTCGCGATGGCGGCGTTCTGTGAGCGCGAGAAGTTCACCGGGGCGGCCCGCTGGCTCAAGGCGCAGAGCGGCGAGGAGTACCAGCACGGGATGAAGCTGTTCGACTTCGTCCACGCTCGCAACGGCGTGGTCGAGCTGACGCGCATCGAACAGCCGGCGCGCGAATTCGAGTCGTTTGGGGAGGTCTTCGAGACGGCGCTGCGACAGGAAGAATCAGTGACCGAGCAGATCAACGCGCTCTATGAGCTGTGTTTCAAGAACCGCGCGTTTGCCGAGATGACCGAGCTCCAGTGGTTCCTCACCGAGCAGGTCGAAGAGGAGAAAACGGCGCGGGAACTTGTCGCCAAGTTCCGCCTCGTCGGCGACGACCCCGGATCCCTGCTCGATCTCGACCGCGAGCTCGGCACCCGCATCACACAACCCTAGACGCCTGGATTCCTGCTTGATGTTTGTCCTTTCCGCTCTCGCGGCACTCGGCGCGTGGGTGAACGCCCACGCCGTGCTGCCTTCACTGCCGGTGTGGCAATACGGGGTCCTGGCTCTCGTCGACACGCACATCACGACGGCGAGCGTGACGCTCTACTTGCACCGCTGCCAGACGCACCGCGCCATCACCTTTCATCCGGTGGTCGAGCACCTGATGCGTCTGTGGCTCTGGCTGCGGACGGCGATGCCCACGCGCGAGTGGGTTGCCGTACACCGATGCCATCACGCGAACGTCGATTCGGCCGACGACCCGCACAGTCCGATCGTGTTTGGGATCTGGCGCGTGGTGTTCCTCGGCACCGGCCTTTATCACAAAGCGGCCCACGACGAGGTGATCGTCGAGCAGTATGGCAAGGGAACGCCGAGCGATGCCCTCGAGCGGTGGCTCTACGATCCGCTGAGCCTTCTCGGTCCGGTCGTCACGTTGGCGGGCAACCTCTGGATCTTCGGCATGTGGGGTCTCGCCATGTGGCTGGTCGAGATGGCGTGGATTCCGTTCTTCGCTGCCGGCGTCGTCAACGGGCTGGGGCACTGGTGGGGCTACCGCAACTTCGCGACGCCTGACGCGTCGCGGAATCTCCCCGGGCGCTATTGGTCCCTTTTGACGTGCGGTGAAGCTCTGCACAACAACCACCATCACATTCAGAATTCCCCGCGGTTCGCGATGAAGCCTGGCGAGCTGGATCCGGGATACTGGTACTTCTGTGTGTTCCGCGCGCTCGGCCTGGCTCGAGCGCGTCCAGGGTCTGCGGCAGCCGCCTGAACAGCCCTCTCCGCGGCCACGCGACACACGGCTGCGTCTGAACCAAAGGAGGCTTCGTGCCCGAAACGCCGGATTACGACCTCATCAGACCGCCGGATGAACCGACGACCGAGCCACCACGCGAACGGACCACCGGCCCATGGCCGCTCCTGACAATCCTTGTCGCCATCGCCGTGCTCGTCGGCGCGTACTACTTCGTCCGGAGCCGGCGCCCGGCGCCCACGGCCCCCGCGGCTGCCGCCGAACCTGCCCCGGCACCGCCCGCGGCGCCGCTCGGCAGTAATCCCTTTCCAGCCGACGTGCCACCGCTCGATGCCAGCGACCCATTCGTGCGTCAGTGGCTGCCGCGCCTCTCGTCGCATCCGCGGGTTGCGGCGTGGCTGACGACTGACGGGTTGATTCGAAACTTCGTGACGGTCACCTCGAACATCGCCGAGGGCGCGACACCGGCCGGACGGCTGCGGGTCCTGAAGCCCACGGCGACATTCCAGGTGAGGTCGCGCGGCAACGCCGTCGAGATCGATCCCCGTAGCTACGCGCGTTACGACGGTCTCGCCGCTGCGCTCGACTCGCTCGATCGAACCGGCACCTCACAGCTGTACGCGACATTGAAGCCGCGCATCGAGGAGGCGCACGCCGAGCTCGGCGGCGCGGGCTCGTTCGACCGCACGCTCGAGCGCGCCATCGTCGTGCTTCTGGAAACGCCGGTGCGCGACGGCCCGATTGCGGTCGAGCCCCATGGCATCGGGTATCGGTACGCCGACCCTCGTCTCGAAGGGCTGAGCGCCGCACAGCGACATCTCCTGCGCATGGGCCCGGCCAATGCGCGCCTCGTCAAGCAGTCGTTGCGGGAGCTTGCGATCGCCCTCGGCATTCCGGCCAGCCGGCTCCCGGCGCAGTGAGCCGGTATAATCGACTGACTTCTCCGGTCGGCCGGTCGAGTGGCCGGTGACCCCTTGATGCCTGAGCCGCTGCGTCTTGCCTTTCTCGGGTGTGGCTTCATCACCCGCGTGCACAGCCGCCACCTGAAGCGCCTTCGACCTGACATCGTGTGCGCGTATGCGAGTCGTGAAGGCGCGAAGGCCGAGGCGTTCTGCCGCGAGTTCGGCGGGCTGGCGAGCTATCCGGACTATCTGTCGGCGATCGACGATCCGCGCAACGATGCAGTGGTGGTCGCGGTCCCGCCGCGGTTTCACCGCGACCTGACGCTGCGGGCGCTGCTCGCCGGCAAGCACGTTCTCGTCGAAAAGCCGGCGTTTCCGGCGCTCGTCGACTATGAGGCGGTCGTCGACGCGCGCGATCGCTCCGGCCGGGTCGTCATCGTCGGGGAAAACGATCACTACAAGCCGCTGGCCCGGCGGCTGCGACGGCTTCTAGCCGACGGGAGCATCGGCGAGCTGGTCTTCGCACACTTCACGACGATCGCCAAACGGTTCAAGAGCACGGATGATTGGCGCAATGACGAAGTGATGGCCGGAGGGGATGCGTTCTTCGAAGAAGGCATCCACTGGCTGCACGTTGCCGGCAGCCTTGGTCCACGGATTACCCGCATCGAGGGCTTTCGCCCGACGCCTTCCCGCGAAGGGCCCGATCGACGGGCGAAGAGCATGATGGTGGCCTTTCGCTACGACAACGGCGCCGTCGGCTCGCTGTATTACTCGCGCGAAGTCCCGTCGCTCCTTCGCGGTCTGCGCCTGTCGAAGCTGTTCGGCCGCCGCGGTGTCATCACGTTCGAGTCGAACGGCCTCTTCATTCTGGCAAGAGGAACGCGAGGACCGCGTGTCATCTGGCCTGGCCTGCGGGATCTGCGAGGCTACCGCGCCATGTATCAGGATTTCGCAGCGGCCATCCGCGACCGCCGCCAGCCCGAGATGAGCCTCGAGCGGGCGATGGACGACCACCGCCTGATGGAGCAGGTCTTCGCGACGGCCAATCGGTCCATGGCTGTGGGCGTCGGCTAGATCTGTCTCTGATGGTCGACGATCGCTACGACATCATCATCATCGGGACCGGCGCTGGCGGCGGCACCGTGCTGCACGCGCTGGCCGGCTCCGGCGCACGCATTCTGGTCCTCGAACGCGGCGACTTCGTGCCGCGGGAGCCGGAGAACTGGAGTCCGACGGCGGTCTGGAAAGAGCTGCGCTACCAGACGACCGAGACGTGGCTGGATGCGGAAGGCCGTTCGTTCCGGCCGTACACGCACTACAACGTCGGCGGCAACTCCAAGTTCTGGGGCAGCGTCCTCTACCGTCTGCGCCGTGAGGACTTTGGCGCCGTCGAGCACTTGGACGGCGTCTCACCGGCCTGGCCGATCGACTACGAGACGCTCGCGCCGTACTACGACCGAGCCGAGCGTCTGTATCAGGTCCACGGCGAGGCCGGCGCCGATCCCACGGATCCGCCGCGCGGCCCCTTCCCGCACGCGGCGGTTCCGCACGCACCGGCAATGGCCCGGATTGTCGAGCAGCTGCGGACCTTCGGTCTGCACCCGTCACCGTTGCCGCTCGGTCTCATCAATCCAGGCGAAGCCGGTGGGTGCGTGCTGTGCAACACGTGCAATTCGTTTCCCTGCCAGATGGACGCGAAGAGCGATGCCGACATCTGCTGCGTGCGTCCCTCGCTGGATCGACCAACCGTCACGTTGTGGACTCGAGCTGACGTGCAGAGGGTCGCGACCGATCCGTCCGGCGCGCGGGTTACGGGCGTTGACGTCGTGCGCGAAGGGCAGCTGCGCCGGATCGAAGCGCCGCTCGTCATCGTGGCGTGCGGAGCGGTCAATTCCGCGGCGCTGCTGCTGCGCTCCGCGAACCACAAGCATCCCGATGGGCTGGCCAATTCCTCGGGTCTGGTCGGGCGCCGCTACATGGCGCACCTCGCGACCATGATGCAGGGGTTTCATCCGTTTCGAGTCAACGACACGGTGTTCCAGAAGACAGTGGCCATCAACGATTTCTATTTCCGCGGACCGGGCGCGAAGTATCCGTTGGGCCAGATTCAGTCTCAGGGCCGGACGCACGGGGTGATGGCGCAGACCGTGGCGCCGGCTATCCCGCTCTGGGCGTACGAAGCGTGGGTGGCGCGGGGCGTGGACTGGCTGGCGATGTCCGAGGACCTGCCGCGGGCCGAGAACCGTGTCACACTTGCGGCCGGCGGCCGCATCCAGCTGCACTATCAGCCGAACAACATCCGGGCGCACCGCCGGCTCGTGCGCGAGATGAAGCGGATTCTGCGCCGGCTCGGCCTGTGGATCATCGTGACTCACTCGCACCAACACCGGAATACGACGCACCAGTGCGGCACGCTGGTCTTCGGCGACGACCCGGCGACTTCGGTGCTCGATCCGTTCTGCCGGACACACGACGTCGAAAACCTTTTCGTTGTCGACGCTTCCTTTTTCCCGTCTTCGGCGGCCGTCAACCCGGCGCTGACCATTGCGGCGCAGGCGCTGCGCGTAGCCGATCACATCAGGACGGAGTATCTCAATTAGCGGAGAGAATCGTGAAAGCTCGTTCGTTCAGCCATGTCGGCATCACCGTCTCGGACTTCAATCGCGCGGTCCAGTTCTATTGGAACGTGTTCGGCTGTCCGCTCGTCGGCGTGGCCGACACACCACCGGAGCGCGTGCGAGCCTTCTTCGGCATCGAGGGCCCGGCACCGCGCTGCAAGATCGGTTGGATTCGCGTGCCCGGCGGCGCCACGCTGGAGATTTTCGCGTTCGAGCCGCAACAGCCGCCGGTGGCGATTCCGTGGAACCGCGTCGGGCTCACCCACATCAGCTTCAACGTACGCAACACCCAGAAGTGGTACGACTACCTCGTCAGCAAGGGTGTCGAGTGCGTGAGCCGGCCCGAACGATCACCGCGCGGCCACACGTTCTTCTTCGCTCGCGACTTCGACGGCAACTCGATCGAGATGATTGATCTCGGGCCGATGTATCCAGTCCTGAAATGGCTGGGCCCGCTCGGCGGCATGCTTTTCCGCCGTGGGCGCTACAAGGAGTATTACGGGGCGCCGTCGGCCACTCGCTGATCGACCGCCTTGGACGACGACAGCGGCGATTGCGACACGGCCAGCAGTCGCGCGAGGTCGACGCGCGTCAAGTTGAACGCGCCACTTCGGGGATCGGCGATTTCGGCGGCGCGGAAGCTCGCCCGCATGAGGCCGGACTTCGAGTGCGCCGGTCCAAGCAGAAAATGACCAATTTCGTGCGCGATGGTGCGTCCGAGCACTGTCCCGAGTGCGACGTCCCGGCGCATGTCAGCCCACGCAGGGCTTTCTCGCGTCGGCACCGCCGCGAGGGCGATGCGCAACGCCGCCGGTAGCGAGACCATGACGTGATTGTCGCCGCGGTGAAACACACCGAGCTCGAGACGCTGGACCGCTTTAGGCGGCCCGCTGCGGTCGCTCAACTCCACATAGAGCGTGATCGGGGAAGTCGTCGGTTCTTCGAGGCCCTGCACGCGAACACCGTGGGTGTGCCAGATGGTCCGCACCTGCTCGGCAAGACGGCGGCTCGTCACCGCCGGCAGCAGCTCCCGCCCAGTCAGTTCGATGGCGATGACGCGCGGCAGGATCATCGCTCCGGCCAGCAGCACGACGTCGCTCAAGCCGACGGCGACGCAGGTAAACACGAGGCAACGCTTCCACCGGTGACTGCTGTGCACGGCCATGCCCTCCGTGCAGGGGAATACCGTGCTCAGGGGCGGTGGTTACTGTGATGGAACCCTGGACCGAAGCTGAGGCGCAAGATCGCTCGGTCTCGCGGACGGGGTTCTTCGCGAGCTTCCGTTGTAGCGATCGGCGGTGGATGCCGAGAAGGCGTGCGGCCTGGGACACGTTGCCGTCGCAGTCGGTCATGACGCGTTGAATGTGTTACCACTCGACGCGGGCGAGCGGTTGGGCAGTCGGCGTCGTGGCCGCAGCGGCGGAATCGTCCTGCGCATCAAAGGCGGCCAGAATCTGATCCGCATCGACTGGCTTCGTGAGATAGGCACTCGCGCCCAGCTTGACGCTCTGCACTGCCGTCGCGATGCTGCCATACCCCGTGAGCACGATGATGTTCGTCGTCTGATCGAGCTGGCGGAGGTCTCTTACCACATCGAGACCGCCTCGGCCCGGAAGCCGGAGGTCGACCAGCGCGAGTTCAGGGCTTTCCTGGCGTGCGCAGGCCATCGCGCTGTGGTAGTCGGCGGCACCGTTGGCGTCGAGCCCGCGGTCACGAAGCGCTCGCACGAGCCGTGTGCGGAAGGCCTCGTCGTCGTCCACGACGAGGATGGTCCGCGCATCCTTCGGAGTGGGTGATCGCAGCGTCATGCGGTGCCGGCGGTCTCGCTCCGGAGCGGCAGGTCGAGTCGCGCGGTTGTGCCTTGGCTCGATTGCAGCGTCAGGGAACCGCCAATGCGTTCGGCAAAAATTCGTGCCAGAAAGAGGCCGAGCCCGAGGCCACGTCCGGCTTCCTTTGTTGTGAAGAAGGGCTCACCGGCGCGGTGCAGCACCTCTGGCGGAATGCCCGTGCCCTGGTCGCTGACAAAAACCGACAAACGGTCCGCGTCCTGAGTGAATTCGACCACGATGGTGACGGACCATCGCTCGTGGCGTCGAGGGCGTTTTTCACGAGTGAGAGGAGCGCCTGTCCGAAGCTGGCCCGCGGCAGTTGAACCGGAGTCACCTGCGGTGAGACGGTCACCTCGAGTCGCGCCGCTTGTTCCGCCGAAAGTCGCGATCGCACATCGTCCACCACTGTTTGGACGTCAATGACTTCGGGATCATCCGCGGCCCCACCGCCGGCCCGGCCGCTCATTTGATCCAGGATTGCCCGGCACCGCTCGACTTCAGACCGAATGAGACGCGCTTCGTCTATCAGGCCGCCGGGTGCTGCGGCCGCCAGCGCCGATCGCTCGAGTTCGCGCGATGCCAATGCGATCGTGCCCAGCGGCGTCGACTGCTCGTGTGCGGCGCCGGCGGCCAGCGTGGTCATCGACATCAGCCGCTCGGTTCGGGCGGCCTGCCGCCGCATGTCTTCGAGATCGCGCTCTGGCTGCGCGAGTGCGTTCGAAGCCCGCAGCACGAAATAGGCCACCAGCTCCGCGGTGATGGCCACCGAGAACCACATGCTCACGAGATGGGTCGGGAAGTCATTGAGGCGGTGATGCCCAGGGTCGACTTCGTGTGTGTGCCAGTAGACGAGGAGGGCATAACAGGTCATCGTCACGACGCCAACCAGGGCACCCGGCCACCTGCCGAGCGTCAGGGTGGCCAACGCGATCTGGATGCCGAAGACGATGCTGAAGGGATTGAACGGCCCGCCGGTGAGCTCCAGGAGCCCTGTCAGCAGCGCGGCATCGGCCGTGATCCCGATGAGCTCGATGAGCCCGGGCACCGCCTGACGCCGCGACAGCCACCACGCTCGCACGGCATTCATCGTCGCGGCCGCGGCAAGCGGCAGAAGCAGCCGCCGAAG
>JBKPSC010000465.1:0-15027 GCA_046734915.1 Acidobacteriota bacterium | reverse complement strand
GTCTCTCCCTGCGCGGCTGCGGTTGAAGGGGCGCTTGGAAAGGAAGCGGGCGAGCGACACTCAGCCACTCGCTCAAACGTGTGCGGCGCGTGGATCTCGACGTGCGCCACTGTTTGCGGCAAATTTCTGCTAGCCTCGCGGGCACAGGGGTGCCTCCGAAACGTGAGGACTGCCCAAAGCGAGGACACCAATGCAGCGCTTTCTTTCGGTCGCCGCCATTGCCGCGTTGACGCTGACGGTAGGCGCGGCGGTTGCCGCCCAATCTGGCGATCTGAAAATCATCTGGATCGATGTCGAAGGCGGCGCTGCCACGCTGTTCGTCTCGCCGACCGGTGAATCACTGCTGGTCGACACCGGCAATCCAGGCAACGGCGACCGCGACGCCAAGCGCATCTTCGCCGCCGCGCAGAAGGCGGGCCTGACGAAAATCGATCATCTCGTGATTAGCCATTGGCATGGCGATCATGTCGGGGGCCTCGAAGCGCTGTCCGGGATGATCCCGCTCGGCAAGTTCTACGATCACGGCGACGGCGTCGAGCCCGCTGACCAGGCGCGGCGCGATCTTTATGTCGGTATCGCCGGTGCCAACCGCACGATCCTGAAGGCCGGCGACACGATCCCGCTCAGCGGCGTGCAGGTGCGCGTGTTGGTGTCGGAAGGCCCAGTGATCACCAACCCGGTGAATGGCGGCGGGCCGAATCCGCGCTGCGCCAATGCCCCGCTGCAGACCCCGGCGGCGCCGGAGAACATCCGCATGGTCGCGCTCTCAATCACCTACAACAATTTCAAATATGCCAGCCTTGCCGATTCCGACTGGTCGCGCGAGATGGAACTGGCCTGCCCGGTCAACAAGCTTGGGCATGTCAACCTCTACACCATCAACCGCCATGGCGGGCTCGACAATTCGGGCGCGCCGGCTCTCCTCGGCGCGATCGCGCCGCAGGTGATCGTGCTGAACAACGGGCCACGGAAAGGCCTCGGCCAGAAGGTCGAGAACCTGAAGATCATCAACGCCAATTACACGCCCTATGAGACGCATTCGTATTTGCGTCTGGCGAAGCTGCCGGGCATCGAAGGCATCTGGCAGGGCCATAAGTCGTTGATCGATCCGGAGCCGGCACACAACACCGCGCCCGACATGATCGCGAATCTGGAAGAAGGCGCCGGCGATGCCGGCAATCCGATCATGGCCACCGTTGCCGCCAACGGAAAGTTCACGGTCACCAACGCGCGCAACAATTTCAGTAAGACCTACACCACGAAATAGTCAGAGTGAGCGGACAGGCTTCGCTGCCGTCGGGCGAGCTTCGTTCGGGTCGCATCAGTTCGCGAAGCAGTAGAAGTATCCGTTTCCACCCGTGCCGATGAGATTCTGCTGCGAGCAGCCTCTCGAACTGTGCGCGGCGTTCCATGAGGTCGGCGCCGCACCGCCGCCCTGCTTGTTGTGATGGCCGACCATCGCCCCGCCGGTCGTCTCGGCGCTGGTCCAGTTGCCGCACGGCGCATCACCGGTCTGCAAGGTTCCGTCTGCCTGCGAGCCGGTGAGCATGTCGTGCTGGTTACCCGGGACAGGCGTGCCTTTCTCGGTCAGTGATGTTTCGCCGCCGAGATTGTTGGCATCGGAATGGAGATCAGCCACCGACTTGGCGACCACCACTCCCTTCGCATTCATCCACGGCCCCTTGCCGATGCGATCGCGCGCATTCACCGCCGGCTGCCCGGCCGCAGCGGCGGCGCTCAAATACGCGCGCCACGTGCGGTTCCCGGCTCCAACGGCCGCTGCGAGCGTTTGACATTGCTTATCGGCGCCGGCGAGTCCACCGAGATTCCCCCCGTTGCCAGGTCCGGCGCTGGTGATGAAAAAACTCATCTGATTCTGCTGCGCGGAGATGCCCAGGGATGCGACGGCTGCGAACACCGCCATTCCGATTGCGCCTGAAATCCACTTCGTCATGAGAAGCTCTCCTGCTTGAATCGCCGGCGATCATAGCGCGACGCATGCGGTTGCAGAACAGACGATGTCGCTACCGTGAGCGCAGGCTGATGCGAAGTGTGACGCCGGCCGTGCGCGGATCGCCGGGTTGCGCCTCGATGAGCCCACTGTTGCCGGGTTGCGTCGACATGAGCTCGAAATAGTCTTTGTTGAACAGGTTGCGTGACCAGACCGAGAGCGTCCAGCCGTCGGCGACGCGGAAACCGACGCGCGCATTGACCAGCGAGTAGCCCGGGATCACCATGTACTTCGAATACGTCGGGCTCGACGAGAACGACGACCGATAGCTCGTGTCGAGTGCCGCGAAGAACTCCCCGGTGCGGCTGAAGACCGAGCGTCCGCCGGCCCACTCTCCGCCGATTGACAGAGCCCACTTGGAGATGCCCGGGAGCACCGTGCCAGAGATGTCGACGAATTGAGGTCCGCCGGTGTCCTCGATGGCGGGCGGCGCGTCGGGGAAGCTGACGTACTTCGCGTCCGTGTACGCAAGCGCGCCGTAGAGATAGACGTGTCGGTTCACCCTGGCGCTGCTGTCGAACTCAGCGCCTTTGACCCGGACCTTGTCCGCATTCGCCAGATAGCCACGCACGACACCGACACTGCCGTTGGTCACCTGCGCCTGGTAGTCCTTGATCTCAGTGTCGAAGACCGCCACGTTCGCGGTGACGTTGGGGCCAGGCGCGGTCTTGACGCCGAACTCGTAGTTGTGGACGTCCTCGGGTTGGACCGTGGCGGTCGACAGAATCGGCCGGCCGAGTGCGTCCGTCGGGAGACCGTTCAGGTTGAGGCCGACGGACTTGAAGCCAGTCGCGAACGTCCCGTAGGCGTTGATCCGGTCGGTGAGCTTGTAGGCCGCCGTGATCTGCCCTGAGAGATTGGTGTCATCGACGTCGGCCGTGTAGGCCTGCGGGGCGAGCACCGACAGTTTGAGTGCGATGAGCGCCGGGTCGCTCGTCTGCAGGCCCCCGTACACCTGCTGGTCGAAATCGACGTTCTTCGTGTCGTAGTTGAGTCGCAACCCGGGAAGCAGGCGCAAGCGGTGGTGAATCGACCACTCCACCTGGCCATACAACGCCGCGCTGAGATTGTCGTAGTCCACGTGCTGATTGAAGCCGTATCCGTCGAGCAGACCCGGCGTGGACGCGAGCGCGCTCGGCGCCAGCAGAAACCGGTACGCCGCAGAGCCCTGCTCCTGTTTGATCACCGGATTCGATTGAATCCGCTGCCCAAATACGAACGCGCCGGTAACGAAGTTCACTTTGCGCGAGACATCGCCCGCGTACCGCACCTCCTGCGTCCATTGCTGCTGCTTCGACGTTCCGGCCGAAATCGTCGTCACCGGCAGGCCGATGAAGTCGCGGTCGTTCGACGGATCCCAGTTCCAGTAGCGCCACGCCGTCGTCGAAGTAACGCGGCCGGGGCCGAGCTTCCAGTCGATGTTCAACGCGGCGCCGCCCAGGTCCTGGTTCGATCGCAGCGGCGAGTCAATGTCCGTTTGCCGATCGAACGCGTTGAGGCTGGGCGGGACGTATCCGAGATCTGCCGTGATGGCCGCCCATTGCCGGTTCGCAGGTCGCTGCGTGGGCGCAACGCCAGCGGGGACCTGCGTGTAGCCGTTGGCCCGCTGCCGCGTGTCGTCGATCGAGAAGGCGACGACCAGGTTCTCCGACCGGGCGTAAAGCACCTGGCCGCGAAGACCCACGTTGTTCAACGCGTTCGTATCCTGCTGCAGCTTCACGTTGTAGAGCGTGCCGTCACGCTGGGTGCCGGAGAAGGAAACGCGCCCGGCCCATTTCCCTCCGAGCGGACCGGTGATCGATGCCTTGGCCTGCACGAACTGGAGGTTGGCGTAATTGACCTCGAGTTCGGTCGCCGGTGTGAACGACGGCTTGCGGGTAGTGACGTTGATGGCACCCGCCGTAGTGTTCTTGCCGAAGAGTGTGCCTTGCGGGCCCCGCAGGATCTCGACCTGATCGACGTCGAGGAAATCGAGCGTCGCCGAGGCCGGCCGTGCGTAGAACACGCCGTCGATGTAGAGGCCGACACCCGGCTCGAGGCCGTCGTTGGTGAGGCCGAACGGCGCGCCGAGGCCGCGGATATTGATCGCCGAGTTGCGGGGGTTACTGCTGTAGAACTGCACGGTCGGAATCATCTCTTTGAGGCGGTTCACATTGAACGCGCCGGCGTCCGAGACGAGATCGCCGCGCACGACCGAGACCGGGATGGGTACGTCCTGAACTTGCTCCTCAACGCGACGCGCGGTGACGACCACCGACTGGGAGAAGCGCGCCGGGCTGAGCGTGACATCGTTCGTCAGGGGCTGTCCGGCGGCGATGACGACGCGACGTTCGACGGTCTCGAAGCCGTCGAGCGACACGGAAATGCGATAAGCGCCGGACGCTGGCAGTCCCGATGCATAGGTGCCATCGGGATTCGTCGTGATGTCGACGGCGGTGTCGGTCGACTCTCCGACGATCCGCACCGACACACCGGGAAGCACGCCACCAGATGAGTCCTTGACCGTGCCGGAGATCACGCCGCCGGCGTCCTGCGCCGAGGCGCCCGGGACGAGCGCGAGAGACCACAACGCGATGATGAAACGGATGACGGTAGACGCACGCAACGAGAACATGGCTCCTCCAGATTTGACGGTCAGGCAAACCGATGTCGCCGTCGTCGACCGTCGAGGAGCCGATGAAGTGGAGAGACTCCCGTCAGGACGCCGCCGGCACGCGACACGCGCACTGGCAACGACAACAGGAGGCAAAAGAGAGAGCCGAACGGATCATCGTGCGTCCCCCAGCTCGATTGCCAGGGGCGTGTGATGAACCACGGACTGGGGTGTCCGTGCGGCCTCGGCGAGAGTGGTGCCGTCAAGGATGCGAGCGCTTTCGTCGCGGACCTGCTGGAAAATGCGGCGGACGGCGCAGTCGTGCTCGGTCACGCATTCCACGCAAGGGGCGTACGCCGTCTGGCTGACGCACGAGACCAGGGCGAGCGGGCCGTCCAAGGCGCGGATGACGTCGCCGACGCTGATGGCCGCCGGAATCCGCGCGAGCTCATAACCGCCATGCGGACCCTTGCTGCTCCGGACCAGACCGCGGTGCTTGAGCGTCAGCAGGATGTTCTCGAGAAACTTCTTGGGGATCGCGTCACGCCCAGCGAGGTCGCCAATCAGGATTGGGCCACGGCCGTGCTCACGCGCGAGCGTCAGCATCGCCTTCAGGCCGTACTTGCCCCGTCGAGTCAGCATCAGAAGTCCACAAAGTCTAGTTCACCTATAGAGTATTGGCAAACGCCCTGTTCACGGATACGGCGGCAGGCCGGCGGACTGGCTGTCAGCTGCGCTCTACTGCGTCTGGACCGGGCGCTTCCACTTCGCCTGCCACCTTGAACGCATTCCGGCGCGGTCCACTTCCTGACCGCGAAGATAGACCTTATTGATCCGTCGGGTATTGGCGATGTTCTCGAGCGGGTTGGCGTCGAGGATGATGAAGTCGGCGCTCTTTCCGACCGCAATCATCCCGGTTTCGATTCTGGCTATCTCCGCGCTGTCGCGGGTCGCCATTACGATCGCCTCCATCGGCGTGAAGCCCATCGTGATCCAGTTTTCGAAGCGAAGCTGCTCGTACCAGCCGAAGCCGCGTCCGGCCGATCCGTTGTCGCTGCCGTAGACCAGCTTCATCCCAGCCGCGATCAGCCTCTTCGCGTCGTCGCCTGTTTCCTTTGAGCTCTTGCGGGCTTGCTCGACGGCCGCGGGTGTCATGCGCTTGATGGACTCGCCAAGGAACGACATGACCTGATCCCGCGGGAGCATCTCCCAAAGCAGCGGGTCGTCCCACGCCTCCGGACCGAGAGCGTTCGAATTGCCGTGCTCACTGAACCACAATGGGAACTTGCTCGTCTTGATTCGTTCCCTGACAAGCGCGAGGAACGCGTCGTCGGGATGGTCGCCGCCGCGGACGGGCGCGTGGACGGACCCCACGAGGCCGGCCGTGTAAAGGCCCATCGCATCTTTCAGCGTGACGGTGTGAGCGGCGACGTAGGTGTCATTTTTCGTGGCTTCGTCAATGAGGGCCTCGTAGACCGCCGGCGGCATGTTCTTGATCTTGCCGTCACGATCGTCCATCCAGATCTTGATGAAGGCGGGCTTTGTCTTGATGTAATCACGCACGGCCTCGCGAGCCTCTTCCGGCGTCGTCACGGGATACATCACATCGTTGCGGGCCGGAGCGCCTTGCGCTCCAGAGCCAGGCCACGAGATGCCAGGTCCCGCCGTGCGAAACAGTGCCGCGTCCGGAATGACTTCCTGCGCAACCTTCACCGGCACGTCCCCCCACGGGAACCGGCCGGTCTTCGGCATGTTCGGATCGCGCCTGGCCTGGTACACGTCGAGATGATCGCCCGGCATGATCTCGCGCTCGGCGAGGTCCGCGATGCTGACCACGGCGCCGAACCCCATGAACGCATATCGCTCCAGATGGTCGATGAGATTCGCGCGTGTGAAGTTTTCCTTCGACGTCGTGCCCTCGATGATGTTCTCGAAGCCGAGGTGTCCGTGCAAATCAGTCTTCGCCGGCATGACCGACTTGCCTGTCAGATCCACGCGGGCGGCCCCGGGTGGCGCCGCGATTTCTCCCTTTTTCCCGACGCTCGCAAACTTGCCGTTCTCAATGACGAAGGCGCCCTCTTCGACGGCCGTTCCGTCGCCGGTGATCACCCTCGCACCTTCGAATAGGGTTGCGCTGTCCTGTCCGGTCTGGCCGGCGCGGGAGGTTTCAACCTGCGAGGAGCAGGCGGCCGTCACCAGGCAGGCTGCAATAAGAAAACAGGCCCAGGTGCCGTTCGATCGACGCATTGGCGCAACCTCCTGCGCCCACACTATCTGCCACTCAACGGACCTCCGCAACCGGAAATGCGGTGGAAATCGCGGTGAGCGCACCGGTGAAGGCTAGTTGCGCGTGATGAGCTTTTCGACCGCGTCCGCGAGATCGGTATCGCCTGGGCCGAGGATCCGGACCAGCCGACCGTCGGCACCGACCAGCGCCACCGCCGGCAGACGCCGGATGCCGAAGACGCGGAACGCCAGACCGTCACTGTCGACGGCCATGGGCACGCGCGGTGTCATCCGCGCCTGATACGCACCGAGCGACTTCGGTGTCGTCCAGAGATGCGCCACCACGCCAAGCCACTCGATCGTGTGATTCTGTGACAGCGCGTCGACCTGTTCGCGGATACGGCGGCAGGCCTCGACCGTCTCTGGTTCGGTATCCTTCAGGTAACTTTCGCACCACACCGCCGTGAACAGTACGGCTCGCGGCCGCCCGGTCGCGCCTCGCGTGAACCGTACCGGCGTCTCGTCGGCGGCCCGCAGGTCGAGAGCCGGAACGAAATCGCCTGGCTTGAGCGCGGCAACGGACTCCACTTTCGCCGCTTCGATTCGTGTGCGTGTGACAGTGCCGCCGAGCACCTGCTGAAGCGCGGCGTCGAGCCGCGGGCCATCCTGATGGCCGGCATACGCAATCCGGCCGTCGCTGCCGATCAGCACGTGAAATGGCGTGGCCTCCATCCTGAGCCAGGCTCCCAGGCTTCCATCGTCAATCGCGACCGGCATCCGCATCTTCGCCTTGGTCACGAACGCCTGAACCTTGGCCGGATCGTCACCGACGCCCGCGTCGACGGCGACGATCTGCATACGATCGCCGTATGCGTCGTAGATTTTTCCGAACCCGGGCATCTGGGCTCGGCAGGGAATGCAGTAAGTCGCCCAGAGCTTGAGGTAGACGGGCTTGCGGCCATAGTTGCCGACGATGTCGATCGTGCCTCCGTCGATCGACCGCAGCGTGATCGAGGGGCCGGCCCTGCCGATCAGGCGCTCGAGCTGCGGATCTTCGGCGATGTATCCAGCATCCCCAGGTTTGGCCGCCGCATACGTCGGCAGCTGAATGGCGGTACCGCCGACGCTGGCCAGCGAGCACAGGCAGATGACGACGATTGCCCGGTATCGATTGGACATATGACTCTGCTCCGGCTTGAGCGTCCTCATCCTGCGGCCGTCGTGATTGCCGCACCTTCCGGACCAATCACGATCGCCAAGAGTCTCACTGGCTTATCCGCTCTAGCGCTGCCAGCGGTTGAATGCGTCGCGCCCGGCGGCTCATAAAAGATCTCACCCGCATGCACGACGCGCGGTGCCTCGCCATTGGTGGCGAAGAGGAAATCGCCCTCGATGACATAACCGAGGACGAAACCCGAATGCTTGTGTGACCGGGACTGGGCGCCGGGCTGAATCGTGATTTCGGTGAACGCCGCATCCAGTCCCGTGAACGGCGCGGGCAACGGCTGCCGCTGAAGCGGCCGCGAGCCTGGACCGGTTTGTGATGCGCCGGCGGCCTGCTGAGCGGCGCCGGTCTCCGATGCAACGGTCGACGTCAACGCCGTCGCCAGCAGGGTCTGCAGGAACGTTCGTCGTTCGTTCATGAGCCCAGTATACGGGCCGGCGCCCGGCTTGAAACCTGAGCCCTATTTCGGCGGCCGCGTGACGTCAACCAGCAGGGATTCGTAGTACGTCAATTCGACGGTGTCGCCCGCTTTGAGGTTCTGGAATTGCTTTGGATCGCTGAGCATGAACGTCCGCGTGCTCTGAGGACCTCTGACGCGCACTGAGGGCGCCTTCCTGTCGATTTGCTCGATCGTGACCGTGAAGGTCTGCTCTCTCCGGCGTTCCGACCCCGGAGCGCGGTCTTTTCTCATGATGATCGTCGTGGGCGGAGACGCGGACGCTGGTGCGCCCGGTGTCACCGCGCGAAGGACAACGGCCTCATAGTAGGTGGCCGCCACCTGATCGCCGACTTTGAGGCGGTTGAAGCCCTGCATCTCATCCGACGCCTGCAGCTCGAAGCTTCCATTCGGTCCCTTCAGTGTGACGACGCGGTTCGCCTGATCGATGGCCGCTATCGTCGCAGTGAGTGTGACGGGCTTGGACTCGTAGGCTGGTTGCTGCGCGCCGCCGCGAATGGCCATGATCGCCAGCAAAGCCACTGAACAACTCAGACTGGCCGTCGTCCTCATCGTTCCCTCCTGCACTCTCGATCACCTGCAGTCGCGAATCTTCCGGGAAGGCTAACCGAATACGTTCCTGAGTCTCAATGGCCTTGTTAGGGCTCATTCGAGGTCGCGCGCGGCTCGATGAGCTGATCGAACCTCAACGCGCTCGCGCCTTCGCCCTGTCCGACGTGGCTCCGGAATCCGGTCCACAGCCACGTCGATCCATCGATCCAGCGCGCTAGCCGGCGCTGACGCGTGATCCGCGCGCCCTCGCGCGGCACCTCCTCGTCGTACAGCAGAAGATCCGCGACACTGCGGAGCACCTCGCCCGTTGCCGCATGCCGTGTCGTCGTTCCGTCAGTCTGCAGAACGGCGCCGCGTTTCAACCGCGAGAGGATCTGGCCGGTCGCGTTCGGTTGCAGCGGGTTCGGCACCTGGACCGGCAACAGCGGAATCCAGTTGTGCGGCACCTCTGACGACAGCAGGTACCGCGGCAGTGGGGTGTTGTTCGGTGCGGGAGGACGCGGGGCGGAGCCACGCGCGTCGTAGCATTGGGCCGGCTGCTCGATCGGGCTCTCGACCGTCCGTTCGATGGCCCAGGCAAGGTTGGCCATCTCGTCGCGCATGAACAGCACGTCTTCGAGCGGCCCGCTGTCGAGCGTGCGGCTGAGCGTCGGCGGCAGGAAGAACCGGTTGGCGACCATCTGTGGATCGGCGCTGGTCGCTCGCCGCTTCAGCGACGGCTGCCACATCGAGAAGAACGCCGGCGGCAGCGCCGGGTCGTTCAGCGGCCGGACGAGGCTGCGAACGCCAAACGTGTCGGTCACCACCAGCGAGTCGACGCGCGTGACCGATCCAACCGGCAGCGTCAGCGGCAGCACGAACCAGTCGTTTCCATAGGCGCTCGCGTACTCGATCATCAGCAAATGCGCCAGGTCGGTCCGGCCCACCGCCACCAGGCCGTAGGCGAGGCGGGCGTCTTCCATCTCCCAGAAGCGCGGCGCAGGAGCTCCCGGGAAACCGATCGGGGCCGGAATCACCGCTTCGACGAGCGACGTCACGTTCGAATCGGACGCCGAGGTGAGCGACAGTCCCGCCTCGACGTCGAACGAGCTCCAGTCGATCGGGCCATCGATCTCGGTCGCCGAAAAGGTCATCTCGTCTCGAGCGTCCGCTGAGAGGCGTGCACCGACCGACAAGGCGTATTCGAGGCGCGGCGGATTCCACGCCTCATCGGCCGCACCCGCGGGCTCGCTGCACATCGCGTCGTACCACTCGAGCCACGCCGTCGCGGCGGTCTGCACCTCCGCGCGATCCTCGAAGGCGATGTTCAGGGAAGCGTCAGCGGCCAGCTGCACGGGACCGACGCGGCGTAGTGCAACCGCCAGCTGGCGTCCGTCGACCGCGCGACCGGCCATCGACTGCATGTAGCGCGAGGTGGCGTCATCCAGGAGCGGCGTCTGGGTCGGCTCGAGCGGTTGAAGTCCGAACCGCGCGACGAACGCCGGACGATAACTCTTCGAAGGCTGCTGCAGGTCGAGCAGGCGCAGGAAGTGCATTCCGGACTCGACCGCAAACGGCACCATCCGCGCGTCCTTCTCGTTGACCGCACGCATCGGCCGACGTTCCACGAGCACCTCGAGCGGCGTTCGCGCTGCGTCGTACGTCTGCGCCGGCACGACCGTCGGGTTCGGCCCGGTCGGCTTCGGCGCCTCTCCGAGAAAACGCCTCGTGAGCACGGCGCTCGTCGCGCGTACCCGTGCCTGGATCGGCGTGCCCGCGTCTTCACCCTGAAACTCTCCCATCTGCCATTGCCGTGTCAGCATCCATAACGGGTCGAACACACGTGCGCTCGAACTCGTGCCCATGTCGGCATCAGCCGACTGCGGTTCGAGCCTCGTCCAGCTCGTGATCGAAGAAGTCGTCGGCGCGCCGGAGAACGTCGTCTTCGATCCGGGCGGCACCACGATCGGCGGATCGGGCTGAACCGCCACGGGCACGGCGATTTCGCCGGTCGTGCCGAACGTGTCGATCGCGCGAATGGTGAGGGTGTGCTCGTTGCCCGGTGTGGTCGGCGGCAGCGGCAGGATGATGCGGAACTGCGCCCAGTTGCCGGTCACGTTCTCCGCATTGGCGAATGCACCGCCCTCCACCTTGTACTGCACGACTGAGATCGGCGCCTGCGGACTGGTTGCCGATCCCTGAAACGCGAACCTCAGTGGCAGCTCGCGGGCGACGATCGGCGTGGCGAACGGACCCAGACTGATGGTCGGTGCAACCGGCGGAAACAACCGCACCATGAACGTGCTCGAGACGTTCAGCGTGGAAAAGCTCGTGGGCCCGAGCGGAATGACGATGCGAAACCTGGCCTGCGCACTAATCGTCACCTGGACCATCGATCCCCAGGGCGTGGATGGAGACACAGTACCCGTGCACTGCCAGTTGACCTGATCGGTGAATGCCGCCGAGACCGTCGAACCGCCGGGCCCGAACTGCACGGTGACGGTCCGGCTGTCCAGCGACCAGTTCGCCGGTGCGAACAGCCACGAGATGTTGCCCCGCATCTGGAACGTGCGGTCCACCGGAGAGAGCGGGCTTGGCGGCAGGGTGATGTTGAAGAATAGCTGGGGCGGAGGCATGACGCGACCCTCTCAATGTGTTAGCGGGGCGAAGTCCGTGGACACGGCATGGTCCTCGGTGTTGAACGCGAGGTACAGGCCCGGAAGATGCTGCGCCGCCACACCAAGCGCCTCGGTATCCACCGCCCGCAGCTTCGCCAGATCCAGCGTTTCCATCAGCACGCGCCGAAGCGTCTCGGTGGTCCAATCCTGACCCGGCACCGGCGGCACGGCGATGAGCACACTCTGCGGCGCACATGCGTCCGGCGCGTCGAACTGGAAGGCGAGGGCCGTGGTCTCCTGGGCGCTGGGCACGATTTCCACCCACTCGTCGACCAGCAGGCCGGTCAACACCTGCGTGGCGGTGATCGGACCGATGGTCTGCACGACGAGGGACAGCTTGCTCGGCGGGATCGCTTTGCCGGGTGCCGGCGGCAACCCGGCCCAGCGCTCGTCCGCATCGAACGGCAGCTGGGCGACGCTCAGGTTCAGACGCGTGCCGGTGCCGAGAACCTCCGCCCGTTGCAGGCAACCGCCGATGTGCGCCACGCCGTCGCGCACCCGTGCGCATCGCGCGAACCAGGTGTGCGCGGCCAAGGCATCACCGGCTTGGACGGTGGCGCTCGCGGCGAGCGCCGCTGAGAACTCGGCCGCCCCGGTGCCGTCGAGCGTGAACCGCGGCAATACGACGAACCCGGGTCCGAAGACCGCGCGCATCCGCGCGACGAGCTGTTCACGGCGTCCTCGAGCGTCCGCCGCCGGGGACTGCGCGCGCAGGCCCGCTCCCGGATCCAATCGCGCGCCGCTTATCTTCAACAACGCTTTGCCCTGACGGGCGAGCGAAGCCACGATCTCCGCGCCCTCGCCTGCGGCGCTCACCGGGACGGCCGGTGCCATCCCGAACCCGCCGAGCTTCAAGAGCGCGCCGCGCAGCATCTCCGCCGTGGTCGTCGTCGAGATTCGGGCGATCAGGTTGACCAGCGCGGTGTGCGCGGCGTTCAGCGCGTTCTCGGCTTTCACGACACGCGCTTCGAGATCAGCAAGGTCAACGGCACCTTGCGCCGTCCGTTCTGGCGGATTGAGGTCCTCGTGATCGGCGCCCCGCGCTACCTGCAGCAACCGGCGGATGTTGCGCGCCTGTTCGAGCACGTCGAACAACGTGATCTCGCCGGCCGCGAGATCGGCAGGCCGCGCGTGCCGCAGCCGCAGCGTCGCGAGCGGATCGAAGCCGCCGGTCCGGCGCCTGGCGTGATAGAGGACCCGTTGTTCGAGCTCGCTCGCCGCGACGTCGGCTTGCACGCTCGCGTTGGTGGCTTCGACCCCGTAGACCACATCGAGCGGCGCGATCCCCAACTCGCTGAGCGGGAAGGCCCGTGTCTCGGCCACCGCGCCAGTCTCGTTGTCGAGGCGTTCGACGGTGCACCGAATCTTCGTGCCGTCGCCGAGCAGCTTGAAGGCCCAGAAGTTGAGCATCTTCTCGGCCGCCGAGCGGACGGCGGCATCCGCGCCGAGCCAGCCTGGCGTGTTCACGTTCGGCCCGCTCATGAGCAGCAGCACGCGATGCGTGATCGACGTGCCGGTCCGCGGCGTCCGCGCGATCTCGAGCTCCGGCGGCGGCGCATCGCCCTGCGCGATTGCGGCGAGCGTGCTGGCCGTCCGCGACGTGTTGCCGCGCACCATCTGGTAGACCGATTCGGCGGTCAGCGCGTCGCTCAGGCCGTCGATGGCGTCGGCCAGCGTCTCCATGATCGACGTGATCGTCGTCAGATCGCTGGTGCCCATGCCGGCTTTGTTCAGCTCGGTGAGCACGGCGGCGCGTTCCTCGTTCCATCGACGGTGCAGGACCAGGCCGTCGACGACGTTGTTGGCAGCGATGGTTTCCAGGGGCGCCGGGGTCAGCGCGGTCGATCGAGCCGTCAGCGGCGCTACCCGCCGCAGCGGCGCGATGAAGCGATCCAGGCTGCGGCCGTTGTCCACGAGCGTCTCGTGGAGCAGGCGTTCGACGCGGTAACCGAGGAGCGCGCCGAGCGGCTGTCCCTGCCGCATCCCGTCGAGCAGGCGGTTCGCTTCGCGCACACGCCGCGACGAGAGATCGATCGCGAACGGGCCATCGGCCTTCGGTAGGCCGGTTGGACCGAGATGAGAGTTGCGCAGCAACGCTGCGGCCGCCGCGTGCGTCATCGACGGCGCGTGAATGAACCCGCTGTCGTTCGCCGCGGTTTGCAAGGGTCCCGGCTCTCCGGTCGGTAACACCGGAACCGCCTTTGCCATGCCCGCCGGAATTTGCTTGAGGTTTTCCACCCAACCGTAGGCGCCGATGTATTGGCCCGCCGGACCGCTGGTCCGCATCGCGGCGAGACGCCTGGTGGCCAGCGACGTCACCCACGCGTCGAGGCGATGCGCCGAGAGGTCGAGGGTTCCCTGCATCAGGAGCAGCAGCGCCTCGCTGTCCAGGTCCTGAAGGTGGGTCAGACTCGTTCGGAATTCGCCGAGCGCGGCGAGGGGTGGACTGGTGAAGTCGGTTTGCCGTTCGAGGAACTCGCGGATTGTCTGGCCGTTGGTGCTGGTCAGCCTCCGTTCGAGCAGACGTTTCCAGTGCACCGTCGGCGGCGCGCCCGAGACCAGATCGACCATCTCCACGTCGCGCAGAAGGGCAACGAGATCTTCGCCGGACTCGGCGGCCTGGAGCCGCGCGGCGGCGCAGGCGATTTCTCGCAGCAACGCGTGGCGCAGGAGCATCTGCAGAAGGCTGGTGGTAAAGGTGGTGTTCGCGGGGTCTGGCCTGGCGAGAACCAACTGGTCAATTCGGGTTTCGCCGAGGAGCGAGGAGATGTAGTTCGGCTCGAGCTTCGCCCACGGCGAGACTTCGCCCGTCTGCACGAGCGGCGCAATCACGTTCCGCTGCCAACCTGCGTGGCGCAGGCGCGAGAGCCGCGGCCGCCACGTGACACCGAGCTGCTCAAGGAGCGCCGTCTGCGCCGGGTCGCTGCCGGGCACGGACGAGGCCAGGAAGTGATACAGGTGCTGGAGGAAGTGCGTGCCGAAGACGTTGCGGGTGCGGTACGCGTGCGAGACCGCATCGGTGCGCATCACGTCGTTGAGATCGGCATCGGGGTCGGGCGGATCCTGCCGGTTGCCGATGCGCGCCACCGACGCCGCGGCCGGCCGCCAGACGGAATCACGCAGCGACAGCAGCATGCCTTTCAGCCAGGCTTCCTGCGGGCCGGCGCCGGAGTCTGCGGGCTGCCAGAGATCGAGCGATGTCACGGGAAGAACGCCGTAGGGCTGCGCCCCGCATCTCAGCGCCGGCAGCGGTCCGAAACTGCGCACGTAGTCGAGAAAATGCCCGCGCGCCCAGTCGTGATCCCC
>JBKPSC010000464.1:0-9831 GCA_046734915.1 Acidobacteriota bacterium | reverse complement strand
GCGGAACCTTGAGCAGATCGGCCAGCGCCGGCCGCACGATGATCGGCAGCATCAGCAGCTCGTACGAGTCGAAGGCGAACCCCAGCGCGGCGACGGCGCAGATGGTCCACTGGAGGGGAGTGAGCGGAGCCGCCGAGGCAGGAGCTGTCATGCGCGTCAATACGTCCTTACCCGGCGAAGTATTTCGCCAGCGTCGCTCTTCCGGGACGAGCGTGCGGCGTGAGCATCGATACGACGACCATCAGGAGCGCCGACATGAGCGTCATCGGCACCACCGGCAGCAGTCCGAAGACCATCGCCCCGGTTGCGGCGCGCGTCACCACCTCTACGCCGCCGACGCTCAGAATCGGGACGGCCAGGCCCGGTGGCGGTGCTGGCACGACGTTCTGCACGATGGCGACCGCCGCCACCGCCGCCGCCGTCCACGCCGTGCTGGCGAACGCCCCCCACCGCGTGCTGCCGCGCCAGAACAGCGCGGCGACTACGAGCGGCGACAGCGCGGCGTAGCCGGCAAACGCGTACTGCGTGGCCACATCGAAGATGGACTGTGGAATTCGCAGGGCGATGAGATACGCCACCAGGGTGATCACAATCACGAACAGGCGGCCGGTGCGGACCTGTACTGCGTCGCCGTAACGCCTGGTGCCGCCATAGTAGGCGAACACGTCCTCGGTGAACATCGTCGACAACGCCAGGATCTGCGAATCGCTGGCCATCACCGCGGCCATCACCGCCGCTGCGAGCAGCGCCGCGAGAAACGCCGGCGCGTAGCCCTCGACGAGCCGCAGAATCACGTCGTCGCCACCAGCCTCGGCCCGGAGACGATCGCGAACGTCCACATCCTGCGCCGGTCCCGATCGCGCGAGCTCAGCGCGCGCGGCGAGCTTGCTCTGGATCGCCGGCACGGTCGTCGCCTGGTTGGCCACCACGCCCAG
The DNA here is from genome assembly GCA_046734915.1 of Acidobacteriota bacterium. Lineage (GTDB taxonomy): Bacteria > Acidobacteriota > Vicinamibacteria > Vicinamibacterales > CAVVIG01 > VFZL01. The sequence goes on along the minus strand of JBKPSC010000464.1, from coordinate 8,896 downwards.
GAAGACCGATGGCAGCCAGATGAGAATCATGCAGATCGGGTAGAGCACGATGGTCTTCTTGAAGTGCGCGGGCCGCTTCGCGGTCAAACAGAAGATCGAGATGTGCGGAAAGACGATCGACGAGAGCGGGATGAACGTGTAGCTCAGGAAATACAGCGGCGACACGCGTTCTCGTGTGAGCAAAGGCGCAGTGGCCGGCGAGTCGAGCATCGCTTCCATGGCCCGGCCAAAGCCGCCCATACCGGCGCCGACGACGGTGACGGCGATCGCACCAAACAGCAGGAAGAGCAGCGTCTGAAACGTGTTCACCCAGGCCGTGCCGCGCATGCCGCCGAGGAACACGTAGGTCATCACGACGAGCGACACGATGGCCCCGCCCAGCCAGAACGGGACCGCACCGCGGCTTACCGTGGCGAGCGTCGTGCCGCCGCCGATGACCGCGATGATGATGTACGGAATCAGAAGCACCGTCTGAACGGCAAAGATCACCGTGCCGATGTGCCCGCACTCCCAGCGGTCCCGGAACATCTGCACCGGAGTCATGAATCCGTGGCGTTTGCCGAGCGCCCACAGGCGGGTGCCCATGACGAGCAGGCAGACCGGAATCACGAGCGCCGAAGACGATGCCATCAGGCCGTAGGTGACGATGCCGTTGGCGAAGGCGTGGCCGGAAGCGCCGAGGATGGAGAACGCCGTCATGTTGGAGCCGAACAACGACAGCAGGAACACCGCCGGCCCCAGCGAACGGCCGGCGAGAAAATAGTCCTCGGCTCCGGCGACCGGCCGCGTCCTGAATGCGAACGCGCCGATATACACCACGACCGCCAGGTAGGCGAACACGACAGCCGCCGCGATCATTCCTCGGAGGACCTTTCGGGTTCGAGCGCCGGCCACAGCAGCTTGACGAGCAGGGCCAGGGCGAGAGAGGTCACGACCGTGAATGCCGCGTGGTAGAAGAGGCCGATCGGCAGGACGCCGAACACGAGCGGCCGCGCCTGACGCCAGAACCACACGTCCTGGTGCAGCAGATAGAGCAACGAAATAATGAGGACAGACAGCAGTGCATTCATGAGGTGTCTACAGACTGACGCGGCGGCGCCCGGGCTTTGACCCGTACCGCCTTCCCAGTTCGCGTAGCTTACTGGAGGCTATACTCCGGTCGATGACTATTCCGTCCGCCGCCGGCTCCCCGTCGCAGGAACAGCTCCAAATCGCCCGCGCCGCGCTCGACGCCCAGGTACGTGAGACGGTCGCATGGCATTTCAGCCCGGAGACGGGCTGTCCGTTCTGGCTCGACTACCGGTCCCGCCTCGGCTGGGACCCCCGCGACCGCGTCACCACCTTCGCCGACCTTCGCCGGCTCGGCCCGTTCGAAGACGAGTGGCTCCGCGGTGGACCCGTTCAGCGCTGGGTGCCGAAAGGGCTGGCCGGTAAGCCGGTCTATGTCTTCGAGACCGGCGGGACGACCGGCATCCCGAAAACGCGCATCGCGTGTGACGACTTCCGGACCGACTACGAGCTGTTCAGCGCCACGCTGCCGGACGACAAGTTCCCGCGGGGTTCCAACTGGCTGATGCTTGGTCCTTCGGGCCCGCGGCGTCTCCGGCTGTCGGTCGAGCACCTCGCGCAGTTCCGCGGCGGCATCTGTTTCTGCGTGGACCTCGATCCGCGCTGGGTGATCAAGCTGATCAACAAGGGCTGGCACGATCACCTGCAGGCCTACAAGGACCACGTCATCGATCAAGCAGTCACGATCCTGCAGGCCAATCACGACATCCGCTGCATGTTCACCACGCCGAAGCTGCTCGAAGCGCTCGCGCTTAGGCTCGAATCGATGGGCACGACTATTCGCAAGATGGGGATCTCCGGCATCTTTTCGGGCGGCACCGAGTTCACGCCGCAGTGGAATCGATTCGCGCACGAGGAACTGCTCGACGGCGCGTACATGACGCCGACTTACGGCAACACGCTGATGGGGCTGGCCGCGAGCGCGTCGACCGGGCCGCACAACAACTACAAGATCACGTACTACGCGCCGCAGCCGCGGGCGGCCATCGAGGTCGTGGACTTCGACGACCCGGATCGGCTCGTCGATTACGGCAAGACCGGACGCGTCAAGCTGACGACGCTCACCCGCGAGTTCTTCGTGCCCGGATTTCTCGAACGAGACGAGGGCGAGCGTGAGCCGCCCGACGAGCGCTATCCCTGGGACGGCATCAGCGGCGTCCGGCCCTTCCACGCGTTCGCCGCGAGTACGACGGTCGGAGTCTACTGATGCTGACCATCTCCGCGCTGCGCTGGGGCCAGCCCTACGCGAGCATGGAAGTCGACGAGCTGTCACACTTTGCGACCGGCGAGCCGATCGCGCGGATCAGCCGGGCGAACGGCGGGCTCGTGCAGCGCGACATGCGCAAGGCCCAGCAGGCGCGTGACGCGCTGCGGGCCATTCCCATTGACGATCTGATCGGGCGAGTCGCGCAGGCGGGCGATCTCTATCTCAACGCCTCGCTGCCGATGGGCGACGGCATGCAGGCACCCGACGAGTTCGTGCGCGCGCAGTCGGCCACCACCGGTCTGCCCGAGCGGTTGGCGCGCGCGAACATGAAGAAGAACGGGTTCGTGCTGACCGAGATGCGGCGGATTCTCACGGCGCTGACCCGCGAGCTCGACTTCGACGTGCTCACCTCGGGCCACGGCGAGGAGCGCGGCGTGCCGATCAGCTACCAGGCACAGAGTCCCGTTCTCGGGCTCGTCCTGCCGTCGAACTCACCGGGCGTTCACACGTTGTGGCTGCCGGTCATCCCGCTCCAGCTCGGCCTCGTGCTGAAGCCCGGGTCACAGGAACCGTGGACACCGTATCGCATCGCCGAGGCGTTATTCGCCGCCGGCATCCCCCGCGAGGCCGTTTCTATCTATCCCGGCCAGCACGATGTCGGTGCGGCCGTCCTCGAGAAGTGCAATCGGAGTCTGATATTCGGCGGGCAGTCGGCGGTCGATCAGCACCGGGGCAACCCCCGTGTCCAGGTGCACGGGCCCGGATTCTCCAAGATTGTCATCGGCGACGATCTCGTCGATCGCTGGGAGGACCACCTCGAGCTCTTCGTCGAGAGCGTCGTCAACAACGGTGGCCGGGGGTGCATCAACGCGTCAGGCATCTGGGCGAGCCGCCACACCAACGACATCGCCGAGGCGATCGCGGCACGTGTCGCCGCAATCCGTCCGCTGCCGCCTGATCATCCCGACGCGATGCTGGCCGCATTCACCGTCCCCGGAGCGGCCGCCGCGATTGCGCAGGCCATTGACGCCGATGCCGCGCAGCCGGGCGTGGCCGACGTCACCGCTCGCCATCGCGGCGGCAGCCGCCACGTGCGGGACGGACGGGCCGACTACCTGTTGCCGACGGTGCTTCACTGTGACTCGCCCGAGTCGCCAGCGGCGCATCGAGAGTACATGTTCCCCTTCGTAAGCGTGGTCCGCTGCGACGAAGCCAAGATGGTCGACGCCATCGGCCCCACGCTCGTGTGCACGGCTCTGACCGGCGACGGGGCGCTGCGGCGGCGACTGCTCGACGCCGTCCACATCGATCGCCTGAACTTCGGGCCGGTGCCGACAACGGCGTTGAACTGGCTCCAGCCGCACGAAGGCAACATTGTCGAGTTCCTGTTCCGCCCGCGAGCCTTTCAGCAGGCGGCGATCGCCGTGTGAACTGGACAGTCGATCATGCGGATTCTTTCGATCACCGCCGGCGCCGCAGGGATGTATTGCGGAAGCTGCTTCCGCGACAACGCACTCGCCGCCGAGTTGATCGCCCGGGGACACGACGTGTCGCTCGTGCCGATTTACACGCCCACGCGAACCGACGAGCCGAACGTGAGCGCGCCGCGCGTGCTGTTCGGCGGCATCAGCGTCTATCTCCAGCAGCACTCAGCGCTGTTCCGCAAAACACCGTGGCTGCTGGATCGGCTGTGGGACTCGCCGCGCGTCATCTCGGCGTTTGCCCGCCGCGCGGTGTCGACCGACGCCAGCCTGCTGGGCGAGATGACGATCTCGATGCTCCAGGGAGAGTCGGGCGTCCTGCGGAAGGAATTCGACAAGCTGGTCGACTGGATCCGCGCCGAGCCACTTCCCGACGTCATCAATATCCCCAACTCGCTGCTCGTCGCGTTGGCCGAGCCGTTGAAGCGTGCCGTCGACCGGCCGGTGTGCTGCACGCTCCAGGGCGAGGAGCTGTTCCTGAACGGCCTGCTGCCTCACTATCGCGAGCGGGCTCTTGCTCTGATCCGCGACCAGGTCCGTCACGTCGATCGCTTCATCGCGGTCAGTGACTACTGTGCGGCATTCATGAGCGAGTTGCTGGAGATCCCGTGCCACGCCGTGGCCGTCGTGCCACTCGGCATCGGGCTGGAGGGGTACGACCGCGCAGCGAGGCCACCGGGCGCGTTCACGGTCGGGTACTTCGCGCGGATTGCGCCGGAGAAGGGCCTGCACGTCCTGGCGCAGGCGTACGCGCTTTTCCGGCGCCGGATCGGCGCTGCGCCGGCACGCCTGCGTGCGGCCGGATACATCGCTCCAGGTGCCACGCCGTATCTGGACCAGGTGCGTGAATCACTCGCGTCCGCCGGCCTCGCGCACGAGTTCAGCTACGAGGGAGAGCTCGATCGGCAGGGGAAGCTCGACTACCTGCGCAGCCTCGACGTGCTTTCGGTACCCGCGACGTACGACGAGCCGAAGGGCATGTTTCTCATCGAGGCGATGGCGTCTGGTGTGCCGGTCGTGCAGCCGCGGCGCGGCGCCTTCGTCGAGGTGCTGGAGAAGACCGGCGGCGGCCTCCTCGTGGACGTCGACGATCCGCAGAGTCTGGCCGACGGGCTCTATGCGTTGTGGTCGGACCCCGAGCTTCGCCAGGCCCTGAGCGAGCGGGCGCTGGCCGGCGTTCGCGAGCACTACACGATCGCACGTTCGGCCGATCGTCTGCTCGACGTGTTCAAGACAGTGGTGGCCGGCCGGCCGCTCGCCGCCAGTGCATCGGTGGCGTAGCCGTGCTCCAGGTCTTGCACGTCAGCAAGGAGTACGCGACCCCGCGCGGACCGCTCTCGATTCTCGCCGACGTGAATCTGTCGCTCACTCCGGGCAGCGCCGCAGCCGTGACCGGTCCGTCCGGCAGCGGCAAGAGCACGCTGCTCTACGTTCTGGGCGCCCTCGAGCCGCCGACACAGGGCACGGTGACCCTGGATGGTCAGAATCCCTTCTCGCTCGGTGCGGCGGCCATCGCCGACTTTCGCAATCGCGCGATTGGCTTCGTCTTCCAGGATCATTGCCTGCTGCCGCAATGCTCGGTGCTCGAAAACGTGCTCGTGCCGACGCTCGTGGCCGAGCGCCGCGACCGCGAGACCGATCTCGCGCGCGCCCGGACCCTCATCGATCGCGTCGGCCTCACGACCAGAATCGAGCATCGCCCCGCCGAGCTCTCCGGCGGCGAGAAGCAGCGCGTCGCGATCGCGCGCGCGCTCATCCGCCAGCCCCGCCTGGTGCTGTGCGATGAGCCGACCGGCAATCTCGATCCGGGCACGGCGGAATCGGTCGCCAGTCTGCTCCTCGAGCTCCATCGGCAGCAGGGCACCATTCTCATCGTGGTGACGCACAGCTCAGGTCTTGCCGCGCAGTTCCCAATCCGCTTCGAATTGCGCGACCGCCATCTGCGCCCGTTGTCGGCGCCCGTCGAGGCGGCTCGTGGCTGACGCTGGCGTTCGCACGTGGCCTGCTCCCCGCGCGTCGCGCTTGTACTACGGCTGGGTGGTGCTCGGGCTCGCCGCGCTCGCGATGGTCGGCACCCTGCCGGGCCGGACGCAGGGACTGGGCCTCATCACGGAACCGCTACTGCGGGATTTGGGCGTCAGCCGTGTGGCGTACGCTCAAATCAATCTGGCTGCGACATTGCTGGGTGGGCTCTTCTGTCTCGGCATCGGCAAGTGGATGGATCGCCATGGCAGCCGCATCGTGCTCACGACGATTGCCGTCGCCCTCGGTACGGTGGTGGTGGCGATGAGTCGGGTGTCGGGCGCGGCCACGCTGTTTGTTGCCGTCACGTTGACCCGTGGAATCGGGCAGAGCGCGCTGTCGATCGTCAGCCTGGCCATGGTCGGCAAGTGGTTTCGCCGGCGGTTGACGATGGCGATGGCCATCTACGCGCTCGTCATGAGCATCGGTTTCATGCTGGCGTTCCCGGCAGTAGGCGCACTCATCCTGTCGCGCGGCTGGCGCGCGGCCTGGGCAGTTGTCGGCATCGCTCTGCTGGCGGTGCTGGCCCCGCTTGCCTGGCTGGTCGATCGCTCGTCTCCCGAGACGATCGGGCTCGAAGTGGACGGTGAGCCAGTCAGGTCCGACCTCGAGCACAACGCCTTGGATTCAGTCGGACTCCGGACGGCCCTGCGCTCGCCGGCGTTCTGGGTCGTCGCGCTGGCGAGCTCGGCGTACGGCCTGATCGCGTCCGGCATCGGCCTGTTCAACGAATCGATCCTTGCCGAACGCGGATTCTCGCCCGACGTGTACTACACGGCGCTGGCGGTGACGGCCGTCACCGGGCTGGTCGGCAACTTCGCTGCCGGAGGACTTGCCGATCGCGGTTCGCTGCGATCAGTGCTGCTCGCGGCGCTGGTGATTCTGAGCGCCGGGCTGGTTGCACTCGTTCACGTCAGAACGGTCGCCCACGTGATGATGCAGGCTGTGGCGATGGGTATCGGCGGCGGTTTCGTGATGGTCGTGTTCTTCAGCTTCTGGGGCCGGGCGTACGGACCCGCGGAGCTCGGACGCATTCAGGGCGGTGCGCAGGCGATGACGGTCCTGGCATCGGCAATCGGTCCGCTGTTGCTGGCCATGAGCGTCGACGCCACCGGATCTTACGGCGCCGCTTTCTATTCGCTCGCCGTTGTTGTCGCGCTGCTTGGCGTGGCGACGTTGGTCGTCCCTATGCCTCCCGGAGTCGAGCCGAGCCGGCGACGAGCTTAGGACCATGGATTTCCGGCGTCTCGTCGGACGCAGCCTTGTCTACTACTGGCGGACGAACCTGGCCGTCCTCCTCGGGGTGGCCACTGCCGTCGCGGTGCTGTCGGGCGCACTCCTCGTCGGTCACTCCGTTCGTGCCAGCCTGGCCGATCTCGTCCGGACGCGGCTCGGCGCCACCGATCTCGTCGTCACGTCGCCGCTGTTCGTACGGGAACAGCTCGCCGCGGACATCGCTGCACAGACGCAATTCGCCAATGCATTCGCGGGAGCCGCTCCGCTCATCGTGGCCGAGGGGGTCGTCACCGAACAGCAGAGCGGCCGACGCGCCGGCCGCGTCAAGGTCTACGGCGTCGACGATCGATTCTGGCGTTTTCACGGTGTGGCCCCGGTGCCGCTCGGTGAGCGGGAGGTGGCGCTGAGTCCGGCGCTCGCCGGTGAAATTCAGGCTCAACCCGGCGCCACGATTCTGGTGCGCGTTCAGCGGCCTTCCGACATCCCGCTCGAGTCGCTGCACAGTCGCAAAGACGATGTGGGACGGACGCTGCGCGTGACCACGCACTCGGTGCTCGATGCCTCGTCGATGGGCGAGTTCGCGCTCGACGCCAGCCAGGGCGACGTGATGGCCGTCTTCGTGCCGCTAGACCGGCTGCGCACCGAGCTGGAAGTGAGCTCGCGGGTCAACGCCATCCTGTTGAAGCGACGCGACGGAAGCGCCGCGCAGGCCGGCGCCGATCTCGAAGACGCCAACGGCCTGCTCGAGGCGGCCATCGAGCCGCAAGACGTAGGCCTCACCACGCGCGTGTCCGACGACGGGCGGTCGGTGATTGTCGGGTCGGCGGCCGGGCTCGTCGACGATCGCCAGCGGCGTGCGATCGCCAGCGCCTCAATCGGATCGGCGCGCACCGAGGTCTTCACCTATCTCGCGAATACGATGCGGGTTGGCAATCGAGAGATTCCATATTCCCTCGTGACCGGTCTCGACCTGGAGTCCGTCGCGGCAGGAGCGAACACACAGGCCTCGGTTGAAGGACCGCCGATCGTGCTCAACGACTGGGCCGCGCGGGAGCTCGACGCCAAGATCGGCGATCGCCTGTCGATGGATTTCTATCTCTGGCAGGAGCCCGGTCAGTTGGTAACCCGGCGCGCGGAGTTCCGTGTGGCCGGCCGCGTGCCGATCGAGGCTGGCAGCCGCGACCTGGCACCCGAGTATCCAGGCATCAGCAACACTGCCAGCCTGCGCGACTGGGATCCGCCGTTCCCGCTCGATCTCCGCCGCGTGCGGCCAATCGACGAGGAGTACTGGGAGCGTTATCGAACGACCCCGAAGGCGTTCGTGCGGATCGAGGACGCGCGGGCCCTCTGGGGTTCGCGGTACGGGGCGCTCACGTCGATCCGGCTCGCCCCCGGACCGGGCGAAGCGGCCTTCGAGATGCTCGGGCCGGTGTCGGCCGCGCTCAAATCTGTCATCATGCCGGCAGAGTTCGGTGTCGTCGTGCGAGACGTCCGAGCCGAAGGGATGGCCGCGTCGCAGGGCGCGACCGACTTCGGGGAGTACTTCGTCTACTTCAGCTTCTTCCTCGTCGTTTCCGCGCTTGTGCTCGTGGTGCTGTTCTTCAAGCTTGGCGTCGAACAGCGCGTTCGCGAAGTCGGCTTGCTTCGCTCGGTCGGCGTCTCGCCGGCGGCCATCCGCCGGCTGTTCGCGACCGAAGGATTGCTGCTGGCCGTCGCCGGCAGTCTGCTCGGCGTCCTCGGCGCTGTTGCTTACGCGTCGCAGTTGATGACCGCCCTCACGACACGATGGGTCGACGCGGTTGGCACCACGGCCCTGACCCTTCACGTGGATCCGCAGTCGCTGGCTGCGGGCGCCGCCGGTGGCGTCGTCGCGGCCGTGGTG